>PMUK01000129.1 GCA_003166915.1 Candidatus Cybelea palsarum
CGGCGACCAGATGGCCGTGCATCTCCCGCTCTCTGCCGGAGCCCAAGCCGAGGCGCGCATT
Organism: Candidatus Cybelea palsarum; assembly: GCA_003166915.1. GTDB lineage: Bacteria > Vulcanimicrobiota > Vulcanimicrobiia > Vulcanimicrobiales > Vulcanimicrobiaceae > Cybelea > Cybelea palsarum. Next base: position 62 of record PMUK01000129.1, read on the forward strand.
TTGATGCTCTCCTCGAACAACATCTTGCTGCCTGCATACGGCAATCCGGTATCGATCCCGACCCAAGACATGGTGTTGGGTCTCTACTACCTCACCTTCCAGGGTGACGAGTACAGCGGCCCTGCCAAAGCTCCAATAACCGAAGAGTACGAACGTATCGAACGCGATCGGAAGAAGGACGCACCGTCGGCCGACGCGGCCGGCGCGATTCCCACGTTCTACGACGGCAAAGAGGCCGTCATGGCGTACGACACCAAGCAGGTCGAGCTGCAAGAGTGGATCTACGTTCGCTGGAAGGGCAAGTTGATCAAGACCACCGTTGGGCGCGCGATCTTCAACCTCGCATTTCCCGAGCATTGGGATCATGAATTCGTCAACCGCATCGTCGACAAGGGCAGCTTGAAGAAGACGATTACCGACTGCTACCGCAAATATGGTAACGCCGAAACGGCCCGCTTCTTGGACGCGATCAAAGACATCGGCTTCCATTACGCGACCCTCTCAGGTACGACCGTCTCGATTAGCGACGTCATCGTCCCGCAGAGCAAGCACGAGATCATCGCCAAGGCGCAGAAGGAAGTGGACGAGCTGCACCGGCTCTACGAGCAGGGCTTCATTTCGGAAGACGAGCGCTACAACAAGACGATCGAGATTTGGTCGAAATCCTCCGATGAGGTCACGACCGCCATGCAGGCGGCGCAGAATCCGCTCAACCCGGTCTTCATGATGGCGACCTCCGGCGCCCGCGGCTCGATCGCGCAAGTGAAACAGCTCGGCGGCATGCGCGGCTTGATGTCGGACCCGTCGGGCCGAATTCTCGAAATCCCGGTCAAGGCGTCGCTCAAAGAAGGCCTCACCGTTCTCGAGTACTTCATCTCGACGCACGGCGCACGCAAAGGTCTGGCCGACACGGCGCTGCGCACGGCGGACTCTGGCTATCTGACGCGTCGCTTAGTCGACGTCGCGCAGGACGTCATCATCCGCGAGGAAGATTGCGGCACGGCCAACGGCATCACGGTCAGCGACATCCGGGTCGGCAAAGAGGTCATCGAACCGCTCATCGACCGCATCATCGGACGGCGGGCGGCCGAGGAGGTCCGTCTCGATCCCAAACGCCCAACGACGGCGATCATCACCCGCGATAAAGAGATCGACGAGGAGAAGGGCAAAGCGCTCATGGATGCGGGAGTCACCGAGGTGAAGATTCGCTCGGTGCTCACGTGTCAATCCAAGTACGGCGTCTGCGCGATGTGTTACGGGCGTGACTTGGCCGCGGGAAACCGCGCCGACATCGGCACGGCCGTCGGCATCATCGCCGCGCAGTCCATCGGCGAGCCGGGNNGTCGAGGAAATCTTCGAAGCGCGCAAACCAAAAGGTCAAGCGACGATCGTGGAGGCCACGGGAACCGTTCGGCTAGGCGACGAGCGCAACAAGCGCATCGTCTATATCACCGACGCTCACGGCGAAGAGCGCGAGTACGAGATTTCGCCGGGCACCCATCTCTTGGTGCAGGAAGGCCAGCAAATCGAGATGGGCGACCAGCTCAACGAAGGCTCCCTCAACCCGCACGACATTCTGCGCGTCAAAGGCGAGACGGCTCTGCAGAACTATCTGGTTCAAGAAGTGCAGAAGGTCTATCGCTCGCAAGGCGTCGACATCAATGACAAACACATCGAAGTCATCGTGCGGTCGATGCTGCGCAAGGTGAAAATCGTCGAGGGCGGCGATACGGTGATGCTGCCGGGGCAACTGATCGAAGCGGCACAGTTCCACGAAGCCAACGAACGGATGAAGGCTGCCGGCAAGGAGCTTGCGGCGGCCAATCCGGTACTGCTCGGCGTCACGAAGGCATCGCTCGCGACCGAGTCGTTCCTCTCGGCGGCGAGTTTCCAAGAGACGACGCGCGTGCTCACCGATGCGGCGATCAAGGGCAAGTNNCGCGATGACCGCCGACGACGCGGCGCTCGCGGAAGTCATGGGCGCCAACGGCGACGGAATGAGCCGCCTTGTTACCGCCTACGAGCGCAACCGGGAACCGCTCACCGTCCAGTACGAAGGCGATTACGAGGCGGCCGCAAACCCGCACGCCTCGCCGACGAAGACGCAGTACGATCGCTTGAAGGGCATCAATCCAGAAGACCTGTAGACTCCAGTGTCAAGGCGCTGACCGAACTAAAAAGCCCCGTTTAAGAAGCGGGGCTTTTTCATTCGTGCAGCGTTACGATAAATTTGATCGACGCCGGCTGGACGAACAGTGCATTGGTCGGGAGGTTCGCGAGATACGCGCTGTCATTCGGGCCGGGATAGAGTCCGCGGTAGGGGACGCCTGCGTCGTAAAGGGTGAAGGGCCCCGAAGCCGCATTGAAGACGTTCGTCGCCGCCAGTGTAAGATCGATGTGACCGAAGTTTTTGCCGAGCGCGGCGTCCACCATGGTATATGGCTGGTGGTTGAGCGTGTTGTTTCTGCCGGCAATGGTCAGCGCCGTCGAGGCGTGCCAGCCGCGCTGCGCCCAGATGAAGACGGCCGAGCCCTGCTGCTGTGGAACGGCGAGGAACTGCTGGTAGTCGACCAACGTACCGCCCGACGTTGGGTTGGAAACGTTGGGCCCGAGAGCATACGGGTAAGCGACGTTGAGCCCGTACGAGAAAGTAGCCGTGACGTTCAATTGCGGAAAGACCTGCTTGTAGCGCGCCTCAGCGCGTTCATAGACGGCGTTGCCGATGTTGATCGGGATCTCGTATGCGTATCCCAGGGGTGTGTTGCAGAGACTCTTTGCGCCGCGGCCCGGATAGAAGT
>PMUK01000068.1 GCA_003166915.1 Candidatus Cybelea palsarum
GCTGATTCTCCTTCTTCTCATCGCTCTTGGACTGGGCGCGTGCAACGGCACGACCCCCTACGTTACGACCGTCGGAGTTCTCAAAGCCGGGACGACGCTCAGGGAACGGGTCGCCGACGCGCAGTTCAATGCGTTCGCGCCGGAAGTTTCGCAACACCGCGATCTCTTTACGGTGGCGGCAACGGCGCTTCCAAAGGCTGCCGTTCCGCCTCCGCCGCTGCTCCGCGCAGCGGGCGGCGGCCTCGTGGTAACGGCTCCCAATCCGCTGGCGGCGCTGCTGGTTCGCGTCCCCAGCCGCGTGAACTTGGTCGTCGAATCACGGCGCGGTGACGTGAACGTCACGGATATTACCGGTAACGCGCGCATCGTTGCGCGAAGCGGTAACGTCATGTTGCTGGTGCCGGGTTACGCGCAAGCCGCGGTGGGCCGGGGAAACCTCACCGTCACGATGGGAGCGAGCGATTGGCCCGGTACGCTGCATTTTTCGACGCAGCACGGCGACCTGCAGTTGCGGGTTCGCGCGAACGTCGGGTTTACCGTTCACTTACATACGGACGATGGCGCGCTCTTTACCGATTTTGGGTTGCGCGGCGTCTCGAACGGCCGCTCCGAGACCATTGACGGCAGCGTTAACGGCGGAGGCGCGCGCCGGATTGACGTCGAGACGGCTTCGGGCGGAATCCAGCTCTTACGTTTGCAACCGCAACCGTGAGCGCGCGAGCAGTGCCTCTCGCGCTTTGATCAGGCGCACCATGGCCTCGTTGTACGGAGTCGGCATCGCGGTCCGGCGCCCGAACGCCACGACGGCTCCGTTGATGTGATTGATCTCGCTGGGATGACCCGATTCGAGATCGTAGGCCATCGAGCTCTTCAAATCCGCTCCGAGCGCCACCACCTCGGTGACGTACTGCCACGGATTGACGAACGGCAGGTTAATCTTCAGCGCCGCGGCGACGCCGGCCGTTTCCTCGGCAAGCGCTTCGGCGAGACGCGCGGCGTTAGGGTCGTTGGGAATATCGCCGGCGTCACAATCGAGAATCGCCGACAGCGCGTTAATGGATGCGTTGACGACGAGCTTTCCCCAGAGGTGCGGGCGAATGTCGTAGACGACGGCCGCACGCAGACCGCTCCCGGTCAGAAGCTCGGTAACGGTGCGCGCGATGGTGGACGACGCGGTCGTCGATCCAATGATCGTATTGCCTGCCTGAGAGCTGCGTACGTGACCCGGCTCGATCGTCAGTGAAGACTCCGTCGTGATGCCCAAGATCACGGGAACCGCACCCCCTAAAGCCGTCTTGATCGCATCTTCGTTGCCGACGCCGTTCTGAAGCGAGATCACCGGCGCCGTGGGATCGAGTTCGCCGGCGAAGGCGCGCAGCGCTCGTAGCGTGTCCACCGCTTTAACGAAGAGAAAGAGCATGTGCGAGCCGTACAAATCGCGAGGCCGGTCCGCGATCGCTACGAAACGCGCGGGCTCGTCGTTGACTCTAAGGCCGTTGCGCTCGACCGCTCGAACGACCTCCGCGTTGTCGTCGAGGATCGTCACGCTGCAACGATCGGCGAGATGGAACCCGAAGAGGGTCCCCATCGCACCGGCGCCGATGATGCCGATATTCATTAGAACTGATACTGAAGTCCGAAGGTGTTCCGTCGAGACGTATGCGTGATGTCCCGTTGCCCGAAGAAAAGCTGCGCGCCGGGGGCAATCTTGAAATTTCCGTACACGTCGATCATGGGATACGTAAGATCGTAGATGCGTGTTTCAAGGCCAAAGCCGCGCAACGGCTGGTACTGCCCGAGCAGGCCCATTTGCGAATAGAGAACGCCTCCGCCGAAGTGAAAGTCGCCCTTATTTGCCTCGAGCACCGCGTTCCACGTCGTATTGTTTCCGATCGCATTGGCGCCCACGACAACGCTCGTGCTGCCGTGCGGTAAGAGCACCAGATTGAGGTCTCCCAGCGGACCTCGGCTGCTCGTCAGTACGGGATTCAATCCGGGGTTGTGCTGCGGCGAGAGGCCGCTAAGTCGCACTTGAATGGCAATGAGATTGCTGGCCAGCTTGTTGAGCTGACCTTGAAGCCGCGCACGCGCCTCGGGCGAAATCCCGGTGCCTTGGGTCGTACCGCCGGTCGGCAGAACGTCGGGATATGGCGAGACGCTCGGCAGGACGGCCGGCGCCGGCGTCGCCCCGGCGTCAACGCCATAGACGCTGCTCGTTCCTCCAAGCTGACCCAGGAGCGAGTTGGCTCGCTGCATGACTGCATCGAGATTGGCGACCGTGCTGCGGACCTGCGCTTGGGTTTGCGGATTACCCGTCACCGTACGCAAGTCTTTGGTGAGTGCGGCGATCGTTGCCGTCGTATCCGCAATGCTCTGCGTGGTCGCAAGGATATTTGCTTTTAGGCGAGGGTCGGTCGCAAGATTCTCGAGCGCGCCCATCGAGTGGTTGAGCGAGACGGCCGTCGACGAAAACTGGTCGAGCAGGAATCCGACCTTCTTCGAATCGGTGGTCGCGGCGCCATTGAGCGTGGCGGAGAGCTGTTCGACGTTGGTGCTGGCGCTAGCGAGACTGCTCTGCAAGTTTGCACCGACCGCCAGCAACTCGCTCGAAAGCTGCCGCAGCGAGCTCTTCGTCGTGATCGTCAGCTCGTTCGCGTTGTTGAGCGTCGTTTGAAGTGTGTCCAGCAGTCGCGGCGTGCGCTTCTCCAGCAGCGCCATCAGCGAGTCGAGGTGCTTGATCTCTCCCTGCCCCTCTTCGAGCAGATCGCCGATACTTGTGGCATTCACGCCGCGTGGCTGCTCGTCGACGGGCAGGACTTCGCGCGGGAGCAACGCGATCGGCGGTTTCTCCCTCGGCGGCACGATCACCACGGCGGGCGAGCCGGTCAACGGAGCTTGGATGAGGAAGCGCGAGGCAACCGGTATGTTGATATCGTGGTTCATTGCCAAGATCACATCGACCGTGTTATCCGGCAGGAGCTGTACGGAGTCGACCGCACCCGCGTCGACGCCGCTAAAGTAGACTTGCGCCCCCGGCGTCAAGCCGGACGCAGACTCAAAGCGAACTCCCACGCGATATCCGGTATGCCGAGTCCCGAAATCGGTCACCAGATAAAAGACTCCGAAGAGCAGGAGCAGCGCGACTATCGTGAACGCACCGACCTGGGCCTGCTTCGTCATACTTCTCCTTATTTAGTCTCCCGGCGCAAAGAGCCTATATTTGAATCGGCCCCGCCTCGGAGCCTTGGAGGAACTGCTGAACGATCGGGTTGGGGGAGTTGCGGATTCGATCCGCCGTGTCGTACGCGATGATGGCACCCTCGAAGAGCATTGCGATATAATCCGCCATTGTGAAGATCGAGGGCAGGTCGTGTGAGATCACGACCGCCGTTCCGTTGAGCTTCGAGCGCAGTTTCAGAATCGTCTCGGTGATCAACTTGCTGACGATGGGATCGAGGCCGGTCGTCGGCTCGTCGTAGAGGACCAGTGCCGGCCGGGTAACGATGGCGCGCGCGAACCCCGCGCGTTTAAGCATGCCGCCCGAAAGCTCCGCCGGCAGGTCGTCGTACGCGTGAGCGAGTCCCACGCTATCGAGCGCCTCGAAGACCGTCTGCCGAATCTCCGCGCGCGAGAGTTTCGTGTGCTCGCGCAGCGGAAGCGCCACGTTATCGCCCACACTGAGGCTGTCGAGGAGCGCGGCGAACTGAAACGAGAGGCCGATTTTTTGCCGCATGACGTTGACCTGCTCTTCGGACAGGTGGCACAGGTCGCTGCCAAGCACGTAGATGTGGCCTTCGCTGGGAAGCAGTAGGCCGTCGAGCAGTCGCAGGATCGTGGACTTGCCGGCTCCCGAGAGTCCGATGATGCAGGTGATGGCACCCTCGACGACGTCGAGGCTGCAGTTCTTCAATACGATACGGTCGCCGAACGAGAGCGTCACGCCATCGACTCGCGCGATGAGACTGCGACCATTTTTTGAGTTCATCGGCCGCCGAAGAGCAGCAACGAGAGAACGAAATTCGAAGTGAATATCAGAATGATTGCCAACACGACGGAAAACGTCGTGGACTGCCCGACTCCCGCGGCGCCGCCGCGCGTGGAGAGGCCTTGGTATGCGCCGACCATCGCGATGATCGTCGCAAAAACGAAGGTCTTGAGCAAGCCTTTGACCACGTCGCTAAAATCGATCGCCTGACGGACGGAGCGGATGAACTCGTGGTATGGGATGTGTGCGTACTCGCGAGCGATCCACATGCCGCCGACAATCGAGACCACGTCGGCGAAGATCGTGAGCAACGGCAGCATCAAGAGCAACGCCACAAGGCGCGGCACGACCAGGAACCGCGCCGGTTCCACGCCCATCGAGCGCAGTGCTTCAACCTGTTCGGTGACGACCATCGAGCCGATTTCGGCAGCGATCGCGGCACCCACGCGCCCGGCGACAACGACGGCCGTGAGCATCGGGCCGAGCTCGCGCACGGCGGCGTACGCCACGGCTCCCCCTACGAAACTGGAAAAGCCGTAGGCGACCGCCTGTTGCGCCGACTCGAGCGAAATGACCATACCGGTGAAGAGCGACGTCAACAGGACGATGACCAGCGACTGCACCCCGAGCAAGGCGCATTGCGACACCGTCTCCGCGACGCGGACGCGAAGCCGCACCAAAAAGCCGAGCGAATCCGCGGTAAGCAGCGTCACGCCGCCGGCATACTCGAAAAAGTCGTTCGTCACGCGCCCGACCCGAGCCAGAATTCTCACGGCGAACCCTCCGCGCCGGCCAGCGCATTCAACACGGCCTGCGTCGCTTCGATGCGCTTGACGGCGACGCCGCGTTCGGCAGTGAGATTGAAAACGACCTGATTGGTATGTTCGAGGCGGCGATCCACGTCGCGCAGATGTGCGCGTGCTTCCCGATCGAAGCTCTCAAAGTACCGGCGTACCGCGCTGCGGTAGGCGTGCCCCGCCCCGGCGTCGACCTCGTCCTTTTCAAGAGCCGTCTCGATCGCGCGCTGCGCGCGTTTCATCGCGCCATCGGTGATGTGGAACGCTCCCACGCGCGCCACCAGATCCCGCAGCCCGGGATCAGCCGGCATGAACGGGCGAAGGGCCTAGCGCGGCGCGCTGTACTTCGAAGAGCCGGCGAATTCCGCCCTCGGCGAGCGCCAGGAGCGCCTCGAGCTCGCGCCGGTCGAATGGCGCCGCTTCGGCCGTGCCCTGCAGCTCGACGAAACGTCCAGCGTCGGTCATGAAGACATTCATATCCACCAACGCCGCACTATCCTCGTCGTAGGCAAGATCGAGGAGCGTACGGCCGCCCACGATCCCCACGCTAGTCGCCGCCACCATCGCTTGCAAGGGCCAACGCTCGCGTACCGCCGCATCGAAGCGCGTGCGCAACGCCAGCTCGAGCGCGACGTACGCTCCGGTGACGGCCGCGGTCCGCGTGCCGCCGTCGGCTTGAATCACATCGCAATCCAGCCAGATCGTCCGCTCGCCCAGCTTCGCCGTGTCGGTTACGGCGCGCAGAGCCCGCCCAATAATGCGCTGTATTTCGTGCGTACGGCCACCTAGCCGTCCTTTGGAAACCTCGCGTTGCGTGCGTTCTTGCGTCGCTCGCGGCAGCATGGCGTATTCGGCGGTCACCCAGCCGAGGCCGCGCCCTTTCATCCAGATTGGAACGCGATCTTCAACCGAGGCGGCGCAGAGGACGCGAGTGTTCCCCACGCTGATCAGCGCGCTGCCTTCGGCGTATTTGAGGAAGCCGGGCTCGATCGAGACCGGCCGCAGCTCGTCGGGTCTTCTTCCATCGGACCGAGCCATCACTCGACCGTGACGGTCTTAGCCAGGTTGCGGGGCTGATCGACGTCTTTGCCTTCGATATCGGCGATGTGATAGGCCAAAAGCTGTAGCGGAATGACGTTAACGATCGGCGAGAGCAGCTCGTGGACCCGCGGAACCCAAAAGATGTGATCGGCAACGCTCTTCGCCTCGTCGTCGCCGATATTTGCTACGACGATCACGGGCGCTTCGCGCGCCTTCGACTCCATAAGATTTGAAAGCATCTTCTCTCGAACGCGGTCCTCGGTCATGATACCGACGACCGGAACGCTCGGATCGAGCAATGCGATCGGGCCGTGTTTCATCTCGCCGGCCGGATAGCCCTCAGCGTGGATATACGAAATCTCTTTCAGTTTGAGGGCGCCTTCCAGCGCCGTCGGAAAGTTGACGTAGCGGCCGATGAAAAGCACGCTTTGCGACTTGCGCAACTCGCGTGCCACGCGGCGAATCTCGTCAGACATGTTCAGAACGATGTCGACGGCTGCCGGAAGAAGCTTCGTGCCGTCGGCGATCGCGCGTAGACTTGCCTCGCCGGTGGTTCCGCGCAAACGCGCGAGATAGAGCGCGAAGAGCGTCAACGCTGCCACTTGGGAGACGTAGGTTTTGGTTGCGGCAACGCCGATTTCCGGTCCGCCCCGAGTATAGAGCATGCCGTCCGCGAGCCGAGTCAAATGGGATCCGAGCACGTTGCAAATACCCAAGACGCCGCAGCCCGATTGCTTTGCGATCCGCACGGCCTCAATGGTGTCCGCGGTCTCGCCCGACTGCGACATCGCAATCACCAGGGTCGTGGGATCGATGACCGGGTCGCCGTAGCGAAACTCGCTCGCCAGCTCCATTTCGACGGGCAGATGCACGAGCGAACGCAGCAGATACATGCCGACCAGTCCCGCATGAAAAGCGGTACCGCAACCGGTAATGGCGATCTTACTGAGCCCTTGGAGCCGCTCGGGGGTGATCGTGCCGAGCTCGGCACCGAGATGGACGTCGCCCGAGTCGTCGATCCGCCCGCTCAAAGTCTCCTTGATGACCTGCGGCTGCTCGAAGATCTCTTTGAGCATGAAATGCTTGAAACCGCTCTTCTCGGCCGAGCCCGGGTCCCAGGTAACCGCAATGGGCTCTCGTTCGATGCGCGAGCCGGCATAGTCGGTCAACCGAAATCCATCACGGCCCACGACGGCGATTTCGCCCTCCTGCAGAATGACCTCGCGCCGCGTGTACGGCAGAATCGCCGGAGTATCGGAGGCGACGTACATCTCACCGTCGCCGATGCCGATCACCAGCGGGCTGGCGCCGTTGCGCGCAAAGACCAGATGCTCGGGATCGTCGCTGGAGATCACGCCGAGGGCGTAGGCCCCGCGGACCTCGGGCAGCGTGCGCCGCACGGCCTCTTCTAGATTTCCGTCGTAGTGGAGCTCGATAAGGTGCGCCAGTACTTCGGTGTCGGTTTGGCTCGTGAAGAGGTGACCGAGCTCGGCGAGGCGCGCGCGAAGAGATGCGTAGTTTTCGATGATCCCGTTGTGGACGACGGCGATCCTCTCCGTGCAATCCAGGTGTGGATGGGCGTTGGCATCCGAAGGGACCCCGTGCGTCGCCCAGCGAGTGTGCCCGATGCCGACGGCGCCTGAGAGCGCCTCGCCGTTGTTTAGGCGCTCGGCGAGGCGCGAAAGCTTTCCCTCGGCCTTGGTACCCGCCAGTCTCCCCGACGCGTCGATGACCGCGATGCCGGCGCTATCGTACCCTCGATACTCGAGACGCCGCAGCGCGTCGAGGATGATGGGAACGCTGTCGCGCTGGCCGATGTATCCGACGATCCCGCACATGTTGACCTACTTGATGCCCTCGCGGGTGCGGCGGTACTCGATCTTTCCCTCGGCGATTTCATCGAGTGCGATCGAGACGGGTTTGTTCGGGTTGATGGTTTCCCGGTCGACGAGAGGCTCGCTCGCGAAGTATTCGCGACGATCGGTCGCCGGCAACTGCTGGACCCGAATCCAGTTATTTAACTGCCGAGCGCGCTTCGTGACGATATTGACGAGGCTAAACTTCGAATCTGCGTGCTCTAAGAGTGCGTCGAGATCTCCGAATACGGACTTGGTCATGATTCCTTTCGTTACGATGACTCGACGCGCCGGATCGAGTCGTCGGGGTAGCGGTGGATGCGAAAGCGCTCCGCCTGCAAGATTGCGTCAAGATCGCGGACCGCCTGTTCGGTGCAATCCTGCTCGTTGACGACGATGTAATCGAACTGGCGGATGAAGTTCATCTCGCGAGTCGCAATTTCGAGCCGCCGGGCGATCTCCTCGTTCGTCTCGGTTCGGCGTGCGAGCAGCCGCTCGCGGAGATTCGAGAAACGATCCGGAACGACGAAGATCAGCACCGCGTCCGGAAACGCCGCCCGAATGGCCAGCGCGCCGTTGACTTCGGGCTTCATGATGACGTCGTAGCCCTCGGTCAGACTCCGCTCGATGTAATCGCGCGGGGTCCCATAAAGGTTGCCATTGTACTCGCGCGACTCCAAAAGATTCCCACCGTCGCGCAGCCGGTCGAACTCCTGGCGCGAAACGAAGAAGTAATGCTCCCCCGGCTGCTCCTCCGGCCGAGGCTCGCGCGTCGTCGCCGACACCGAGTACCGCAGGCTCGGCCGGAGGCCTCGCAGCGCCGCGACGAGCGTGTCCTTGCCGGCCCCGGACGGCCCCGAGACCACAAACAGAAGGCCCGGCCCCGTGATCAACGCTGAATCCCTTCACGCCGGGCGAGCCCTTGACCTCGAATTTGCCTAACAGAGCACGTTTTGCATCGCGACTTGGACGTTGGGATCTGGCTGCGCGGCCGCTGGGAGAGCGTAGACGGTTCGCACGGCCAGAGCGTCGTGCACGGCGAACCCTTCCCGCAATGTCTTGCCCCCAGGTAACGAAACCGTCGCGACTCCAGCCGCACCCGGACAGGGCGCAAAGGGCTGGCTGCTGCGCAGCTTCGCACCGCGGTTATGCAGCAGCACGTCGATCGCGACCGCCGATGCCAGGTCTTGCAGCATTCCCGGGAAGCGCTTTCGGCTATACGAGTACTCTTGGCGAGCGGCACCTCGTCCTTGCGACCATGCATCGCTCGATCCAGGAATCGGCGTCCACCCCTGGGGCGCCGGCGAGGCACCGCTGCAGGCCGTCAGAACGAGTGCAATGAGAGCGATTCGCGTGTTCACGCTGAGGAACGTTTGATGCTTACCGATTGGGTCCTCATCGCGCGTCTGGCGCGCGAGCTCGAGGAGCGGCTGCGCGGCCGGCGAGTTGAAGACGCCGGACTGCTGCCCGATGGGCGAGCGGCGCTGGTCCTTCGTCGCGGCGGCGAGCGCTGCGTCTTGGCGATCGATCTCTTCTCCTCGCCCCCGCTCGTAACGCTCGAAGATGGCGAGCTAGGCATCCTCGAAGAGCCGGGGTTTGCCCGAACGCTCGCGCGTTCGTTGAAAGGAATGACGCTCACGGGTGTTGCATCGCGGCGTTCCGATCGGCTTCTGCGGTTCCGGTTTTCGGCGCGCTCGCGCTTTGGAGTCGGCGAAGAGCTCGACCTTTATGTGGAGCTCGTTCCGCGTTTCGGAAATATCGTCTTAGTCAAGGGCGAGAGCGTCGTTGCCGCTCGCAAAGAGTTTTCGCCCGCAGAGAATCCGCGCCGCGCGACTGCGCCGGGTTTACCGTACGTCTTGCCGCCGTTGCCCGCGCAGCCGCGTACGATCGAGGTGCCCCCCGAAGGTTCCGTGCTGGACCTCTTTGCCGGCGCGCGGGCCGAACAGACGCGCCACGCGGAGAAGGCGCGGGACCTTCGGCGCCGCGATGCGTTATTGCGTCGCTTGAGCGATCGCGAGCGCAAGCTGCGCGACGAGCTACAAGCGCTTTCCAATAAGCGGGCCGCAGCGCAACGGCGCGAGGATCTGCGCGCGCAAGGCGAGAGCATTTTCGCAACCTTTTACATGCTAGCAGATGACGAGCGCGAAGCCGCGAAAGACCGCGCCGCCTCGCTCTTTACCGAATACAAGAAGCTCGGCAGCAGTCTCCCGCATATCGCCGATCGCGAACGCACCGTCCTTGGCGCACTGCAAATTGTCGACACGCTGCAATGGGAAGCGCAACGGGCCGGCAGCGAAGATATCGAGGACGTCGAAACGGCGGTCGACGAGCTGCAACGCCGGCGCGCTGCGACTCGTCCGGCGACGCGCAAGCGAAAACGGCGTCTGCTCGAGCTGCGTACGCCTCGCGGCTCGCGCATCGTCGTCGGGCGGTCGCCGGTGGAGAATGCGGAGCTGACGTTTCACGTCGCGCGGCCCGACGATTTATGGTTTCACGCGCAAGGGGTTCCGGGCGCGCACGTAATTCTGTCGCGCGACGATCGAGGGCGAGTCCCCGACGAAGACTTGCAGGCTGCGGCATCCCTTGCCGCTTTTTATTCGAAGGCGCAGGCGGCCGCGTCGGCCGCCGTAGACTATACGCTGCGCAAGCACGTGCGTAAACAACGTGGCGCTCCGCCCGGGCTCGTTTGGTATACCCACGCAAAGACGATTGTTACGCAACCGCAGTCCGTTGAGTGCCTCGATCGCGCTTAGAAGGACACCGCCGCACGACGAGCAACCTGGGCTCCATCGCACCACGAATCCGAGGAGGGTACGTTGAAAAATCCATTGGACTCGCTCTGGGGCACCATCATCAGCGGTTTCGTCTTGACCGCGATTCTCTGGTCAATCGCCAGAGCGATCGTTTCTCACGCGATTGGAGCCGGGGCATGAGCAGCTCGAACGATTGGATATTTCGCTGGATTCACATCATGGCCGGCATCATGTGGATCGGTCTGCTCTACTTCTTCAACTTCGTCAACGCCGCGGCGGTCAAAGAAGCGACTGCGGCCGGCGAAGCGGGACCGATCACAAAATACATTATGCCGCGGGCGCTTCTCTACTTCCGCTGGGGAGCCGTCGTCACGTGGATCTTCGGCGCGGCGTTGCTGGCGAACTTTCCCGGGCCGGCTGGAATGAACGGGTTTGTGGCCGCGTTCACCTTCCAGGGTGTGATGGCCCCAATCGGATTTGGAGCGTGGCTCGGCACGATCATGCTGCTCAACGTCTGGGGCGTGATCTGGCCAAGTCAAAAGAAGCTCTTGGGTATCGTTGCGGCCACCGATGAGGAAAAGGCCAAAGCTCGACGCCTCGCGTTCCTCGCCTCGCGCGCGAACACGATGCTTTCGATTCCGATGCTCTTCTTTATGGCAACGGGGCCATCATCGATGTCACAAGGAATCTATCACTAGCTGTCCGATTTCCATCATAAGCACTACCATGTAAGTATGATCTTGCCGATGTGTGCGCTGGCTTCCAATCGAGCGTGCGCGTCGGCAGCCCGTTCGAAGGGATAGACCGAGTCGATCACCGGAACGATTCGATCGCGTTTGGGCAGCAGCGGCCAAATGCGTTCCTCCAGTTCGCGCGCGATCGCCGCCTTCTCTTCTGAGGTGCGAGAACGCAGGCTCGATGCGAAAATCGCCGCCCGTCGCGTAAAAAGCTGGCCGAAATCGAGCTCGACGCGCCGGCCACGCGGCATGGCCACGCAGGTAATTCTGCCGTCCAATGCTAGGCACTCCAGATCGCGCGCGATATAATCGCCGCCAACGATGTCGAGCACGACGTTGACTCCGCGACCCAGCGTGAGGCGCTCGATTTCCGCGACGAAATCACTGGTGCGATAGTTAATCGCGGCCGTGGCTCCTAACCGCTCGCACGCCTCGCATTTCTCCGCGCTGCCGGCAGTTGCAAACGCACTCGCGCCTAGCGCCGTCGCGAACATGATCGCCGTCGTACCGATTCCGCTAGCACCGCCGTGCACCAGAACCGATTCGCCGTTCCGCAACCTCGCGCGCGTGAAGAGATTGTCGTACACGGTGAACGCGTTCTCCGGAAGGGACGCGGCCTCGATCGTGCTCCACCGCTCCGGGACCGCAAGCACCTGGCCTTGAGGCACGGCGACATACTGCGCATAGCCGCCACCGTTGGTCAGCGCGCAGACGAGGTCGCCGGGTCGCCAGCGCGTGACTCGCTCACCGACCGCCGCGACCGTTCCCGCAACTTCGAGTCCAAGGATCGTTGACGCGCCGGGTGGTGGGGGATAGTTTCCTTGCCGCTGCACCACGTCGGCGTGGGTAACGCCGGCCGCTTCGACGGCAATCAGCACATCGTCGGGGCCCGGCTCGGGCGCCGGAGTCTGCGCAATCTTTAGCACCTCCGGCCCGCCGGGAGCATCGAAGCCAACGTATCGCATCATTTTCATAACCTGCCTCTCTGGGGCGCTACTTCCCATATCCGTGCGTTAGGAACATGGCATCCCCGAACGAGTAGAATCGGTATCCGCGCGCGATGGCTTCGCGATACGCCCCGAGGACGCGCTCGCGGCCGGCAAACGCGCTCACCAGCGCGAGCAAAGTCGAGCGCGGAAGGTGGAAGTTCGTAACCATCGCCTCAACGATCCCGAAGCGAAACCCCGGGCGAATAAAGATGTCCGTGACGTGATCCCCGGCTGTGATGCAACCATGACGCTCGAAGTTGCCCTCGAGCGCGCGGACGACCGTCGTTCCTACCGCAACGATGCGGCGCCGTCCGGTGCGGGCTCGCTCGATGGCCTCGGCAGCACTTGCATCGATTGCGTACGCCTCGGCGTGCATGACGTGCTCGTCGAGCCGCTGCGCGGTTACCGGCCTAAACGTGCCGAGCCCTACCTCTAGCGTGAGACGCACGATCTCGATGCCGGCCTGCTCGATCTCGATCAGCAGTTCGGGCGTAAAGTGCAGCGACGCCGTCGGCGCGGCAACGCTGCCGGGAACGCGCGCAAAGACCGTCTGGTATCGTTGCGCAGCCGCGGCCGTCTCGTTGCGAATATAGGGCGGCAGCGGCATCTTGCCGGCGCGCTCCAGAAACACTTCCAACGACGCCGGCAGCGAGAGCGCGACCTCGCGCATGCCGTCGGGCAGCACCTTCGTTACCGTCGCTTCGCCGAACTCACCGAACCGGACCCGGTCCCCCTCGCGCAGGCGCCGCGCGGGGCGCGCCAGCGCGACCCAGGTCAACGCTTGGCTATCGTAGCGCTGGGAGCCGGCCGGATGCAGCAGGAGCAGCTCCACGCTCGCACTCCCACGCGTACGCTCGCCAAAAAGGCGCGCGGCGATAACGCGAGTTTCGTTGACAACCAGCACGTCATCGTTGCGAAGAAGCCTTGGAAGATCTCGAAAAAGAAGATGGCGCGCGCCGCTCTGATCGAGCACAAACAGCCGGCTTTCGTCGCGCCGGGGCGCCGGGTGCTGTGCGATCAGCTCTTTGGGCAGCTCGTAATCATACGCCGCCGCGTACCGCTCATCGCTCGAGATCTTCGACGACCGTCCCTGGGAAGTAGTACGCTAAGATCGCCGGTGCGCTGGCTCCCGCGACCGCCATGCCATGCGCACCCCATTGACACAGGCCGACGCCGTGGCCCAATCCGCCGCCGTCGATCGTCATCGCCGTTCCATCTTGCGAGCGTTGCAATCCCATGATGAGCAAGCTTCGCAGCGTACGCGCGCCAATCGCGCGGCGGAACGCACTGCCTCGCACGACCGTGCTGCCCGCGCTCGTCAGCAGTTCGAACGCGCGAGCGCGCCCGCTGGGGTCGCGCGCGGTGATTCGCAAATCGTCGAGCACGCCCAGACCGGCCAACGGTGCGGCAAACGATTGCGCGACCTGGTCGAGCGTAAGGGACATGCTCCAGCGAAAGTGGGGAGAGTCGCTGCATGACGTGCAGACGACGCCTGCGAGGTACGGAATCGGGAGACTGCTCCAGGCATCCGAGGACGCCTCGGTGTGTCCGCCACAGCACGACGAATACGCAATCTGCGCAAACGCCGCGTTATAGCGAAGCACCCGTCCCGCCGTGGCGCTCACCGCTGCGGTCGCGTTCGGCGACTCGCCCTCGATGCCGCGATAGACCTGGTCTAACTCCGACGGCACCAAATCGTAGGCACGGCGTGGATCGCTGCGCTGCAAGACGTAGGTGCGCGCGCAGATCGACTGGGTCTCCAGCGCCGCCGGCGGCCAGTGCGGCGACATCTCCGCGGGAACGACGCTGGAGACGTATGCCTCAAGATCCACGAGATTTACGATCTGGCCGTCGTCCAGGCGCGTGAAGCTTCCGCGGTAGAAGCGCCCCTGGAATGCAAATGTCCCATTTGCGGCCGGCGAGGCGTCGCCGGCTCCGAGCAAGACGCGCAATGCGGGCCGGTTCGAGCTCGTGGCGGGATCCGCATCGCTCTGTGCGCGCGCAGGCCGCGCGACGAGCAGCGGCGCCGCTGAAAGCATCAGAAAGGTGCTGCGCCGCACGAGCTAGAGCAGGCGCTCTTGTGCGAGCGGGGCGCCGGCGAGGCCGAGGTGATGGTAGGCATGAGCCGTCGCGCGTCGCCCGCTTGCCGTTCGTGTGATGAAACCGGCCTTGAGCAGATACGGCTCGACAACGTCCTCGAGCGTTTCCGCGTCTTCCGTGAGTGAGGCGGCGATCGCGGCAATGCCGGCGGGCCCGCCGCCGTACTGCTTCACGAGCGTTTGAAGAAACGCGCGATCGAGCCGGTCAAGACCCACTTCGTCGACGCCCTCGCGCCTCAACGCGTCGTCGGCAACTTCTGCCGTGATGCGGCCATTTGCGCGCACTTCGGCAAAGTCGCGGACGCGTCGCAACAAGCGGTTCGCGACCCGTGGGGTTCCGCGGCTACGAGCCGCAATCATTGTGGTCGCGTCGCCGTCGATCGGCACGCCCAAGACCCCGGCGGAACGCACGATGATGCGCTCGAGCTCCGCGTCGGCATAGTAATCGAGATGGTGCACGATGCCGAAGCGTTCTCGCAATGGCGCGGTCAGCATGCCCGCGCGCGTCGTCGCCCCGACAAGCGTGAAACGCTTGAGCGGAAGCTTCAACGTCTTGGCATACGCGCCCCGATCGACGATGAAGTCGATCTGAAAGTCCTCCATCGCTGGATAGAGAAACTCTTCGACGACGCGCCCCAAACGATGCACTTCATCGACGAAAAAAACGTCGCCGTGTTCGAGCGAGGTCAGGATGCCGACGAGATCCTTCGGTTTGTCGAGGGTCGGGCCGCTGGTTGGCCTAAAGTTCGCGTCGAGTTCCCGAGCGATCAGTCCGGCCAGCGTCGTTTTGCCCAGGCCGGGCGGCCCGTAAAACAGCACGTGTTCGAGCGGTTCGTCGCGCCGCTTTGCGGCGTCGATCGCGATGCGTAGATTTTCGACGACGCGTTCTTGCCCGACGTAATCTTCGAACGAACGTGGGCGCAGGCTCGCACCAAATACTTCGTCTTCCAGCGT
The DNA here is from genome assembly GCA_003166915.1 of Candidatus Cybelea palsarum. Taxonomy (GTDB): domain Bacteria; phylum Vulcanimicrobiota; class Vulcanimicrobiia; order Vulcanimicrobiales; family Vulcanimicrobiaceae; genus Cybelea; species Cybelea palsarum. The sequence goes on from PMUK01000068.1 coordinate 15,212, forward strand.
GTCCGTTGGATCGACCACGCGTTCCAGCGCCGGTTCGGGCGAAACGTCCGCAGGGCCCAACAGCCGCTTGCGCGCCTTCGGTTCGCTCATGGTGGGTGCTTCGCCGACTTGGAGCGGTATATCTCCGCCAAGAGCTGCTCCGCTTGATCGAGCTGCGGCTCGCGTTCCATCGTCTGGCGGATCATCGCTTCGCCCTCGCTGCGCTTGTAGCCGAGCTGAATCAGAACGGCGAGCGCTTCATCCGCGAAGTCCGGAATGGAGGCTGTCGCGGGGAGCGGGGCATCTTGAATGAGCAAGAACTTCGCCACCTTCCCTTGCAGCTTTGCGACGATATCGCGCGCCTTTTGCTGTCCGATGCCGGGAAGTTTCTTCAGCAGTTCGTGGTCGCCCCGATCGATTGCCGCGGCGATCGTCGACATCGGCAACGAAAATGCCCGCGACGCCGAGCGCGGCCCGATCGACGCAACGGTCAGCAAGGCTTCAAAAAACTGGCGTTCGATGGCATTGGTGAATCCGTAATACGTGAACCGGCCGCTCTTGCCATCGAGATTGACGACGGCGTAAATTTCGAGGATCACTCGCTCGCCGGGCTTGGTCGGAACCTTTTCGGCAATGCAGGGCGGGAGCACAATCTCGTATCCCAGTCCCCCGGCTTCGACGATCGCGGCGTCGCCGCTGCGCTCGATCAGCGCGCCCGAGATTCTAGCGAACACGAGCCGGCTCGATGCGACTCTCGATGACGTTCAAAAACGCGAGCGCCAGGGCCAGAGCGTCGGAGACATCGTGCGGTTCGGGTGCATGCCGCAGACGAAGCAAACGCGTTACCATCGCATTGATCTGCTCTTTTCGAGCGCTTCCCGAACCCACGAGCGCCCGCTTCACTCGCGCGTGTCCGAGCGTGTGCACGGCAACCCCCGCTTGCGCGCCGGCCAAACAGAGCACCCCTCGCGCGTGCCCCATCAAGAGCGCGGCACGCGGATTCTTGTAGCTGCTGTAGAGTTCTTCGATCACGATCGAGGCCGGCTCGACCTGCGAAATAACTTCCGTGATTCCAGCGTGAAGCTCGTTTAACCGCTCCTCGAGAGTTCCGCGGATGCTTGGCATGACGACGCCCGCCTCGATCAGATGGACCGTGCCGTTTCGCCGCTCGATCGCGCCGTAGCCGGTGATGCGCAAAGCCGGGTCGATGCCGAGGATTCGCAACGAGCTACTGGGCATGTGAGCCTATAGCGGCGACGTTCCATTGACGGTGACGCTGACCGACGAGCCCGGCGCGAGCGTCGTCCCGGCCGGGGGATCGGTTCCCACGACCTTGCCGTCCGCGCCGGCCGTCGTCGTATACTCCCATTTCGCAACGGAGTAGCCGTTTTCCGACAGCGTCTTGATCGCTTCGGCTTTATACATTCCATTCGTGTCGGGGACTTCGCCCGGGACCGAGAGCGTCACTTCGACGGTCGTTCCCTGCGGACTCTGACCGGGCGGCGGATCCTGGGCAAGGATCTTCCCGTTGTTTGTGCTCTGCTGCACGTAACGCACGCTATACTGAAAACCGGCCGCGATGAGCGCTTGGAGTGCGGCGGTGTATTCCAGGCCGGCCACGCTAGGAAGGCTCACCAGTGGGCCGGTGCCTGCCGGCGGCGCGGTGCTGACCGGCACGCCGCTATTGACGACGACGTGAACGGTCGCATTTCGATCGAGCTTCGTGCCCGCCGCGATACTTTGCGACGCAATGGTATCCGGCGGCATTCCCGCCACCGTCTGCGTCGTGTCCAAAGTTACGCCGAGTTGGCGCGCTTTTGACTGCGCGCTTTCGACTTTCATTCCGACGAAGTTTGGAACGACGACGGGTGCCGGGCCGTCCGAAACGACCAACGTGATGCGGCTGCCTTCGGGAACCTTCGCCCCCGGCTTTGGCGCCTGGTCGATCACGTTATCCCTCACCGTATTGTCGAAGCGGCGCACGAGCGTCACCGCAAAGCCGTCCTGCTGCAAAGTTCTCGCGGCATCGTTCGCGCTATAACCGCGCACGTCGTTGAGCCCCAGCAACGGCTTTCCATTGCTGATGACCAACTCTACGACCTGGTTCTTCTCGACCTTCGTCTCCGCCGGCGGCGATTGACGGATCACGTGATCGGGCGGAACCGTCTCGCTCGCGCTCTTGGTAAAGCGCGTTCGCAAGCCCGCATTAACGACCGCCTGTTGGGCCGCCGCTTGGGTCATGCCCGTATAGTCTTCAACAACGACGCCCGTTCCGAGCGACTGCAACGGCCGAGCGAATAGGAAGTAACCTAGTCCCGTCGCGCCGATCAATGCGAGCACCAGCGCGGCGGCAACCCACGCCCTTCGGGCCGAACGCGGCGGTTCTTCTTGCGCTTCGGAAAGAGAAGGCCGATCGGGCATCGGCGAACGTCGCGGCGGGAGCGGCCCGCGCCCGGTAGACGCATGGTCCGGCGCATCGTCGGCGATGCGATACCCCGCGACGCTGGGGCGCTCGCGAGCTTCGCGCAGCGCAGTGGCAAGCTCGCTTGCCGATTGGAACCGGCGTTGCGGGTTTTTCTGCAGCAAACGATTGACGATGGCTGCCAAGGCCGGGCTGATACCGCTCGAGCGAACTTCGATTACCGGGACCGGATCGCCGATGTGTTTGAGCGCGACGGTTACCGCCGACTCTCCCGTATAGGGCAGCTTGCCGGTCAGCATTTGATAGAGCACGATGCCCATGCTGTATAGGTCGGAGGTCTCGTGAAGCTCGTGTTCCTGCGCCTGTTCCGGCGAGATGTAGTAGACGCTGCCCATCACGAGTCCGGGCTTGGTCAGGGCCATCGTTTGTTGAGATACCGCGCGCGCGATTCCGAAATCGGAAAGCTTCACGACGTCGTCTTTGGTCACGAGGATGTTCGCGGGCTTGATGTCGCGATGGAGAATGCCCTGCCGGTGCGCGTAGGCCAGACCGCTGGCGATCTGCGCCGCATAATCGATCGCCACGGGTTCGGGAATGCATCCGTCCGCGGCAATGATCTCGGCCAGCGACGGGCCGTCCACGAGCTCCATTACGATGAAGTAGGTCTCGCCCTCGTGACCGACATCGAAGGTATTGACGATGTTGGGATGCGAGAGTTTCGCCGCCGACTCCGCTTCCTGATAGAAACGGCGAACGAACTCGGCATCGGCTGCATATTGCTCGCGAAGGACCTTTACTGCAACGCGACGGCGAAGCAGAATATCCGTACCGCAGTAGACGATCGCCATGCCGCCTTCGCCGAGCTTTCGGTCGAGCCGGTATCGGTTATTGAATATCCGCTCCTCGATCAATTCCCCGTGTTCTCCAGCGCGGTCTTGAGCACGTCACGCGCGATCGGGGCGGCATAGGTCGCACCGTACCCGACATTCTCGACGACGATCGCTACGGCGACCCGTGGATGCTGGGCGGGAGCGAAGCAGACGAACCATGCGTGCGACCGGCCCAGCGGATTGGTCGCCGTCCCGGTCTTTCCCGCAACGATCACGTGCGGCAGTTGGGCAGGCGTGCCGGTTCCACGCTGGACCACCGCGATCATCATGTTCGTCACCTTCGCGGCCGTATCGCTCGATACCGGGTTTGTGAGGGTCGCGGTAGCGGAGACGCTCGCGGGGATGCCGTCGCGCACGACTTGGCGGACGACGTACGGGCGCGGCTCCTCCCCCGCATTCGCAATCGTCGCACCGATCAGCGCCATCTGCAGCGGCGACACCAGCAGGGCTCCCTGGCCGAAACCCATTTGCGCCAACTCACCGGGGACGATCTCGGCCTTCGGGGGTACTCGAGCCGGCTCGGCCGGTAGTTGAAAATCCAACGGAGTTCCGATGCCCCAGCGGTCGAGGTAGGCATAGAACGTGTCCACGCCCATTTTGAGCGCGATCTGCGCGAAGTCTACGTTGCTCGAAAGGGCGAATGCCGTCGTGAGGTTGGCGTACCCCGTCGCCTCGCTCTCGTTGTCGTGCAGCGTAAAATCGCCGATCTGCAGATATCCGGGATCCTCGAAATGCGAATCCATCGTGACCGTGCCGCTGTCGAGTGCGGCCGATGCGGTGAAGATCTTAAACGTAGAGCCTGGCGGATAAAGACCGTCGAGCGCGCGATCGAGCAACGGAGCCCGCGCGTCATCGCGCAGTGCTGGAAACTCCGCGTCGAGGTCGTTCGGATCGTAGCTCGGCACGCTTGCGATCGCGAGGACGGCTCCGGTCTGCGGGTCCAGGACGACACCCGCGGCCCGGCTGTAGCGCGATAACGATGAATAGAGTTCTGCTTGGATCGCCGGAACGATCGTCGTCACGATGTCCGCACCTGCAGCCACGTCGGTAGAGCCGCGAAGGGCGCCCGCAATTTGTTCGAGTTGCGCGATTGGATCGCCGCTGGCATCCGGAGGCGTGAGCGCGCGGTCGAATGCCGCTTCGATTCCGCTCGTGCCGTAGCGTTGCGAAACGTAGCCGACCAGCGCAGCCGCCTGCGCGCCCAAGGGATACTCGCGCTTTCCGCCTTGGGTCTGCGCAAGGACCGTCCCATCGCTCGCGACGATGCGCCCTCGGTTCGCGTCGAGCAGCGCGTGACGCGGATTGCTCGGACGCTGCGCGATTGCAGAGGCGATGACCAACTGCACGTACGCTTGGCGAACCGCGAGAATAACGAATAGAATAACGAAGAACGTCGCCAGCTCGCGAATCCCGCGGTTGGTCATACTTCGCGGAGCACGGAGAAGCCCGACTCGGTTTTGACGGCCATGTACGTCCGCGAGCTTTCGCCCGAGATCGTCGCGTTGACTATTGACAGCGCGTGGCTTTGCGCAACGCTGCCGATCGCCAGTACTTCTTGCACGCCGAGCTCTTCGAGCAATGGGGGTGCGACGTATGCGCACGACGGCACGCTCTCGAAATGACGTTCCTCATAAAGGCCTTCGTGCCACGGACCCCGTTTGCCGAAGACTTGCGCGTGGTAATCCCAAGCGCACAGTTGGCGATCCTTCCAGACGAACTCGTCACGTACGCACAACGAACGGCACACCGCGCACGCGACGAGATCGCCGTGCGGACGCGCGAGCCCCTCGACGATTTCATCCGGGATATCCTCGATGTTGAGCACGGCGCGCTGGTCGAGGACTTCCGGAATGGGAGTCTCCCATCCAATTCGCGTTAGCATTTCGATATCGCGTAACGAGGCAACGAAGGCGTGTTCGTCTTCGCCCGGAAACGTGCGATCGATCCACTCGAGGATGCCGTCGGCCGGAATACCGACATCCTGCCGCCCGTCGCCGACGCAAACACCGCGAGGGGTCCATGCCAGCGGAACGAGGCGCGCGGTAACGATGCCGGCCGCCTTGCCGGATTCGGTCGCAGCCCGAAAGCTACTCGTGCCGGCTAGCGTGCTAGCGTTGCCGCCGAGGATAAAGACGCGCGGCTCCGATACTCTTGCAGGCTGCGCGGCGGGCCCGCCTTGCTTGCGAGCGCCTCCGCCAGCGCTCGCGCGGTATCTAAACTCGTCAAACACGCAATGCTCGCTTCGACCGCAGCGCGGCGAATCTTGTAAGCGTCGGATATTTCTCTCAGTCCTTTCGCGTCGTTGATAACTAAGTCGACTGTGCGCGAACCGATGAGATCCAGTACGTGGGGCGATCCGTCTGCAATCTTGTTGATCCGCTCGCTCGCGATACCGGCCGCCTGCAAAAGCTGGTGCGTGCCGGGCGTCGCCACCAGCGTATGCCCCAGCGCGGAATACCTGCGAAGCACCGCAATGGATTCTTCCTTGCTTTCGTCGGCGATCGAAGCCAGAATTCGCGCGCCGGTACCCGGCAGCCGGATGCCGGCCGCGAGAAAACCCTTCCGCAGCGCTCCGCCAAAGGAATCGTCGATTCCCAGCACCTCGCCGGTTGACTTCATTTCGGGGCTCAAGATCGTCTCGACGCCGCGCATTTTTGAAAACGAAAAGACCGGCACCTTTACCACGACGTACGGAACGTGAGGAACGAGGCCGATGCCGTACTCCATATCGCGCAGCCGCTCGCCGAGCGCGATGCGCGTCGCGGCCGCGACGAGATTGATGCCGGTGGCCTTTTGGATAATCGGAACGGTACGGCTGGCGCGGGGGTTGGCTTCGATGATATAGAGCTTCTCGTCGTGCAGAACGAACTGGATATTGATCAGGCCTCGAATGCCGAGCTCTCGCGCGATGGCGTGCGAGATGCCGGCGATGCGCTCTTCCATTTCGGGTCCGATGATTTGCACCGGGTAGACGCTGATCGAGTCGCCGGAATGAACGCCGGCGCGCTCGATGTGTTCGAAAATGCCCGGAATCAGCACGTCCTCGCCATCGAAAACGGCATCGACCTCGAGCTCGAGACCGCGGAGATACCGATCGACGAGCAGCGGTGCTTCTGGAAGTATCGGCGGAGCGGATTCCGCGTACGCGGCTAGCTGGGCCTCGTTATAAACGATCTCCATGGCCCGGCCACCCAAGACGAACGAAGGACGAACGAGTACGGGGAAGCCAAGCTCGCGAGCGATCGCTCTCGCTTGACGGAAACTACGCGCGGCCTTTCCTTGCGGTCGCGCGACGCCTAACCGCGAGAGCGCCGCATCGAACTGCTCGCGATTCTCTGCCATATCGAGCGACTTTCGGTCGCTCCCCAGGATCTGCACACCGCGCCGGCTCAGCTCGCCCGCAAGATTGATCGCGGTCTGTCCGCCGAAGGCGAGCATGACTCCGCTCGCGTTCGTCGCGCGATATGCGGCCTCGACTTCATCCGCGCCGGGCGGCTCGAAGATCAGCGTGTCCGATATGTCAAAATCCGTCGACACGGTCTCCGGGTTGTTGTTGACGACGACCGGCGATCGGCCCGCCGCTTTGAGGGCCCAGGCCGCGTGCACGCAACTGTAATCGAACTCGATGCCCTGACCGATGCGAATGGGGCCGCTTCCCACCACGACGACGGCCCGCGCGGGAGTTGGACGGATCTCGTCTTGCTCGCCCCGCGAGAGATAGTAATAGGGCGATTGGGCCGGAAACTCCGCCGCCGCCGTGTCGACCATTCGAAAGGCGACCGCGCCGTTGTGCCGTTCGCCGCGCCGCTCGATTCCGACGAGTTCCGCGAGTTCGTAGAGCCAGAACCGGTCGATGGCCGACAGCTCGTGGATTCGGTCGATCGTCGGGACCGGATCGTTGCCGCCGCGGCGCAGCAACTCGCAGACGGCAAAAAGGCGCTCGTGCGTCGGTCGAACGACGATCGCCTCGAGCTCGCCGTCACTCCACTCGATCAGCGGCCCGGTCAAGGTTTCGCGACCGAGGTCGAGACCACGTACCGCTTTGAGCAAGGCTGCCTGGAAGGTTCGGCCGATACCCATCGCTTCGCCGGTCGACTTCATCTGCGTGCCGATTGCCTTGTCGGCGAACGGAAACTTGTCGAAGGGCCAGCGCGGAATCTTTACGACGACGTAATCGAGCGCCGGTTCGTACGCTGCCTTCGTAACGCCGGTGACCGGGTTCTCGATCTCGTCGAGCCGCTGTCCCAACGCGATGCGCGTCGAAATCTTCGCGATCGGGTAGCCCGTCGCTTTGGACGCTAGCGCGGAGCTGCGCGAGACCCGCGGGTTGACCTCGATGATCGCGTATTGGCTGCTGTACGGATCGAGCGCGAACTGAATGTTACAGCCACCTTGTACGCCGAGCGCTCGAATCACATTGATGCTCGCGCTGCGCAACATTTGATACTCGAGATCGGAGAGCGTCTGCGAGGGCGCGACGACGATCGAGTCGCCCGTGTGAATGCCTACCGGATCGAAGTTCTCCATGTTGCAGACGACGATACAGTTGTCGCTGCCATCACGTAACACTTCGTATTCAATCTCTTTCCATCCGAGCAACGACGTCTCGAGAAGGACTTGATGGATGAGGCTTGCGTTCAGTCCCGCATCGAGCATCGCGCGCAGCTCCGCATCGTTCGAAACGATGCCGCCGCCCGTGCCGGCCAGTGTGTAAGCGGGGCGCACAACGAGCGGATATCCCGCCGTTTGCGCAAACGCGACGCCCTGCTCGATATCGGTGACGACTGCGCTCTCCGCGACGGGTTCGCCGATCTCTTGCATCTTGAGCTTAAAGCGCTCCCGGTCTTCGGCGAGCCGAATCGTTTCGATCGGCGTACCGAGTAACTCGATGCCGTAGCGCTCGAGTACGCCCGCCTCATCGAGTTCGACGGCGAGATTGAGGCCGGTCTGCCCGCCGAGCGTGGGAAGCAACGCATCGGGACGCTCGCGCGCTACGATCTCTTCGATCGATTGCGCCGTCAGCGGCTCCAGATAGACCGCGTCGGAAATCTCGGGATCCGTCATGATCGTCGCGGGATTCGAGTTGACGAGGACGACGCGATGGCCTTCCTCACGCAGCGCGCGACACGCCTGAACGCCCGCATAATCGAACTCGGCAGCCTGGCCGATGACGATCGGCCCCGACCCGATGACCATGACATTCCGGCGCGACATGCTCGGGCCGTTGGTTTATCGGATTGGCCGGTCAGTCCCTCTAGAACGATGTTAGGGCTGAAGCCGCGTCATCTGCCAGTCGTTTCCGCTGCGTTTGTATTCGATGCGCTCGTGCATGCGGTTTGGGCGCCCCTGCCAGAACTCAAAATATGACGGCGCGAGCAAATAGCCACCCCAGGAGTGCGGGCGCGGAACGGCTTCACCCTCGAAACGTTGCTCGAAGTGCGCGAAGCGTTCTTCGAGCACGGCGTGAGAGTCGATCGGCGCGCTCTGCTCGGAGGCCCACGCCGCCAACTGATGCCCGCGCGGCCGCGAATCAAAATACTCGTCGGATTCGCTCTCCGAAAGAATTGAGATTACGCCCTCAATCCTGACTTGGCGCTCCATCCACGGCCAATAGAGCAGTGCGGCGGCGAAGGGATTCTCGGTAAGTTCGCGGCCCTTGCGACTCTCGTAGGACGTAAAGAAACGCAGGCCGCGACCGTCGAGGCCGCGCAATAGCACCATTCGTGCAGAAGGACGATCGTTCGCGCCGACGGTCGCCAGGCACATCGCTATGGCCTCGATGCGGTTTGAACCGCCCGCCTCGTCGATCCACTGCGTCAGCCGTGCAGTCGGATCGTCGCTCACGGATAGCGACCTAGGCCGTAGCCGGCCAGAAACACGCACACCATCCCTAAGGCGCCGGCGACCGCAAACTGCATCGACGCATCGATGCGTTTGGGTTGGAGCGAGGTCGTTCGTCCGAGAGTGGAGAGCGCGTCGCGCAACTCGGTCGCATTCTCGACTCGCGCATAAGCGCCGCCGCTGGCTTGCGCGTAGCCGCGCAGCGCGTCCTCGTCAATAGTCGCCTCCTCGTTCGTTCCCGGAATTAGACCCCCGTTCTGGGTGCCGATGCCGACGGTGTAAACCGGGATGTGCTGGGTTCCCAGCCGTTGCGCAACTTCCATCGGATCGGTCCCGCTATTGTTGACGCCGTCCGTAATGAGAACGATGACGCGATGGCCCTTGCGCGGGAGCATTCGCGCGGCAAGCGCAAGTGCATCGCCGATCGCAGTGGCACCGTTTGGCGGCGGAATTTCATCGAGCCCCGAGAGAATGGCTTGATGATCGTCGCTCAGCGGCACGACGACTCCCGCCGCGCCGGCGAACGAAATGATTCCGATCTTCGTACCTGACGGGCTCTCGGCAATAAAGGCCCGCGCCGCAGCCTTTGAGGCTTCCGCGCGCGTCGGAAAGACGTCGGTCGCGGCCATGGATCCGGAAGTGTCGATGCAAACGAAAACGCTGCCGTCGCGCGCCGGAAGCATCAGCTGCAGATGCGGACCGCCCACGCCGAGGACGAGCGCCGCGAACGCTACGAGCCAGAGGCCCTGCAACACACGTGGAATCCACGTTCTGGGCTTCGCCGCGTCCCTGAAGAACGCGATGTTTGAATAGGCCAGGTCTTGTGTCGTGGCGCGCCGAGCAAGCGTCGCGTAGAGCACCCCAAAAATGACCAGAGCTACGACCCCGAGCCCGAGCCGCAGCGGATGGTCGATCGTCACGATCGCAATCCAAAGGCGGCCGCCAGCGATGCGCCGCCCTCTTCTTCTCGCAGGATCCCGGTGCGCCAATTCGCCGCTTCGAAACGTCGTAACAACGATGCTTCTCGTGCGCGAACCGCCGCGTGATACGCCGCCCGCTCCCGCGCGCCGATGTAGCCTCGTGCGGCTCCGCCTTCCACTCCGCGCAAACGGACGATGCCCGCCAGAGGAAGCTGCTCGTACCACGGGTCGCGTGCGATCAACGCGGTGCAGTCGAATCGCGCGCCGAGCCCGGCCAGCTCGCGATCCAAGGCTGCGTCGAGATCGTACCAATCGGAGATTGCCAGGAGCGCCGTTCCTCTCGGCAGCGCGGCGTAGGCCGTGCGCATGCTTCGCGTTAGATCGAACTCACCGGCATCGTCACGCAACGCGACCGCGCGCCGCGACCCTCGCTGCAGCGCGGCTGGCGTAATGGAGCCGCCTGCGACTCGAATGCAGCGATCCTCTGCGGTCGCGGCACCGAACCAATCGGCTAGCGCCTCGCGTGCCGCCGTCAGCAACGGCCGCTTTCGGCCGACCCGCATCGATGTAGAGGCGTCGAGGATCGCTGCCAGCGTCAGCGTCACATCTTCGAGCACGACGCGGGTCTGAAGCTCGCCCGAGCGGGCGGTCGAGGCCCAATCGATCCGGCGCACGTCGTCGCCGGGAACGTACCCGCGCAACTCCACGAACTCGTAACCGTCGCCGCGAAAGATCGTCGGCGATCCGGCCCCGAAATGACGCGGCCGCCGCCGCGCTCGCAGCAGCGCGTCGCGAATCGTCATCACGGCGCAGGAATCGCGGCGATCATCGCGTCGATGACGACGTCGGCGCTCACGTTTTCCGTCGCGAGCCGGTAGTTGAATCCGATGCGGTGACGCAACGCCGGTGCGGCGACCGCCCTGACATCATCAGGCAGGGCAAAATCCCGCCCATCCAAGAGCGCGCGGCCGCGCGCCAAGAAAGCCAGCGCGAGCGTCGCACGAGGGCTCGCGCCGTAGTCGATCATCTCCGCTGCCTTCAGCGAAACACCCCCAGCGGATTTCACGGCGACGCCTTGCGCGGCACGAGTGATCGCGACCAGATCCACGATATATCGCTTGAGCTTTTCGTCCACGTGCACCGCATGAGCCGCGGCGCGCCAGGCGCGAACGTCGTCGAGCGTCGCTATGCAGCGGACCGGCTGGGTATCGGCCATCGCGAAACGGTCGAGGATCAGCAACTCTTCTTCTCGCGTCGGATAGCCGACGTTGATCTTCATCAGGAAGCGATCCATCTGCGCGATCGGCAACGCGTAGGTGCCCTCGGAGTCGAGCGGATTCATCGTCGCCATGACCACGAACGGATCCGGAAGCGCATGCGACTCCGGCCCAATGGTTACTTGGCGCTCCTGCATCGCTTCAAGCAATGCAGACTGCACTTCAGCGGGGGCACGATTGATCTCGTCGGCGAGCACGACGTTGGCGAAAATGGGGCCGAGCACCGTGGCAAATCTGCTTTCGCGTTGATCGAAAATACGCGTTCCCACAATGTCGCTCGGCAAGAGATCCGGCGTAAACTGAATTCGCTTGAAATCGCCTTCCAGCGCGGCGGCCAACGAGCGGCAGGCGAGCGTTTTTGCCAAGCCGGGCGGCCCTTCGAGCAGCACGTGTCCGTTGGAGAGCAACGCCAGCAGCAGCGCTTCGAGCACGCCCTCTTGCCCAACGATGGTCTTCGCGAGCGCCGCGCGCAGATCGCCGGGTTGCCGCTCGACCGTCACGTTTGGGACTCCGCATAGCGTTCGAGCGCGGCGCCGGCGTCGTCAATGGCGGCGGCCAGATCTTCATCGTAGGTGAACGCGCTCCGTTCGAGCGCGACGAGCAAGTCGCGCAACGGACCTTCACTGCAACCAGGCCGGCGCAGCACGTCGCCCAACGTTTCGCCTTCGGGCGCACCGATAATGCGCCACACTGCGGCGCGAACGCGAACCGCAGCCGATCTGGTACGCTCGGCGCGAAGCACGAGGAGCGCATCGTCTATTTGATGCCGGCGCCGCTCGGTTTCGCTTAGTACCCGCTGGTACGAGACGGGTTCCACCACCGGTGCCGGAACCGGCGTGACCGGCGCGCGACGCCGGAGGAGGAATACCGTAAGAAGCGCGGCTCCCACTAACAACGCGAGCCAAATCAGCGCCGCAAAGATCCTGGCGATGTGACGGAGCAGCCCGGCGGCCACACCGTCGGCAATGCGCGTCGCCGACGAGCGGACCGAGAACGGCAGGTCGTTGGTGAACCACTGCTTCGGTTTGCCGTCTCGCGCGTCAATCGCTTGAAGTGTTGCGGGCGCAATCACGAAGCGCCCGGCGTCATGGACAACGACGGTGACGACCTCCCGGTACTGCGTTCCGCGAGGGTCTGTGACCGTCTGGCGTTCGTCGCCAAGCAGTTCAAGCTGTGCGAGCATCGGAAGTTGGAGGTTGGTGACCTGGCTGACGCGTTCGCGAACGTGCAGCGTGACGATCACATGAAAGGGTACGTCGACCTGCGGCTGCATCGTGTCCGCCGATAGCACGAAGGTTTGGACGGTCAAGCGCTGCAGCGTCTGCCCCCGTCCGGTTCCAACGGAGGCGAGGCACGCGACGGCGACGAGGATTAGCGGCGAGGTAAGTTTTCGAGCCATTGCGCGAAAAGATGACGTGCGTCGAAGGGTCCGGGAGAGGCCTCCGGATGGAACTGTACCGCCTCAATGGGCAACGTGCGGTGCGCGAACCCCTCGTTCGTGCCGTCGTTGAGATTCGTCATCGTCGCCTCCAGGTCGTCGGGCAGCGAGCGCGCGTCCACTGCATAGCCGTGATTGTGCGCGGTTACGATCACGGTGCCTGCGCGTAGCTGCATCACCGGGTGATTCCCTCCCCGGTGCCCGTAAGGTAATTTATAGGTTCGGGCGCCGCACGCGATGGCGAGGAGCTGGTGGCCGAGGCAAATGCCGAAGAGCGGTTTGCGTCCGACCAGATTGCGCAGCACTTCGATCGTCTCCACCAAATCCGCCGGATCGCCGGGTCCCGGTGAGATCACGACGGCATCGGGATCGTACGCCAATACTTCTTCGGCGGTTACGTCGTAGGGAACGACCGTAATGTGCGCGCCGAGCGCTTGCAGTTGCTGCAAAATAGCGCGTTTAACGCCGCAGTCGATGAGCACGATCCCAATGCCCTTTTCCGTTCCCTGCGAGAAGACTTCTTGCGTCGCCACACTTGGGACGAGCAACTTGGTGTTAGCGGTCCGGACGAAGTCGGTGAGCTTGCGTTCGGCGTCATCGAGCGCAGCTTCGCCGGCGGCAAGCGCCGCCCAAATCGTTCCATGCTCGCGTAGCGCAATTGTGATCGCGCGGGTATCCGCACCGATCAATGCCGGCACGCCGTGCTCGTCGAGCCACGACGGAAGGCTTTGCTTTGCGAGATAGTGCGACGGATGGTACGCGATCTGCTTGATGACCGTTCCCGCGGCACACGGCCGCCGAAACTGGGCAGCGCTGCCGGAAATCCCATAGTTCCCGATCATCGGGTAGGTAAACGTCAGAATTTGCCCGGCGTACGAAGGGTCGGTCAAGGCTTCTTCGTAGCCGGTCATGCCGGTATAGAAAACCGCTTCCCCGAGCGCAATGCCCTCCACGCCGAGTGCGCGACCGTCAAAGCGGCTGCCGTCGGCAAGGAACAACGCTGCCGGAGTCTGCGTAGCCATCATCCGGCCAGCTCCGGGACGCAATAGCGCAGGTTTCCGCCGACAATGGTCGCGAGCACTTGGCACGGCAGGCGGCGTCCCGCAAACGGCGTCGACTTCCCCTTCGATGCAAACCTGGATGGATCGACGACCCACGAGCGTTGGGCAAAAATCGTCACATCGCCCGGCGCTCCCGGGCGCAGCGTTCCGCCGTCAATGCCGAGAATTCGCACGGGGTTCGTCGAAAGCAGCTCCACGAAGCGCATCATGGGTAAATCCGGCAAAGCTCCGGAGTAGGCGCCGACGGCGATCTCCAATCCGGAGAAACCCGGAGCGGGGTTGGCGGCATCAATTTTCTCCGCCTCAGTATGCGGCGCGTGGTCGCTCGCCAGCGCATCGATGGTTCCGTCACGTACACCTTGGCGCAGCGCCGCGACGTCCGCCTCCGAACGCAACGGCGGATTAACGCGTGCGGCGGGACCGATCTCGCGAGCATCGGCAGCCGTGAAAGTGAGATGGTGCGGCGTCGCCTCGCAAGTAACGTGTATGCCGCCCGCGCGTGCTTCGCGTACCAGCTCCAGCGCATCGCGCGTCGAGAGGTGTGCGAGGTGCCAACGCTTACCACTCTCTGCCGCGACGAGGAGATCGCGGGCGACGATTCGATCCTCGGGTTCGCAGTGCGAGATAAAAACGCCCGCAACCCCACGTGCGCGCAGTGCGGCGGCGCCCAGTACGCCGGCGTCCGCCACGGTATCGCCGTCGTCCGAAAAGCCCACGGCGCCGGCTCCCGCCAACGCTGCAAAGTCGCATGGCTCGCGCCCTTTGCGGCCAACGGTGATCGCGCCGATTGGATAAACGCGGCAGCGCCCGAAATCTTGGACGCTCTGGGCCAGCCAGTGCAACGTCGAGGGAGCATCGAGCGCCGGATTCGTGTTCGGCATGCAGGCAACGCTGCTGAACCCTCCACGCACCGCAGCCTCCGTTCCGGTAGCGATCGTCTCCTTGTGCGGAAAGCCGGGTTCGCGCAAGTGAACGTGCATGTCGACGAAACCGGGTGCGACCACCGCGCCCACGACATCCAGCACGGTTTCGCCTTCACCGGGTTCGAGGTGCTCGCCGATCTCCGCGACGATTCCGTTGCGGATCCGCACGTCGCGAACGGCATCGAGCGACGTAACGGGATCGACGACTCTGCCGCCCGCGATGAGAAGACCCGTCATTGAAAACCTTACAGGCTTCTCGCGTTAACGAGCAGATCCAGGACCGCCATCCGGACGGCCACGCCGTGGTGCACTTGACGCGCGTAGCGCCAGCCGGCGAAATCCAGCACGGAATCGTCGAGCTCCATTCCACGATTGTACGGACCGGGGTGCATGACGATCGCATCTTTACGCAATAGCTCGAGCCTGCGGCGATCGAGCCGATAGCCGGCGACGTACTCTTCATCGGAAATCGGCATCGCAACGAACCGCTCCCGCTGAATGCGCAGCAAAATGACCGCATCGACGTTGGGCAGGACGGCGTCGAAATCGCGCTCGACGCGAACACCTTCGCCCGCATACGTGCTCGGCAGGAAACCTTCGGGCCCGACTAGCACGACCGTCGTCCCGAGCCGCGAAAGGCCGCGGATTGCAGAATGCGCGACGCGGCTGTGAAGAACGTCGCCTACAATGGCAATCGCTCGCCCTTCGAGATCGCCAAACTCTTCGATGAGCGTGTAAATGTCGAGCAGCGCTTGCGTGGGGTGCGCGTGCACGCCATCGCCCGCGTTGACGACGTGACCGTCAAAGCCCAAGGCGAGGCGCTGCGGAAAGCCTGCTTCCGGGTGACGCACGACTAAGACCGAGACCCCCATCGCGCCGAGCGTAATTGCGGTGTCTCCCAGCGTTTCGCCCTTGCTCGTGAAGCTCAGGTTACGCGGCGCGAGATTGACGACATCGGCCCCTAATCTCAGTTCGGCCATGTTGAAGGATGTGAACGTCCGAGTACTCTCTTCAAAGAACATATTGACGCACGTCTTGCCGGCCAGCCGTCGTCCCGGCGGCGTTTGTTCGAACGCTGCGGTCTGCTCGAACACTTGGGCGATCTCTTCAGCCGTCAGGTCGTCCAGATCGATCAGACTACGGCGGATCCGCATCGGCGTGTCCTAATATCGTCACTTCGTCGGAAGCACTGACTTCGGGCGACAGTACGACCTTCACTCGTTGATTCGGTGACGTCGGCGTAAAGCGGCCAACGTAGTCGGGCTGAACCGGGAGTTCCCGCAAGCCGCGATCCACTAGAACGCACAGCCTAATCGCCGCCGGGCGCCCGAGATCGGTCACGGCGTCGAGTGCCGAACGAATCGTTCGGCCGGTGTACAACACGTCGTCGACGACGATGACGACCCGGCCCGAGACGTCGACGGGAATTTGCGAATCCGGCAGCTCGTGCGTGACGCGGTCGTCGCGGTAGAGATTGATGTTCAGAAAGCCGAGGGCGGGTCTGCACCCACTGATGCGCTCGATCTCCGCCGCGAGCCGCACGGCCAGCGCCTCCCCGCCGCGCCGCACGCCCAACACGACGAGTCCCTCTTGAGCCTGGTTCGGTTCGACGATCTCGTGGGCGAGCCGCGCGACGATCCTTGCGATTTCATCGCTGCGTGCCAAAACGCGGCGCGCTGCCGTCGCCGTCATGCCGGTTCCTTCAACGCGCGTAATGCTGCTTCGACTCGCGCCAACTCGCTGCGATAGGCTTGCAGCTTTTCGCGCTCTTTGGCGACGATCTCGGGAGCCGCCCTCGAGACGAAGGATTCATTGCCCAGCTTCTTCTCGCCGCGGTCGATTTCCGAAAGCAAATGCCGAACCTCCTTGCCGTAGCGTTCTTCCAACACGCCGTGCGGCGCTCGCACGGTGACGGCGCCCAGGGCGTCGTCCAACTTCTCGCCGGCCGCAGCCAATCGCTGGATCGTAGCCGCGCAGAAGAGAGCGAGGAGCTGCGCCATTTCCTCAGGTACGTTCGCCGGAACCTCGAGCGTCACTCGCTCTTTCGGAGCCAATCCAAGCTCCGCCCGCAGATTGCGCACGCGTTCGACCGCGCGTTTGAGAGTTTCAAAGCCCCGCGCCTCGCTTTCGAACGCCGGAATCTCGAGGGGGTCGGGCCAAGTCGCGGTTACTATCGTCGGTCCGTCGTGCGGCAGAGCGAGCCAAATCTCTTCGCTGATAAACGGCGCGACGGGATGCAGCAGCCTCATTGCGTTATTCCAAACGAAGGAGAGCACGGCTGCCCGGCTCGGGTGATTTCCTGGTGCCTTTGTCGCTTCGACGTACCAATCGCAAATTTCATACCAGAGGAAGCGCCAGATGCACTCGGCCGCATTCCCGAAGTCGTACGCGCCGAGCAACTCACCCATCCGCACGACGGTCTCACGCAGTCGAGTGAGGACCCACCGGTCGGCCGGCGTCAACGCGGCCGCCTGCGGCAGGGTCATCGCCGAGGGCAAGCCTTCCGGCAGCGCAAGTATGTACCGCGTTGCATTCCAAATCTTGTTGTTGAAGTTGCGTGCCTCTTCGCAACGCGACTCTTGATAGCGAACCTCCTGGCTTTCGAGGCGCATTTGCCGAAGGATCGAGAGGCGGAATGCGTCCGCGCCATACTTCTCCGCGAGCTCCATCGGATCGATGGTGTTGCCGAGCGACTTCGACATCTTCCGCCCGGCGGCATCGAAGACCAACGGCGTGATGACGACGTCGCGGAACGGAACCCGTCCCATGAAGTGCAGCCCCAGCATCACCATCCGCGCCACCCAAAGAAAGAGGATCTCTCCGCCCGTAATCATCGTCTGCGATGGGTACCAGCAGCGCAGCTCCTCCGTTTGTCGCGGCCAGCCCAAAATGGAAAATGGCCAAATCCCGCTGGAGAACCAGGTGTCGAGCGTGTCGGGATCGCGCGTGATCTCGCTCGTGCCGTACGTGCCGCGCGCGAGTTCGAGCGCCTCTTCTTCGCTCTCGGCGACCACTTCGCGGCCGTCGGGCGTGTACCAAACCGGCAGCCGATGTCCCCACCAAATCTGGCGCGAGACGTTCCAATCGCGGATGTTTTCCAACCATCGCTCGTAGGTGCGGCCGTGGCGTTCGGGCACGAACCGAAGCCGCTCGTCCCGATAGGCATCCAGCGCCGGTTTTGCCAGTGGCGCCATCTTCACGAACCATTGCAGCGAGAGCAACGGCTCCGTGACATCACCGCTGCGATCGCTGGTCGCGACGGAATGCCGGTGCGGTTGCGCCTCGAGAAGTACACCGCACCGGTCCAAGTCGGTCACGATTCGATCGCG
The DNA here is from genome assembly GCA_003166915.1 of Candidatus Cybelea palsarum. Lineage (GTDB taxonomy): Bacteria > Vulcanimicrobiota > Vulcanimicrobiia > Vulcanimicrobiales > Vulcanimicrobiaceae > Cybelea > Cybelea palsarum. Next base: position 33,292 of record PMUK01000068.1, read on the forward strand.
CGCTTCGAACCGATCGAGGCCCGCATACGGGCCGACGTTGACATCGGTCCCCGCGATTCGCGCATCGAGCCCGATCACCGACGGCATTTCGAGAGCGTGCCGTACGCCGATCTCGTAGTCAACTTGGTCGTGCGCGGGCGTTACCTTGACGGCTCCGGTTCCGAACTCCATGTCGACGGCTTCGTCTGCAACGATCGGTATCGCGCGCTCGAAGAGCGGTGGCAACCACGCGCTGCGGCCGACGATATTCGAGTAACGCGGATCCTGCGGGTGAACCGCGATTGCGACGTCTCCCAGCATCGTCTCCGGCCTCGTCGTCGCGATCTCGATGCCATCGCTGCGATCCTCTTTTGAAAATGGATAGCGGATGCGCCAAAGCGTGCCGTCGCGCTCCACGTACTCGAGCTCTGCATCCGAAACGGTCGTTTGCGCGGTCGGATCCCAGTTGACGAGACGCGTTCCGCGATAGATCAGGCCCTCGCGATAGAGCTCGACGAAGATGCGGCGCACCGCTGCGGAGAGGCCTTCGTCCATCGTGAAGCGCGAGCGTTCCCAATCGGGTCCGAAACCAAGACGGCGAAACTGCGCGTCGATCTGGCCACCGTAGCTGCGCGACCACTCCCATGCATGCGAAACGAAGCCTTCGCGGCCGAGATCTTCGCGACGCAGGCCTTTCTGCGCCAACTGCTTGACCAGAACGGCCTCAGTGGCAATCGCCGCGTGATCGACGCCGGGCAGCCAGTCCGCATTGTTGCCCAGCATTCGATGGTAGCGCGTAAGCACGTCCATCGGCGTGAACGTCGAACCGTGCCCCAAGTGGGCGCGCCCGGTGACGTTGGGCGGAGGCATACAAATAATGAACGGCGGCCGCGCGGGATCGGGTTCTTCGTGAAAGTAGCCGTTACGCTCCCATTGCTCGTACAGACGCGGTTCGACCGTCTGCGGATCGTAATGCTTTGGGAGTTCCATGGGTGCGCCAGCGTTCCGCACTGCCATCCACGCCGCCTTGCTTTTCGGTCCTAGGAGGTTCCGTGAACGGGGATTAGGGGTCAGATTTGCCCCAGGCCGAGGAGCGGCGGCCCGAAGTTTATAATGCTTCCTTTCGGTCCTAGGAGGTTCTGATTTAGTCGAGCTCTAGGAGGCGCGGGGTGAAGTTTGCTACGGCAATCGAGCCCCGAGCCGACAACGAGATCGGCTGAATCAGGGCCTCCTAGGCAGGCATGTCTTTCTTTTGTTCGTGGTAGATGAGCGTCGGCGCTTCCTTCTTCTCGATCACGTCTTTGTTGACGACGCACTTCTTGACGCCTTGAAGCGAGGGGAGATCGTACATGACCTCGAGCATCGTCTCTTCGAGAATCGAACGCAAGCCGCGAGCGCCGGTCTTACGGCTCTGAGCTTTGTGCGCGATCGCTACCAGCGCTTCTTTGGTGAACTGAAGGTCCACGCCATCCATGCCGAGTATCTTTTGGAACTGACGAACGAGCGCGTTGCGCGGCTCGGTGAGAATCCGACGCAGAGCCAGCTCGTCGAGCGCGTCGAGCGTCACGACGATCGGCAGACGACCGATGAACTCCGGAATCAATCCGAACCGGAGTAAATCCTCCGGCATCAACTGCTGGAAGAGCTTGCCGATATGCAGGTCGCGTTTACCCTCAGGATTCGCCCGAAATCCCATGTTGTTGGCGGCGACGCGCGCTTCGATGATGCGCTCGAGCCCGTCAAAGGCTCCGCCGCAAATGAACAGCACGTTGGTCGTGTCGATTTGAATGAACTCTTGGTGCGGATGCTTGCGTCCGCCCTGCGGCGGCACGTTGGCTGTCGTACCTTCCAAGATCTTGAGCAGCGCCTGTTGCACGCCCTCGCCGGAGACGTCGCGCGTGATCGAAGGGTTCTCGCTCTTGCGCGCGATCTTGTCGATCTCGTCTATGTAGACGATGCCCTTTTCCGCGCGCTTCACATCGTAGTCGGCGGCTTGGATGAGCTTGAGCAAAATGTTTTCGACGTCTTCGCCGACGTAGCCGGCCTCGGTCAGCGACGTGGCATCCGCCATCGCTAAGGGCACGTCCAAAATCTTAGCAAGCGTCTGCGCCAAATAGGTTTTACCCGACCCCGTCGGACCAACCAGCAAGATGTTCGATTTCTGCAGCTCGACGTCGTCGGCGCTTGCGCCGGCATTGACGCGCTTGTAGTGGTTGTAAACGGCGACCGCTAGAGATTTCTTTGCGCGTTCCTGCCCGATCACGTATTGATTGAGGATGTGGTTGATCTCTTTAGGCTTCGGGATGTTGCGAAGCTTAAGATTGTCATCGACGTTCTTGTACAGCTCTTCTTCGATGATCTCGTTGCACAACTCGATGCATTCGTCGCAAATATAAACGCCGGGCCCTGCAATGAGTTTGCGGACCTGCTCCTGCGATTTGCCGCAGAAGCTGCACTTGAGCTGACCCTTATCGTCTCCGAATCGGAACATCGCGCGCCCGGGACTCCTCCACTCGTTTTATGCCGGCACCGGTAGGCTCGTATGGCTTGAGATGATCTGGTCGATTATACCGTAATCCTTGGCCTCTTGTGCAGTCATATAATAGTCTCGTTCTATGTCCTTGAGAACCTGTTCGATCGGTTTTTTGGTGGTTTCCTCATAAATTCGCGCCACCGTGTAGCGGGTCGCAATGAGGTCGCGGGCGGCGATTTCCACGTCCGTGGCCTGCCCGCCGATCTGCGAGACCCAAGGCTGATGGATGACGACCTTGGAGTTCGGGAGCGCGTAGCGCTTGCCCTGAGCACCCCCCGTCAGCAGAATCGAGCCCATCGACGCGGCGAAGCCCATACAGATCGTCGCCACGTCGGGCCTGATAAAGCGCATCGCATCGTACACGGCCAGGCCGGCGGTGACGCTACCGCCCGGGCTGTTCAAATACATGTCGATATCTTTATCCGGGTCTTCCTTCTCCAAAAAGAGGAGTTGCGCGATCACGAGGCTTGCAAGGTGGTCGTCGATCGGGCCGCCCACGAAGACGATGCGATCCTTGAGGAGCCTCGAATAGATGTCGTACGCTCGTTCGCCGCGCGCCGTTTGCTCGACGACCATCGGCACCAAATGTCCCATATGGCGTTTAACTACGACGCCGAGTCTGAAGTTTCTTCGTTAGGCACGACCTCGGCGTTGTCAATTAGCAGTTCGAGCGTCTTATTCCGCACGATCCCGTCCATGAGGGAGAGCAAATTGTTGCCCAACGCCTTGCGTATTCGGGCGGGGGGCTGACCGTAGCGGCGTGACAGTACCTCCAGTTCCGCAGCGATATCGGCCGGAGTCGCCGTAATCTTTTCTGCCCTGGCAATCTGCTCGATCAGCAGGGTCGTCTTCACGCGCGATTCCGCCGCGCCGCGATAACTCTCGCGCAGTTCCGCTTCGGTCTTATCGATTCGTTTCAAGTACTCGTCGAAGCTGGGTCCGCTCCCGGCCGCCGCGGCCGCAGCGTCCTCCATCAAACGGTCGAGCTCGGCCTTCACCATCGACGGCGGGAGGGCAAAATCGTGTTCCGCCACAAGTCGCTCGAGGATTGAACTACCAATTAAACGGCGGGCGCGGCCCGTCGCGACTGCGGTGAGCCGGCGGCGTAAATCTGCCCTCAGCTCGTCAAGAGTCTGGTTCGTCGAAACGGCTTTAACGAGCTCGTCGTCAAGCGGCGGAAGTTCAAATTCTTTGACATCGTGCAGTTTCACGGCAAAGATCGCCGCTTTTCCAGCCACGGCCGACGACGGGTAGTTGTCGGGAAAGCGCAGCTCAACGTTCTTGCTCTCGCCTGGAGTCATGCCGACGATGCCCCCAACAAACCCCGGAACGAACCGGCCCTCTGAAAGTTCGATGGTCTCCCCGGCGCCCTGACCCCCCTCAAAGGGGACTCCGTCGATCGTGCCCTCGTAGTCCAGCGACGCAACGTCGCCGAGCTGTGCCGGGCGCGAGACGGGGACAAGGGTGGCCCGCTCCTTTGCCAGGGCCTCGAGGCTCCGCTCGACGTCGCCTTCGGTTACCTCGACGGGCGGCCCGGTCACTGTAATGCCCTTATAGGGCCGCAACTCGATGGAGGGACGCACCTCAACGGTCGCCTTCATGCGGGTGGGGCGGCCGTCGCTCTCCTCGAGAACCTCGAGCTTCGGCCGGTCAACCGGGTCGAGATCGTGCTCCCGAATCGCCTTCGCGTACACCTCGGGCAGGACGTCCTCGACGGCTTGACTCGTGACGGCCTGACTACCGTAGGCCTGCTCGAAAATTTTCCGCGGCGCCTTACCCATACGAAACCCCGGCAGGCGAACGTTCTTCACCAGCTTTCGAAAGGCGCGATCCTCGGCCGCGGCAAGCTCCGGGCCGGTGATCGAAAATTCGAGCGCCACTTGGGTGGGGGCGAGCCGAGTTAAGGTGGAGTTGGTCATAAATAAAGAAATTAGCGGAAGACGAGATTCGAACTCGCGACCCTCGCCTTGGCAAGGCGATGCTCTACCACTGAGCTACTTCCGCATGCCTGGTAGGTGCCCGGGGGCCTGACAGTTTGGGCAAGCAGAGACTCGAACTCTGACGGGTCGCCCCACTGGATTCTAAGTCCAGCGCGTCTGCCAGTTCCGCCACTTGCCCGGCGACTCCGATAGATAGAACGCGCCGAGTGCTTTTCCTTCTGGCGCGAACCGAGGGTTTTCGCCGCCGTGAACTTCGTGGCGCGGTGAAAGGGACGAGAGTAATCATGGCGCTGAAGGCTGTTCTCAGACTGATCTGTTAGCGTGCGACGTATGACCCGCGAAGATCTCGAAGCTTCTATCCAAGCGATTAAGCGTTGGGCCCAGGAAGAAATCGATCGGCTCGTCTACGCCGGCACCCGGCCGGTCTCAATCTGCTCGACCGTCGAAGCCGCTGCACGCGAGGCCGCGATCGCGCGAGCCAATTCGATCGTTCACGCCACAGAGATTGCCGAGATCGAGGCTGTCTCAGATTACGTGAGCGAATGCTTGAACGCCGACCTTCATCATAACGAGCGACCCGCGCTACCGTCGTCGCTCCACGAACGCGCAGTAGAGCGCTTCATGGCCATCCGATGACCTTAAGTTCGGCGAGCGGCGTGCTATGCTGACCTATTCGTAATCCGGGGCGAAGTAGTCGCTACCGTATTGCTGCATGAAGAACTTGGGCGGTAACGGCGCTTCGATCTTTACGAATTTCGCCGGTTTCTGCGAGAAGTCGAAGCATTCGGCCGCAGGTGACGCCGAGCGTTTATCGGCCGGTGTATCGAGGTGACCCAGGCCCCACAGATCTTCCGCGAACTTGATCACGCTGGCCGTCTCGTACTGGTCGTGGCAAACGAAGTCATGTCTGACGTACGGAGAGAGCATCAGCAGGGGAACTCGCATCCCTAAGCTGT
>PMUK01000196.1 GCA_003166915.1 Candidatus Cybelea palsarum
AGGGCGGCATCCGCTACCATCCTGGCGTGACGCTCGACGAAGTTACCGCGCTGGCCTTTTGGATGACGTGGAAGTGCGCGGTGGTCGATCTGCCGTTCGGAGGCGGCAAGGGGGGCGTCACCTGCGATCCCGCAACGCTCTCGTCAAACGAGCTGGAACGCATCACGCGCCGGTATGCCGCGGAGCTGGTGGAGGTCGTCGGTCCGGATAAAGACGTTCCGGCGCCCGACGTCAACACGACGCCGCAGGTGATGGCGTGGTTCATGGACACGTACTCGATGCACGTGCGGCAGAACATGCCCGGTGTCGTCACCGGCAAACCGCTGGAAATCGGCGGTTCGCGCGGCCGCGTGGAAGCGACCGGTCGTGGCGTAACGATTTGCGCGCTCGACGAGATGGCCGAGATGCGTTTGCGCCCCGAAGAAGCCACGATCGCGATCCAGGGCTTCGGCAACGTCGGGCGCTATGCGGCAAAACTCTTCGAAGAGCGGGGCTGTAAAATCGTAGGCATCTCCGACGTGACCGGCGCGTACTATAACGAAGGAGGCATCAACGTTTTCGGCGCGATGGAGCATACGTCCAAGTTCGGAACGCTCGAGGGCTTTAAAGGCGGAGATAGGATCACCAATACCGAGCTGCTGACCAGTCCTTGCGACGTGCTCGTTCCCGCCGCGCTCGAAAAAGTTTTCACTGCCGAGATTGCGTCGAAAGTTCAGGCAAAGCTCTTGGTCGAGGGCGCGAACGGACCGACGACGCCAGAAGCCGACCGAATTTTCCGCGAAAAAGGCATCGTCGTCATTCCGGACATCATGGCCAACGCCGGCGGCGTCACCGTGTCGTATTTCGAATGGGCGCAAGACCGCATGGGTTACTTTTGGAAGGAAGCGGAGGTCAACGAGAAGCTCGAGGACTTTCTCTTGTCAAACCTGCGCGCAATCCGCGCGATCGCAAACTCTCGGCACGCAACGTTGCGAACGTCGGCGTACACGCTCGCGATCGACCGCGTCGTCAAAGCCTCGCTGCTGCGCGGCATCTACGCGTAGCGTCGCTCGTCTCTTAAACTTTAGGTCTTTTCTCCACCCCGACGAGGCGTCCGATGCGTGCGGCGGCGTCGGCATGCGCGCGAAGCCGGTCGAGAATGAAGCTTGCCTGCGAATCATCTCCGCCGAGTTCGGCCTCGAGCCGGGTAAGCGCGGTGGAAAGGCGATCGTCGGGCTTCACGCGCCGCGAATCGCGCAGCGCCTGCGCAAGTTCCGACATTCGCTCGCGCAAAGCATCGGCAAACTCCGTCAACGCCGCAGCGGAGAGATGGGCCGGCGGAGCATCGAGCTCAGTTTCAAGCGCCAGGTTTGCGAGCGCGAACCGCTGCGTCGCCGCGAGTATCCGAAGCGCGCGTCCCACCGCGATCGTGTGGATTCGATGCGGCTCGTGACGGCTGCGATCGATCGACGACTCTACGGTCGTGCGTATCCGCCACGCTTCGGTGCGCGCCCCCTCTATTCGCTGCAGAGCCTCTTCCGACGGCGTTACGTATGCCCGCAAAATCGCATCCGCCAAAGCGCGCTGAGCGTCTAGAAGGTCTGCCAGGAGCGTGCGCGTGCGCTTGCGTTCCCACGTCGGCAACGCCAGATAGCCAACCATCGCGAGGCTGCCGCCGGCGATCGTATCGAGAACTCGCGCGGCGATCGTCGTCGTTCCCGGAAGGCCGCGCATGCTGAGCACCAGCACCACGAACGACGTGATCGCTACCGTAAAGAGCGCATAGTTTGGGCTGAAGGTAAGGTAAGCGGCCGCGGCCGCTACTACAACTCCGGCCACTTGGGGGCCCTCGTGTCCTCGCACGAGCCTTAGCACGAACGTCGCAACGACCGCGCCGATCAAGGTTCCGGCGATGCGGCCGAAACCTCGCACGAACGTCGTCTGAAAATCCGGCCGGAGCACGATCGCCGCGGTCAAAGGAATCCAATAGCCGCGATCGGCCTCGAAATGCCGTCCTAGCAGCATCGCAACGCTCATCACCAGAGCGGAACGCACGGAGTCGGGGCTGAGCCATTCAAAGCGATTTTCAACGTAGGGTCCGGGGCGAGGCTTCGAGAGCAGATGCAGGCTCGGAAGCCGCCCGCTCGAGAGCATCGATGCGGCCAGCATGGCGTCGCGCAGGTTAACCGCCAAGTCGCCGGAGATCTCCGGCAGCGCGACGGCTTCGGGCTTTAGAGTGCCCCGCAAGACGCCGGCGATGGCGTCGAGTAGGTCGCCGACGCCCTTAGGAACCTCGCGCGCCGTTGCGAGGGCGCCCAGACGTTTGCGAACGACTTCCGAATCTTCGAGGAGACGATCGAGGCGCGCGAGTTCTGCGGCGCGCGCAAATGGCTGCGGATCGGCCAAAACTTGTCGTGCGGTCGCAAACGGCGTGATCGGTGGCATTGCGGGCGCACCGCCGGCGATGCCACGCGCATATTCTGCCAGGTTTTGATAAACCTCCGCCAGAGCCGAACGTTCGGCGGTCAGCCGTTCCGTCGGCGACGCGAGCAGAACGAGAATTGCTTGAATGAGACCGCCGCCGAGCACGAGCGCCGATTGGAGCAGCGCGGCCCCCGGCGCCAACGGCTGGCTCGAGAAGAGCACGAAGGCGACCAATGAGTTGAGCGCGACGGTCGCCGCGGCTGGGCCGAGTTGACCGATCGTTCCGCATGCATAGCCGGCGACCGCCGTCGCCGCGATGAGGCCAATGGTGGAGTGCGCCGCCAATGCGCCGATGAAGCTGGTCGCTGCCATGCCGAACGCCGCGCTCAGCATCGCGATCAGGCGCGTCCGATAGATTCCCTGCAGCGAGGTGAATCCGGTGATGAAGGCGCCGATCGCCGCGGCCACGCCGAGCGAAGGCTTTCCGAGCATCGTCGCGATCACGAGCGGAATTGCCACGCCGATCGTGCAGCGTAGCGCGTACCCCGGCTCGAGCGCCGAACGATCGAAGGTGCCGACCGTCGCCGCTAGCTCGCGCAGCCAGGTCAGCACGGAGCTCTAGCTTGAAATGTCGTTAGGGGGCGCGTACGGATCGCGGAAGCAGTAGTTCTTGTTATGGCAGCGTTTGCCGTCGTACACAGCCTTGATGTCGATCTGCGGGATATGCGTTCCGTACGCCTTGTTGATCGTGTCGATGAAGACGTAGGCGATCAGCGCGTAGCCGGTGTTCGACGGATGCAATCCGTCGAAGCTCAGCACTCCATACNNCCATACAAGTATCCCAGCGTACAGCACACGCCTGGATTGATGGATGCCGCCAACTCAAAGTACGGATCGGACGGATTGCCGCTAGCAAGCCCGTGGAAGATCGCCTGGACGTCGACGAGCGGAACGTGTGAGGCTGTGGCGGCATCATCGATTCCCTGATTGATCGCATCGTTGAGCGCTTGAATCTTTCCGGCGAACTCTGGGGTGATGTAGTAGTTGCCCAAACCGCTACCGGCCACGGCCTTGCAGTGCGGTTTGGGTACGGCGCAGTCCAAGTTCGGATAACTGAAGGGATACTGGCCATTGTACTGAGCGATCTCGGTGACGCCCTGAAGCGTAAGGTAGCCACACGGTTTGGTCGTAGATCCGGGGACGCAGCCATCGGGGGTAGAGAGATGATACCTGTTGGCGATTCCAGTGACGGTTTCTTTGCTGGCGCTGATGAGGCGGCTCAAAAGGCACCACGCATACGTCTGAAGGTCGCAATCTTTAAAACTCTTCGGGTTGGTGACGCGCTGAAAGTAACCAACCTCGAGAATGTTCGGCAGATTGGCGACGACGATGCGAGCGCCCGCGCGTTGCAGCGTCGAGACCGCTGCCCGCACGTCGCCCTCAGCCTGTCCAGCATTGCGATCGCCCCCGACAAAGCGACCGCCGCTCCCCATATACTTAAGCACGTCGTTGGCGCCTAGCCACACCGTTGCCAGCGTCGGATGTCGAGAGGCCGCTGCGTTGACCGGCGTGAGGTCGTGCATGCTGGCAAAGTTCCCGAGTACCGGCCAGAATGTGCCGCTTTCGTCCTGGACCACCATGCTAAGCAGTCCCGGGATTCCGGCGATCGGCTCGCACGTGTCCGTCTGTGGTTGGTGCATCGTGTTGGCTTCGTGTAGCGTCAGACCCGGAACCCCAACGTTGCGGATCTGCGTTGAGTCGGGATCCATGCGCGTTCGCGCGTTGCCCTTGAGGTGAAAACCAGCGTTATTGAACCCGTGATCCACGGTGCACGGGTCGCCGGTTTTTAGGAAATTAAACGGCTGGAACGAATTGTCCGGTACTATTTGGTTATCGAGCCCCGGCCCTTTGATCAGCGGCAAGGGACTCGTCGATGGATCGTACATTTGCGCGATCGCGGTATCGAGCGGCTTGCCTGATGCCTGCTCATAAAGAAGTGACCACCACCCGTTCTCTTGCCCCGGCGGAACGGTAGTGCTGTTGTATGGATTAGGCAGGCCGGTTGCGCCAAGAAATCCATCTGACTGGAAGCCTGCCGTCAAGCTGTCGCCGACGCCGACGATGTTCGAAAGAATTGTCTGCGGCCGCACCTGCGATCCGCGCAGCGGAAGAACCTGGCTCGAGCTCCCGCCCCCTCCGCCGCACGCTGCAAGCGCTGCGATCGCAAGGAATGTAGTGAAAATGTGAGCGTATGAGTTTTTCATAATGTAGCCTCTGGCACTCATAGTGGAAAGACGTTTGGCGAGCCGACCCCGAACTCCAGCTGCAGTTGCGTCGCTTTTAAACCGCCGATGGCCAAGCCGCATGCGTTGTTGACCGCTTGCTGGACCGTCAAGCACTTGATTCCAACGACACCGTCCGGACCGAGATTCGTCGGACTGCCGCTATTGATCACGGCCTGAACGAAGGAGTACTTCGTCAACCGCTGCGATACGCCCAAGAAATACGCGATGAGGTGCTCGGGATACGGATCGGTCGGCAGATAGTCGCGCGCGCTCTGGGGCTCGAAGAAGAGCGTCGTCGTGCGCGTCGGCGTGTACTCGAAGTAAAGTACCTGTGGAAGCTGCATCGAGTTGCCGACATTGGCTCCGGCGGTATGAACGATCCACTGGGGCGCGACGGTGAACGTCGCGAACATCTTCGGCGTCTTCAGAAACGGTAGGGTTATTGCGATGGCATAGTACTGCGCCGTACGTACCGGAATGTTCTCGACCGGTCCGTCAGGCAGATTATACGTGAAAGGAACGACGTCGTTGTGCCCCGGCGCAAATGCGATGATGCCGCCGCGAGCAACGTACGTTGGCGTAATGACGATTGGCAGGGGGCCTGGCAGTTTGTCCGATTTGATCACGAAGAGCTTGCTGAGCATGAAGACGCCGAACGTGTCCTTCGTTGCCACGTTGATATTGCGCCCCGTTCCGGGGCCGCACGCGTTTCCGTCGCTTAAGTCGGCGCAGCCGACCGGGTTGCGAAAGCCGGCGAGGTAGACGGGCACCAAACCGCTGTTGAAGCCCTCCGGCCAGTGTTGCAGCTGGAACATGCTCACGAGCAAACGCGTCGACCAGTTGACGTGGTAACCTACGGAGAGATCGGTGCCGCCCATCAGCCAGCCCTTACCGTACGAACCGATGTTGCCGTATGGATTGGCCGCCGAAATGGCTGCCATATACGTGAACCTCTCGCCGGGCAGCGCCATTACGGGGCCGACCCGCCGTTGCGAAACCGGCGGCGCCTGCGCAACGTTAGGGCTCGTCGCCGATGCCTGACGCCGAGCCTTCTCGCGGGCTGCCTGTTCTTGATCGAGGATGTTCTTGATCGCGGAATTCGCGCCGGGAACAATCGATTGTTGATAAACGTTCTCGGTGCCGTCGGCCAGCGCCGGCAATGCAGAAGCAACAATCGTCAATGCCGCTACTGCGGCGAGAACCGCGCCAAGAGGACGTCCGAGCATGCAAGCAACTCCCTGAAATCGCCGGTGACGACAGTTATCAAATCGATCAGGCGTTTATCCAGAGGTTGGGCTTAACGATTGCAAATCCTTTTCTTGACGTTCGCCACTCGCTTGACCATCGCGCCCCGCGGGTTTTCCACGCAGTTCGAGTGATTTAATGATGACGTAGAGCACCGGTGTGATGGCGAGATTCAGGAACGTCGAGACGAGCATGCCGCCGAAGACGACGGTGCCGAGCGAGTGACGCGCCGCGCTTCCGGCGCCGGTTTCAAAGACCAACGGAATCACCGCGATGATGAATGCGATAGACGTCATCAAGATCGGGCGCAAACGAGTTTGGGCGGCGCTCATTGCCGCCTGGACGACGCTTGCGCCTTCGTGCAATCGCTGGTTCGCGAACTGCACGATCAAAATCGCGCTCTTACTCGCGAGGCCGATCAGCATGACGTATCCGACCTGCGCGTACGCGTCTTGCGCGAGACTCGGATCGAACAAGCCCGGGATTGGGATTAGATGGCGCAAGTTCATAAAACCGAGTGCGCCGAAGAGCGCCGCGGGCACGGCCAGCAAGACGATGAGCGGATCGATGAAGCTCTCGTATTGGGCCGACAACACGAGGAAGACGAAGACGAGACCGAGTGCAAAAATGATCGTGCTCAAGCTGCCGGCAGCGATCTCGTCGAGCTGCAGACCCGACCATTCGTAACTCATGCCCGCCGGCATGACTTTTTGCGCGATCTGACCCATCGCGGTAAGCGCCTCGCCCGAGCCGTGCCCCGGCGCGTTGTTTCCGTTGAGCTCGATGTTGCGATAGAGGTTGTAATGCGTGATGATCGGCGCCGTGTTCACTTGTTGCATTTGCACGAGGGCGCTGATCGGCGTCATCACGGTGTTCGTCGCGTTCGTGCCAGCGCTGGGGCTAAACGGCGCCGGGGTCGCCAAGGGATTGACGGAGGCTGCCGTATTGTTTGCCGCGGAGCCGGAACTTACGTACAAGCCTTGCAGCGAGGAGACGCGGTTGCGGAACGGTTCGTCGGCCTGCACGTCGACCTGCCATGAGCGATTGAGAAAGGTGAAGTTGTTGACGTAGAGTGAGGCGAGATCGACTTCGAGGGTATCGAAGATGTCGTTTAGCGAAATGCCGACCGCCTTAGCCTTGCTGCGATCGATGTTGAGCTGGACCTGCGGTGAATTCAGGCGAAACTGCGTGAAGACGTTCAGCAACCGCGGATCCTGCGCGGCGGCTCCCATCATGGCGTATGCGATCTTCGTTAGGACGGGGAGGCCTGCATTGCCGCGATCTTCGAGCTCGAACTGAAAGCCTCCAAAGCTTCCCACGCCGTTGATGGCGGGCGGGTTGAGCGCGAAGATCTGAGCCTGCGGAATATTCTTGAAGAACCCGTAGTTGACGCGACCGATGACCGCATCGATACCGTCGTCGGCACCCTTGCGCTGGCCCCAGGGCTTGAGCAGGCAGAACATCAGTCCGCGGTTTGGCGCCGCTCCCGTGAAACTGAATCCTCCGACGTCGAACAAGTAGCGGACTTGCGGCTGGCTTCGAATGACGGCCTCGGCCTTCTCCGCGATCGCCGTCTCGGCGGAGAGCGAGGTTCCTTCGGGCGCCTGCAGCAAGACGATGAAATACCCCTGATCTTCGCTCGGAATGAACGACGTCGGCGTTTTCACGAACATGAAGAGCGTCGCCAGCAGCGCGAGGCCGAAGATGCCCACCGCGACCCAGCGAAACCGGAAGAGCCGCGGTAACTCCGAGGCATACCAATGGCGGAAGCGCGCGAGACCCGCATTGAACCACTTAAAGAAGAAGAACTGGGACTCGACGTCGCCGGTGAGCAGCCGCGCCGACATCACGGGCGCGAGCGTCAGCGCTTGGAAGAGCGAGATCGTGATCGCCGCCGCGATCGTCAAGGCAAACTGTTTGTAAAGCTGCCCGGTCGTGCCGGGGAAGAAACCGACGGGAATAAAGACGGCCAGCAGGACGAGCGACGACGCCACGACCGCGCTCTGGATCTCGCGCATCGCCTCCGCCGCGCTCGCGACGCCGCTCTGGCGCCCCTTGTTCATCTCGATGTGGCGGGCGATGTTTTCGATGACGACGATCGCGTCGTCGACGACGAGACCGGTGGCCAGCGTCAGGCCGAAGAGGGTGATCGTGTTGATCGTGAAGCCGAAGATCTTCATGACGAAAAACGTTCCGATGAGCGAAACGGGAATCGTCACCGCAGGAATCAACGTCGAGCGGGGATTCTGCAGGAAGACGTAGATCACGAGTACGACCAGAAAGATGGATAGCAGCAGCGTGATGATGACTTCTTTAACCGATTCCGCAACGAAATCCGTCGTGTTGAAGGCGACGGTGTAATGAAGGCCCTTCGGGAAGTTCTTGGAGAGCGTGTTCATCTCGCTAAGCACGCCATTGGAGACCTGCAGCGCGTTAGCCGTCGGATACTGCAAAATGCCCAGGCCAACCGTTTCAGGATTGCCGTTGAAGCGCAGCGCCGTGCTATAGTCTTCGGCGCCGAGTTCGATGCGCGCGACGTCGCCCAAACGCGTGAACCCTCCGTTGGGGTTCGCGCGAAGAATGATATTGCCGAACTCCTGGGGGCTCGAAAGCTGCGTCAGCGCATTGACGGTATAGGTATACGGTTGTTTTTCCGACTCGGGAGCCGCGCCGATGCTTCCGCTGGCAATCTCGGCGTTCTGCTCTTGCAAGGCCGTGACCACGTCGCCGGCGTCGAGTCCCTGTTGTGCCAGTTTGTTGGGATTGATCCAGATCCGCATCGCGTACTGGCGTTGGCCGAAGACGCGGACGAGCGAGACGCCCGGGACGCGCGAAAGATCATTGACGATATTGAGCTGCGCGTAGTTGCTCAGGAAGAGCGTGTTATAGCTGCTCGTATCCGACGTGAGCGCGATGCCCATCACGAAGGATCCCGAGTTCTTGCTTACCTGCACGCCGACTTGCTGCACCGTCGCCGGTAGCTGGCCAATTGCCGACTGCACGGAGTTCTGCACGTCGGCAGCGGCGATATCGAGATTCGTTTCGAGCGTAAAGGTACAGGTGATCGTCGACGTGCCCTGCGAGCTGGTCGAGCTGATGTAGCGCAGGCCTTGAACGGTATTGACCGCCTCTTCCAGCGGCGTCGTGACCTGCGCCTCGACCGCCTGGGGAGCCGCGCCGACGTACGAAGCGGTGATGGTGACGACCGGTGGGGATATCTGGGGGTACTGGGCCAGCGGCAATGTCGGCATGACGACCAGGCCGCCGATCAGGATGATTAACGAGCAGACCGTTGCCAGGACTGGCCTGGTGAGAAAGACCTTCGTCACGCTAGCCGTTCCAACCGAACGAAGTTAGCCGCGGTTGCGCTTCCCGTTGTCATCCTGAGCCCTTCGGCTCCGCTCAGGACAGGCTCCGCCGAAGGATCAGAAGGCTTGTTCGGCGTGATAGGAGCTGCGGGAAAGCGGGCTCGAGACGACCTGATGGAACCCCCTGCGCCCCGCCACCTCGCCGAGTCGCTTGAAGGCTTCGGGCGTGATGAACTCGACGACCGGCAGGTGCTTTTTGGAGGGCTGCAAGTATTGGCCCATCGTGAAGATGTCGACGCCGGCGCGGCGCGCGTCGTCCATCGCCATCTCGATCTCGGCTTCGGTCTCGCCCAATCCCAGCATCAGCGACGTCTTGGTGTAACGATTCGGAGCGCGCCCTTTGGCGTGCGCCAACACCTTGAGCGACTGGTCGTAGCCTGCCCGCTTGTCGCGCACGTGCGGCGTCAAGCGCCGTACGGTCTCCAGATTGTGGGCGAAGACGTCGGGCCGTGCGTCTACGACGATGTTGACTGCGGTGAGATCGCCGCGGTAATCGCCACTGAGAATCTCGACTCGAGCTCCGGGAACGCGCTCGTGAATCGCTCGCACGGTGTTCGCGAAGATCAATGCGCCGCCGTCGGGGAGGTCGTCGCGGTCGACGGCCGTCACGACGAGATATTTCCAGCCCAAGTCGCGCACGGCTTCGGCAACGCGCAGCGGTTCAAGCCAATCGACTGCTCCGCGCGGATTACCGGTTTTGACGTTACAAAAACGGCAGCCGCGCGTGCAGAGATCGCCCAAGATCATGATCGTCGCGGTTCCAGCGCCCCAGCATTCCGCCATATTCGGACAGGCCGCCTCTTTGCATACCGTATGCAGGGAGAGCTCATTAACGCGCGTCTTGACGCGCTCGTACTCCGGGCCACTCGGCAACGAAACCCTCAACCACGCCGGCTTCCTCGTAACTCTCCCAGTCTCCGGCGTCCGGACTCTCTCAGTGTCATCCAGAGCCCAGTCGAAGGACATGTCATCCTGAGCGCAGTCGAAGGATGACAAGAGGTCAACCTCGATCATGCGACCTGCTGCTCTGCTACAAACGTGACGTCAAACGTGCGCGACAGTTCGTCGAGAAGCACGCTTTTTGCCTCGGAAACCGCAACGCGACGCCCGCTCTCCGCCGACAGTGACGTTATCCCGCGGTCGGTGAAGCCGCATGGATTGATGAGGCGATCGTAGTCGAGGCTCGTTGAAACGTTGAGGGCGATGCCGTGCATCGAAACCATGCGTTGCACCGCGAGTCCGATGGCGCAGATTTGATTGCGGCCCACCCAGACGCCGGCGTGATCGCTCCACCGCTCGCCGGCGACGCCGAACCGCGCACAGCAGTCGATGGCCGCGCCTTCCAATGACCTGACGAGCGGCACTACCTCTCTGAACCGCTCGAGCCTTCGAATTGGATACACAACGAGCTGCCCGGGTCCGTGATAGGTGACGTCGCCGCCCCGCTCGACCTCGACGACGTCGACGCCGCGCGCGGCGAGCTCTTCCTTCGAGAGCAACAGGTTTTCGTGTTTGGCTTGCCGGCCGAGGGTGATCACCGGTTCGTGCTCGACGACGATCCACGTATCGGCCTCGCGCCCTTCGCGTACGGCGGCATGGAGCCGCCGTTGAAGCTCCCACACTTCGCGATACGGCCTCAGGCCGAGATCCAAAATCCGCGCGCTAGCGGTCAAGCACTCACCGGAGCCTTCGGCTTGGGATTGATTATGTGGATCGCCTTACCGTGCGAGGCCTCCGCGGCATCCATGATTCCTTCAGTTAGCGTGGGATGGGGATGGACGGAGAGGCCGATATCTTCAAGCGTTGCGCCCATCTCGAGCGCGATCACGCCTTCACCGATCATCGACTCGGCTTGCGGTGCGACGATGTGCATGCCCAGCAGCAAATCGCTCTTCGCGTCGCCAACGAGCTTGATCAAGCCTTCGGACTCGTTCATCGTTCGGGCGCGACCGCTTGCGGCGAGCGGAAACTTGCCGATGCGAACCTCGTGACCGGCTGCTTTTGCCTCCTCTTCAGATAGGCCGACGGTCGCCACCTCAGGATCGGTGTAGACGCAGTTCGGCACGGCGACCGGATCGAAGGCTGCCGACTTGTCGCCCGAGATTACTTCTGCCGCGATAACGCCCTGCTTCATCGCGCGATGCGCGAGCAGCGGGGCGCCGGTAACGTCGCCGATCGCGAAAATGTTCGGGACCTTCGTACGTTGCTGAAGATCGGTAGGAATAAAACCGCGCTCGTCAATCTGCAGCCCCGCTGCCTTCAGATTGAGAGTGTCGGTCACCGGCCGGCGACCGACGGCCACGAGTGCCATATCGAACTCGCGCACCTCGTCTTTGCCGCCAGTTCCCTCGCCGTTGAGCGTTGCCCGCACGGTATCGCCCTTCTTTTCGAGCGCGCCGACTTTCGTATTGAGCATGAACTCGACGCCTTGCTTTTTCAGAATCCGTCCGAGCGTCTTGCCGATTTCGAGATCCGTGCCGGTGAGAATCTGCGGCATCATCTCGACGACCAAGACCTCCGCGCCCAGCCGCCCGTAGACGGTCGCGAACTCTAAACCGATCACGCCGCCGCCGATGACCAAAAGCTTCTTCGGAATGCGTTCCAGCTTGACGGCGTCGTCGGAGTTGATGATGATCTTCCCGTCGCGCGGCCACGCCTTAACGTCCACGGGGGCCGAGCCGGTCGCAATTACGACGTTCTGTGCCTTGATCGTAAGTTCGCTGCCGTCGCTTTTCGCGACGATCTCCGTCGGCGATTTAAACGAGGCCTCCGCGCGCATGAACTCCACGCCGTTGGCTTTGAAGAGCGTCTTGACGCCGTTGACGTTTGCGCTCACGACCTCGTTCTTGAACTTTGCCACGCTCTCGCGCTGGACTTCGGCTTTGGGAACCTTCAATCCGATCGCGTCCGCGCGCTCGATGTGACGGACGACCTCGCCGACGTGCAGCAACGCCTTCGTCGGGATGCACCCCCAGTTCAAGCAGACGCCGCCGACCTCGTCCCGATCGACGCAGAGAACCTTCTTGCCCAACTGACCAAGCCGAATCGCGACGTGATAGCCACCCGGTCCCGCGCCAATAACGACGACGTCAAACTGCTGCTCTTTGCTCATACCCGTGGCTTCGCCTAATCGGGAGCGTTCCCCACGAAAAGGGCGAAGCGGCTCGCTCTATGGTCAGAACGGGACGGGGCGGCTCGGCTGGTTTCGCGGGCTTGCAGCGCAGTCTTCTCCGCTGGTACCGCAGCCACGGCCGCGCCGCGCTGCCGTGGCGAACGGAGCGAAGCCCCTACCGAACCGTTGTAAGCGAGTTCATGCTGGCCCAAACGCAAGTCGACCGCGTCGTGCCGAAGTTCGAAGCGTTCGTTGAACGCTTTCCGGATTTCGCGGCGCTCTCGCGGGCCTCGCTCGCGGGGGTGCTGCGAGAATGGAAGGGGTTGGGGTATAACTCGCGCGCCGTGCGTTTACACGGCTTGGCTCGAGTGGTCGTGGCGAGCCATCGCGGGGCACTGCCCTCGGATCCGCGTTCCCTGCGATCCTTGCCGGGCATCGGGCCGTATACCGTCGCGGCGATTCGGGCCTTCGCATTTAATGAAGACGATGCGCCGGTGGATACCAACGTCCGGCGAATCGTCCACCGGCTGTTTTTCGGCATCGAGCACCCAAACGCAGCCAGCGCGCGGACGTTGGACGAACGCGCTCGAGCGCTTGTGCCGTCGGGGCGCGCGCACGACTGGAGCTCGGCAATGATGGATCTCGGGGCCGCCGTCTGTACGGCGCGCGCGCCCAAGTGTCTGCTCTGCCCGCTGCGAGCCGATTGCAGGGCCGCGCCCATCGACGCGGCGAGCCTAGAATCCGCCCGAGTCGCCGGTGCGAAACGCGCTTCGCCGCAGAACGCGATACCGTTCGAGCAGAGCCGGCGCTACGCGCGCGGGCGAATCATCGACCGACTGCGCGAACTGCCTCCCGGCGAGCGCATTTCACTGCTCGATCTGCATTCCGCGGTGCCGGCCTTCTCCGCCCGGACGGTTGAGGATCTTCGAGAGCTCGTTTCGGCGCTCGAAAAAGACGGCCTGATCACGCACGACGGAGAGTGCGTCGCGCTAAGAGAATGATGCGGCGTGCCGCGCATTCCGTTTCCGGCAAAGAAGGTACCGCGTAAGGTCGCACTCGAGGAGCTGGCGATTCTGGAGCAGACGTACCCGCATGCGGTCACGGCACTCGAATACCACAGCGAGTTCGAGCTGCTCGTCGCCGTGATACTCTCGGCTCAATGCACCGATGCGCGCGTCAACATGACGACGCCCGCGCTCTTCGCGAAGTATCCGACCCCGGAGAAGCTGGCACGCGCCAAGCCGGCCGACGTTGAGAAGATCATAAAGTCGTGCGGATTCTTTCGCATGAAAACCAAGAACATCATCGCTTGCGCCCGCGATTTGGTCGAGAGGTTCGGCGGCCGCGTGCCGCACGAGCGCGAAGAGCTCGAATCGCTCGCAGGCGTCGGCCGAAAGACGGCGAGCGTCGTGATGGCGGCCGCCTTCAACGAAGCGGCGCTGGCGGTCGACACGCACGTCTTTCGCGTCTCGCATCGCTTGGGGCTCACGACCGGCACGACGCCGCGCAAAGTGGAAGAAGACGTGACCAAACTCGTGGCGCAAAACAAGTGGGGCGACGCGTCGCACTGGCTGATTCTCCACGGCCGTCAAATTTGCAAAGCGCCGACACCGCTCTGCGACCGCTGCCCCGTTGACCATCTCTGCCCTACTCCACGCATCATCAAGCGCCTCAAAACGGCGTCGTAGCGCAGCCCTAGAACTCTAGCTCCCTAGTTGTCGTCGTCCGGACTTTCGTTGCCGGCCGGCTCCTTCAAAAAGTATTGGCGGCCGAGCGGAGCCGCAATCGGCGTGAAGGTACGCGGGCTGCGTTTAAAGTTGAAGCAGTCGGCGAAGTCGTCGGAGCGAACGTCGGTCGTGCCGAGCGATCCCAAATCGAAGGTCTTTTCGGCGAACTTCAAGATGCTGCCGAACTCGTGCTGACGATGCGAAACGTAGCCGCGCGGCGTGTACGCGGAGATCACGACCGTGGGAACGCTGTCGCTTTCGGTTGCGTACGCGTTATGCGTGTGCGAGAGATCGTACGGTGCGGTCAAGGGCTCGGGGGTTAAGTTGATCGGCGTCCCAGCCGAGTTGGTGCCGTACGGCTGCGTATCGGCGCCCTTCAACCCGTGGAAAAGGTCGTCGGGCGTACGATTCTCCTGAATAATAATTACGACGTGGCTGATCTTGCCGTCCGTAAAAGCTCCCCGGCCGACCATCGCGTGAAGCGCCGGCGCCGCGGCCTCAAAGGCTCGCGAGCTCTGCGAAGGGGGGCGACGCGACGTTGCATCCCGCCGCTGCAACGAGAAGCGGTGCAAGCAAGAACCGCACGATTATCCTCTTCCTACGAGCCCACGTGAAATCACAAGCCGCTGTATCTGCTGAGTGCCTTCGTAGATCTGCGTTATTTTAGCATCGCGCATCATGCGTTCGACCGGATAATCGGAGGAGTACCCGAAGCCGCCGAGCACCTGGACCGCGTCGGTGGTGACCGACATCGCAACGTCGCCGCATTTGAGTTTCGCCATCGCCGCCCAGAGCGTGACGTCGGGGCCTCCGGCGTCGCAACGGCGCGCGGCCTCGTAGAGCATCAGGCGTGCCGACTCCACTTCGGTCTTCATATCGGCGAGCATGAAACCGACGCCCTGATGCTGGCCGATCGGCTTTCCGAAGGCGACGCGCTCCTTGGCATAGCCCGTCGCGTACTCGAGCGCGCCCGCGGCGATCCCCAGCGCCTGCGCCGCGATGCCGGGACGCGACTTGTCGAGCACCTTCATCGCGATCTTAAAACCTTCGCCTTCTTCGCCGAGGCGATTCGCCGCCGGCACTTCGCAATCGGAAAAGATGAGCTCGACCGTCGGCGATCCGCGAATGCCCATCTTTTTTTCGAGGTTGCCGACAGAGAAGCCCGGCGTTCCCTTCTCGACGACGAAGGCTGAGACACCGCGCGACCCGGCCTCGGGATTGGTAACCGCGAAGACGCAGACTATGTCGGCAACGCTGCCGTTGGTGATCCAAATTTTTTGACCGTCGAGCACGTAGTTGTCGCCTTGTCTAACGGCTCGCGTTTTCATCGAGCCCAGCGCGTCCGAGCCGCTGGAGACTTCGGTCAGCGCATACGCGACGAGATGTTCGCCCGAAGCGATCTTCGGAAGAAAGCGCCGCTTCTGTTCCTCGTTGCCGCCGATCATGATCGGGAGCATGCCCAGCTCTTGTACGGCGACGATGAGCGCGCTCGACGCGCAGGCCTTTGCGATCTCTTCGACCACCTTCACGTACGTTTGAAAGGTGCCCCCGAGGCCGCCATACTCTGACGGAATGGGAATGCCAAGCAGGTCGTTCTGCGCGAAGAGTTCTTTGACGTCCCAGGGGAACTCGCCGGTAGCATCGATCTCGGCGGCGCGCGGAGCGATCTTTTCAGCGACCAGCTCGCGCACCATCTCCAGAATCATCGTCTCTTCGTCGTTGCTTGCAATTTCGGTTGGTGCCGTTGTCATAGTCACCGTATCTTCCACGAAGGCAGGGCCCGTTCCGTCGGCGCATTAGGCGGCATGGAGAAGGTCTATGCGTCCTGCCCCGAGGCGGTGGCCGACATTCCCAGCGGCAGCTCCATCGCGGTGGGCGGGTTTGGCCTCAACGGGATTCCGCACAATCTCATCGAGGCATTGCTCGAACAAGGAGCATCCGGTCTCGTGACCGTCTCGAACAACTGCGGCGTCGACGGCTGGGGACTCGGGGTCCTGCTGGACAACCGCCGGATTGCGCGCACGACCGGATCGTACGTTGGTGAAAATCGCGAGTTCGAACGCCAATACCTCAGCGGCGAACTCGAAGTCGAGCTCGTGCCCCAGGGGACCTTGGCCGAACGTCTGCGTGCCGGCGGCTGCGGCATTCCGGCCTTTTACACGCCAGCTGGGGACGGCACGCTCGTTGCCGACGGTGGCTTGCCCTGGCGCTATTGCGCCGACGGCAGCGTAGCGGTCGCTTCGCCAAAGAAAGAGACGCGCGTCTTTAACGGACGCGAGTACGTGATGGAAACCGGAATCGTCTGCGAGTACGCACTGGTTCGTGCGTCCGCCGGCGATCGTTCGGGTAATCTCGTCTTTCACAAGGCGACGCGTAACTTCAACCCGCTGTGCGCGATGGCGGGGAAAATCACGATCGCTGAAGTAGAGGAGCTCGTCGAGCCGGGGGCGATCGATCCGGAGAACGTGCATCTTCCCGGCGTGTTCGTGCAGCGCATCGTACACGTCGGTCCGCAAGGCAAGCGCATCGAACGCGTCACGACACGGAAGCGTCCTTAGTATGGCATTAACGCGAACGCAACTCGCCGCCCGCGTCGCGCAGGAGCTGCGCGACGGACAGTACGTCAATCTGGGCATCGGGCTACCGACGCTGGTGCCAAACTACGTGCCGCCGGACGTCACCGTGACGTTGCAGAGCGAGAACGGCATACTGGGAATGGGCCCCTACCCGTTTGAAGGCGAAGAAGACGCCGATTTGATCAATGCCGGCAAAGAGACGGTGACGGTGCTTGCGGGTGCATCGTTCTTCGATTCGGCGCTTTCGTTCGGTATGATTCGAGGCGGACACATCGATCTGGCCGTCCTCGGTGCGATGCAAGTCTCAGAGTGCGGTGATCTCGCAAACTGGATGATTCCCGGCAAGATGGTCAAAGGCATGGGCGGCGCGATGGATCTCGTTCACGGTGCAAAGCGCGTAATCGTGATGATGGAACACGTTGCCAAAGGCAACGTTCACAAGATCGTTCGTACCTGTTCGCTGCCGCTCACCGGCAGACGCGTCGTCAACCGGATCATTACCGACCTCGGAATGATAGATGTCGGCGCTAGCGGATTGATTCTGCGTGAACTGGCTCCCGGCGTCAGCGTCGACGAGATCCAAGCAGCGACGGAACCGCAGTTGGAAGTTCCGGTCCAGCCGATGATCATGGCGATCCCGCCCGACTAATAAATAAAACTACGCCGATAATCCGGCGAACTGGGTGCGATAGAGTCGAGAATAAAGCCCGCCGCGCGCAAGCAACGTTGCGTGGCGGCCGGACTCTACGATTCGGCCACGGTCCACCACGAAGATGACGTCGGCGGTCAAGACCGTGGAAAGCCGGTGTGCGATGACGAGGCTCGTGCGGCCTCGCATGACGACATCGAGCGCCTTTTGGATCGCTGCTTCGTTCTCGTAGTCCAACGAGCTGGTCGCTTCGTCTAGAATCAGAATCCGCGGATCCTTGAGCAGGACGCGCGCGATCGCCAAGCGCTGGCGCTCCCCGCCTGATAGCTTGTGACCGCGTTCGCCGACGACGGTCTGGTAGCCATCCGGCAATGCGGCGATGAAGTCGGCGATGTTCGCGGCACGCACGGAAGCATCGAGCTCGGCATCGGTCGCATCGGGCTTGCCGTATCGAAGATTGTTTGCGATCGTGTCGTGGAAGAGATACGTCTCCTGCGTGACGATTCCGATGTCGCGCCGCAGCGAGTCGAGCGTCACGCCGCGCAGATCGTGCCCGTCGATCAGCACGCGGCCGCTCTGGGGATCGTAGAAGCGCGGCACGAGCTGGGTGATCGTCGTCTTACCGGCGCCGGACGGCCCAACGAACGCCGCGACTTCTCCCGGCCGCACGTGGAAGGAGACATCGTCGAGCACCTCGCGTGTCTCGTCGTAAGAAAACACCACGTTCTCGAAGGCGATTTCGCCGGTAACCTCGGGCATTGCGATCGCTCCCGGCGGATCGTACTCCTCGGTTGTCATGTCCAGATATTCGAAGATGCGCTCGAAGACCGCGAGCGCGCTGACGATTTGTATTTGAATCCCCGCAAGAGCGGCGGCGGGACCATAAAGCCGGCCTTGAATAAACGAGACGAACGCCACAATCACGCCGACCTGCAGCCCCGCCGCGACCGCGAGCCAGCCGCCACCGAACCAGACCAGTGCCGGCCCAACCACGACCATTGCGGTAACGGACGCTATGAACCACCGGCCGACCATCGCAAGGTCGATCTCGAGCTGCATCAGCCGCGTCCCGACGGTATAAAAGCGAGCGCGCTCGAACGCTTCGCGTGCGAACGATTTGATCAGCGTAATGCCCGAGATGGAGAGCGTCTCCTGAGTGATGGATTCGATCTCGTCGCGCTTCTCGCGTGTTTTCTTGCGGATCGCATACATCCGTCGCCCAACCGGCCCCAGCGGGAGGATCATCAGCGGAACGATGATGACCGAGATCAGGGCCAGCCGCCAGTTCCAGACGAACATCGCGACGAGCGTCGTTGCGATCGTCACGACGTTCGTCACGATCGTAGTCAGCGTTCCAGTCACAACGTTGTCGACGTTGTCGACGTCGTTGCTGACGCGGTTCATGATTTCGCCGGTCTTCGTGCCGGTAAAGAAGTGGATCGGCATGCGGTGTAGATGTGCGACGAGGCTCGTGCGTATGTCGCGCATGATGCCTTCGCCGACGACCGAGTTCAGATAGCCCTGCAGGACGCCAATCCCGGCCCCGATCAGCGCGGAAGCGAGGATGATCGCGACATCGATCGCCAGCTCGGTGAGGTTGCGGTGCGGAATCGCCGCATCGATGATGTGTGCGATGATGAAGCCGGGTACGAGGCCAAGCGCCGAAACCGCGACGATGCAGGCGAGTACCATGGCTTGCTGACGCCAATAGGGAGCGAAGAGCGCGCCCATTCGCTTCCAATTGACGCGCCGCTTCACTTTGGGTGTCTCGGGCTGATAGATGTTCGACCACATCAGCCCGTGGCCGGCCATCAAGGGCTAATGTGGGACCGTGACCTGGTGGAGGGAGACTTTGTTGCCCTCAGGATCGTCGAACGACGCAATCTTACAGACCGGCGTCGCGTAAGGGTCGTCGATTTGCACGCCTTTGCCGCGCAGATCCGCGACCGTCTTATCGATATCGTCCACTTCGAACACGACGCCCGATGCGCTTCCCGGATCGCGCTCGATCCACTCGTGCGTCATTACGCTGAAATAGCCGCCGCCGACGTTGGCTTCGTTATACTTTTCGACGCCCTCCTCGACGTAGGGCCCGCTGAACTTTAGTCCTAGCGTATCTTCGTACCATTTGCGCAGCTTGGCGACGTCGGCCGCCGGATACGCAGTAAATGCAATCTCTTTAATCATGTGCCCCTAAACCGTCCGCCGTCGCCCGGGGTTGCCGCCGAACCGTGCCGTATGCCCTAAGAAGAGCTGCTGCCGTTCCTCAGCGCCGCGAGCTCTTTAAAGAGCTTTTTTTCTTTATCGCTCAAATTCTGCGGGAGCTGCCCGATCAATCGCACGTATTGGTCGCCGCTGCCTTTGCTTTTTACCTTTGGAATTCCACGTCCGGCAAGGCGCAGGAGTCGATTGTTTTGCGTGCCGGCGGGAATCGTCATCGCGACCTGCCCGCTGAGCGTGGGAACGTTGACGTCGCCGCCGAGCAGCAGATCGTAGATGCTCACGGGAAGATCGACGTAAAGATCGTCGCCTCTACGTTTGTAGGTTGGATCGTCCTGAAGCTGCACGATGAGGTAGAGGTCGCCGTTTGGTCCGCCGTTGATGCCGGCGCCGCCTTGTGCGGCCAGACGAATGCGCTGCCCATTGCCGATCCCGCGCGGAATCGAAACGTCGAACCGCTTGTTGAGCAGAACACGCCCGGTGCCATGACATTGGGGACAAAGGTGTCCGTTTTCGGTGCCGCTGCCCTGACAACGCGGGCAGATGTCCTCGATTTGCAGCGAAACCGCTTTCGTTCCACCTTCGTACACGTCGCGAAGGGTCAGCTCGATCGTGGTCTCCAAGTCTTGACCGCGTCGCGCTCGGCCGGGGCCGCGCGGAGCCTGGGCGGCTTGGCGACGCCCGATCCCCGAGAAGAACGTTTCGAAGAAGTCGGAGAATCCGCTCGGGGCGCCCTCGCCGTCGAGATCGAACTCGAACTCCTCGCCGTTGACGTTGGTGCGATAGCGGCGTTGCTGCTCAGCCTGTTGTGCGGCTTGCTGCCAGTTCGGCCCGAGAACGTCGTACTTCTTGCGCTTTTCCGGGTCGCCCAAGACTTCGTACGCCTCGGCGATCTCCTTGAACTTCTCTTCGGCCTCTTTAGGGTTCTTGAGATTTGCGTCAGGGTGCCATTTTCGCGCGAGCTTCCGATAGGCGGACTTGATATCTTTCTCGGCCGCATTCTTGGGCACGCCCAAGACCGAGTAGTAGTCCTTGAAATTCATTCGTCGGAAGTTTTGGCGACGATCACCTTCGCGGGACGCAGCAACTCGTCGCCCAGGGTGTAGCCCTTCTCCGCGACGGCGACGACGGTATCGTCGGCCTCGCCGCTAGAAGCCGAGGTGCCGATGGCCTCAGCGACGCGCGGGTCGAACGGCTTGCCCTTTACCACAACGGCTTTTACGCCTTCTCCCGCGAGCAGCGCCTCGAAGCCGCGCAGAGTCTGTTCGATTCCGCCGCGCAACGTCTCGCCGTCGGCATTGGATTGCAGCGCGCGCTCGAGATTATCGAGCACCGGAAGAAAGCGTTCGAGCAGCATGCGCCGGCGCGAGGAAACGAGCGAATCGAAGTCGCGCTGCATGCGTTTCTTGTAATTGTCGAAGTCGGCCACGGCCAACAAGAACTTGGCGTAGTTCTCGTCGGCGCGAGCGTTGGCCGCAGCGACCTCCTCTTCGAGAGGCGGCTGCTGCGGTGCTTGCTCGTCGATCGTGGCCTCTCCGGCCTCGGTCTTTAGGACTGAGGGATCGTCAAACATGGGTTCATTCAACGATGCGACCCTACTGCGCTTCCTTGAACTCGGCGTCGATGACGTCGTCGCCGGCCGCTCCGGCTGCGGCACCGTTGGAGGTTGTTGCGCCGTCGCCGCCACCAGGCTGCTCGCCTTGCGGCGCCGCGGCCTTGTAGAGCACTTCGGCCATCTTGTAGCTGGCCTGCTGCAACGCCTCGATTGCCGGTTTGATCTGGTCGACGGTACCGTTTTCACTGACGCGCTTGAGCTCTTCGAGTGCTTGCTCGACGTCGCCGCGCGGGCCCGCTTCGAGCTTGTCGCCGACTTCTTTGAGCGATTTCTCCGTCGAATAGATCAGACTCGACGCGTTATTGCGCACTTCGGCCTCTTCGTGCTTGGCTTTGTCGGCTGCCGACTGCAGTTCGGCGTCACGGACCATGCGATCGACCTCGTCCTTATTGAGGTTGGTCGAAGCGGTGATTGTAATCGCCTGCTCTTTGCCGGTCCCGAGATCTTTCGCGCTGACGTTCACGATGCCGTTGGCATCGATGTTGAACGCCACCTCGATCTGCGGCACGCCGCGCGGTGCCGGCGGAATACCTTCCAGCCGGAAGCGCCCGAGCGTCTTGTTATCCGGAGCCATAGGGCGTTCGCCTTGCAGCACGTGGATGTCGACCGAGGTCTGGCCGTCTTCGGCCGTCGTGAAGATTTGCGACTTTTTCGTCGGAATCGTCGTATTTCGGTCGATCAGCTTGGTCATCACGCCGCCGAGCGTTTCGAGTCCCAGCGAGAGCGGGGTCACGTCGAGCAATACGACGTCGCGCACTTCGCCGGAGAGCACGCCGGCTTGGATAGCCGCCCCGACTGCCACGACCTCATCGGGGTTGACGGTGAGATTCGGCTCCTTGCCCGTGAGTTTGCGAACGAGTTCCTGAATGACCGGCATGCGCGTCGCGCCGCCGACCATGATGACTTCGTCGATCTTGGAGACGTCGAGCTTCGCATCGGCGATCGCGTTGTGGAATGGTCCGACGCAGCGATCGGTGAGATCGCCGGTTAGCTCTTCGAACTTCGCGCGGGTAAGCGTGTAGTCGAGATGCTTGGGGCCCTCTTGATCCGCCGTGACGAAGGGCAGATTGATGCTCGTCTGCACGACCGAAGAAAGCTCGATCTTGGCCTTCTCGGCGGCTTCGGTGAGCCGCTGCATCGCCTGCTTGTCTTTGCTCAGGTCGATTCCCTGATCGCGACGGAACTGATCGACGAGCCACTCGACCACGCGATGGTCGTAGTCGTCGCCGCCGAGACGCGTGTCGCCGTTGGTCGCTTTAACTTCGAAAACGCCATCGCCGACCTCGAGGATCGAAACGTCGTACGTGCCGCCGCCAAGGTCCCAGACGAGGATCGTCTCGTTACCCTTTTTCTCCAGGCCATACGCGAGTGCCGCGGCCGTCGGCTCGTTGATGATGCGCAGCACGTCGAGCCCGGCAATTTTGCCGGCGTCTTTGGTCGCCTGGCGCTGCGAGTCGTTGAAATAGGCGGGCACGGTGATGACCGCTTTGGTCACGCGCTCGCCGAGATAGTTGCTCGCGTCGTTAACGAGCTTCTGCAGGATCATCGCCGAAATTTCTTGCGGCGTGTAATCCTTGCCGTCAATCTTGACGTTGTAATCCGCCTCGCCCATGTGTCGCTTGATCGAGCTGATCGTGCGATCGGGGTTGGTGATTGCCTGACGTTTTGCGAGTTGTCCGACGAGACGCTCGCCGGTCTTTGTAAATGCCACCACCGAAGGCGTCGTACGCGAGCCTTCCGCGTTGGGGATAACGGTGGGTTGTGTTCCCTCCATTACGGCGACGACCGAATTGGTCGTGCCTAGGTCGATTCCGACCGTCTTAGCCATGAAACTTCTTACCTCGTTCTTGTGAATTTCCGACCCGCCTGGACCAGCTAAACCGGCAACTGCGCTCGCGGCCGAGGTTAAGAGCCCTGCGCGCTGCCGGCGGCGCCTTGCCGCTTACGGACAGTTCGGATTGGAACTACCGCACCATGATACACGATGCGGTAGTAAAGTTGTTTCGCTATTTTCGACCCGCCCCCGGGACCAAAAGTTGCAGGCCCCCCCTTTGTAGGGTTACGGCTGCTGCTCTTCCTGGGGCTGTCCTTGCGGCTGGGGCTGCGCGGCCGGGGTTTCGCTCAGCTTGATCGCCACAAACTTTTTGAGGCCTCGCGACCAAACGTTCAGTCGAATGGTATCGCCCGGCTTCTTTGAGGAGATGTAATTGTGGAGATCCTTTATATTGTCGAAGTCCTTACCGTCCGCCTGAAGGATGACGTCGCCTGGTTGGATTCCGGACTGGTCGGCAGGCGATCCCGAGAAGACCTGTTGCACGGCGACGCCGCCGCTGCCGTTGTAGCCGATCTGGTTCTTGACGCCGGCGCTCAGGTCGGCCATGTAGATCCCCAAGAAGCCGGTATCGGTACCTTGATGGGCGCCCGGATTCTTCTGCAGTGCCGCCACGACGTTGCGCACGGTATTCGACGGAATCGCGAAACCGATTCCCTGTGCGTATGCCGACTTGACGGTAGATTGGTTCATTCCGATGACTTGGCCGTCAATGTCGAGGAGCGGGCCACCCGAGTTACCGGGATTGATCGGAGCCGACGTTTGCAGTAAGCCTTTGAAGTCGATCTCGGAGCCGTTTTCGGTCGGGATGGGTTCGGAGCGATCGAAGGCCGAGACGCCGCCGCCGGTCACCGTTTGCGAGAGCTCAAGTGGCTCGCCGATTGCGATCGCCCATTGACCCGCCTCGAGCCGGCTGGAATCGGCGAGTTCCAGCGGCGGGGGAAGTTTGGAGTAGTTATCTACGCGCAGAATGCCCACATCCGCCGAGAGGTTGTAGGCGATGACGCGTGCCGGCATGTGATCGCCGTTGGCAAAGACCACCGTCAGTTTGGTGATCTTTCCGCCGGAGGGCGGCTGCAGCACGTGTGCGTTGGTCACGATGTCGCCATTCGAGTCGATCACGAAGCCGGAGCCCGAGGCCTCACCGTGATAGGGTTGGACGATGCCCGGGCCCCCTTGGCCGCCGCCGAAAAACTGTTGGAAGAACGGATCGGCCGGAATGACTTGCTGTCCGTTTACCTCTTCGGTGATGGCGACCACGGACGATTTGGTCCGCTTGACCGCACTTACGATGCGGTCTTGATCGCTGACTCCGCTCAACGGAACGGCCGCGACGGCCGGCGGCGTGCGATCCGGACCAGTCGCACCGCCGAAATGGCTGCTTGCATAAAGCATCATAAGGAAGCTGCCGATAACGGCGCCCACGAGCCCAACAATGAGCGTGGGTAAAACGCGATTCTTCATGGAGCCATCTACCCGATCTACGAGAAAAAGTTACCAAGTGAGCCGGACGTCTTCGCATCGTGCGACGGCCGTGCGTGCGTTCGGGATTCCGCGGGACGGCGTGGGCTCCTCGGGCCAGAGTGAATCGGGCAGTTGGCGCCGCAGTGCTGCGCGGATGCATTCCAAGCGTTCTTCGTGGAACTGCATCACCCGCATCTGGATCAGGAGCCGCGCTCGCCTGAGTGCCCGACGCGAGAAGAGTTCCTCGGGCACGGGCGGGGCCGGGGAAGGCCGCGCCGTGGCTCGGCTTTGCGCAACCGGGCTCGGCGCGGGGGGCCGTCGAGGCGAGCAGGAGCGCCATAAGAAGGAAAAGTCGCATCGTTAAATTACCTCCGCGACCCAATTCACGGCCCGGGCGCGGGGGAGCAAGGACGGGGGGCAAAAGCACCGCTCGTGACCTCAAACACTTTGACCCTGCCCGAACCGCCCTCTGAGCCGTACCTCCGGATCGTTCCGCTGGGGGGCTGCGGCGAGATCGGGCGCAACATGACGGTGATCGAGAGCAACGACGACCTGGTCGTCGTCGATTGCGGCTTGATGTTTCCCGACGACGAGATGTACGGCGTCGATATCGTCATCAACGACTTCACGTACGTGCGCGAGCGCGCGCACAAGTTGCGCGGCCTGCTCGTTACCCACGGCCACGAAGACCACATCGGCGGAATTCCCTACTTCGTGCGTGAGTTTCCGCAAACGCCGATTGCCGCGACGGCGCTCACGATCGCGCTGATCAAAGCGAAATCGCGCGAGCAGAAGCTTGGAGACGTCGAGTTCACGCAGGTCAAGCCTGGCGACCGCGTTCGTCACGGCGCGATCGAGGCCGAGTTCGTCCACGTGAACCATTCGGTTGCGGGAGCCTGCGCGCTCGCGCTGCGGACGCCTGTCGGAACGATCTTCCATACCGGCGACTTCAAGTTCGATCAGACGCCGATCGACGGCAAGCCGGCCGATTTTTCCCGAATCGCGGCGATCGGCGATGAGGGTGTCCTCTGCATGCTCTCCGATTCCACCAATGCCGAGCGCCCGGGCCATACGCGCTCCGAACGTGCGGTCGGCGAGGCGTTCACCTCAATATTTTCGCATGCCAAAGGCCGCATCGTGGTCGCTTCATTTGCATCGAACGTTCCGCGCATCCAGCAGACCGTCGATCACGCCGTACGCTTCAACCGGAAGGTGGCGTTCTTAGGGCGTTCGATGCGCAACGTCGTTCATTTTGCCACGGAGCTCGGCTATCTGCGGGTGCCCGCCGACACGATGGTTCGCAGCGAAGACATCGACGGATATCCGCCCGAGCGCGTGGTGGTGATGACGACCGGCTCGCAGGGTGAGCCGATGAGCGGGCTCGCCCGCATGTCGGTGCGCGATTACAAGCACTTTCGCATCGTCCCGGGCGACACGGTGGTGATCAGCGCGACGCCGATTCCTGGCAACGAGAAGAGCGTGCACAAGACGATCAACAATCTCTCCAAGCTTGGCGCGATCGTGATTCACGGCACCGACGGGCGCTCGCACGTGTCGGGTCATGCTTCCCAAGAAGAGCTGCTGCTGATGCTTAACCTCGTGCGTCCGGAGTTCTTCGTTCCGGTGCACGGCGAATACCGGATGCTGGCCGCACACGCGCAGCTCGCGATTCAAACGGGCGTCGAGGCCGGCAACGCTTTCGTCGTGGAGAACGGCGACGTCCTGGAGTTCACGCAGGAGTACGGCGATAAGGTCGGCAGGACGTACGGGGGCAACGTCTTCGTCGACGGCTCCGGCATCGGGGACATCGGAGAAGCCGTACTGCGCGACCGCAAGGCGCTGTCGAATGACGGAATCATCATGGTCGTCGTTGCGATCGACAGCGAGGAAGCGCGCGTGATTGGCGGCCCGGATCTGATTTCGAAAGGCGTCTTCTATCTACCAGAAGCCGGCGGCGTCCTGGACGAACTGCGCGCCGAACTGAAGACGGTGCTCGAAGGAATCTCGGTGGACGCGATGCGCGACGTTACCGCCGTCAAGGAGCACATCCGCAGCGAGTTAGCGGGCGCCGTCTGGACGCGCACCAAACGCCGTCCCGTCGTGATCCCCGTGGTAATGGAGGTCTAGCTCCTTTGTCATCCTGAGCGAGTCGTTGTCATCCTGAGCCTTCGACTCGGCGCTTCGCGCCTCGCTCAGGACTGCGCTTCGCGCAGGCGCTAAGGTGTGTCATCCCGAGCCTGTCGGTTGTCATCCTGAGCGCAGTCGAAGGACGAAGGACGACAAAGTGGTAGTCAAACGAGGCGAATTGCGCAGATGGCGGCTCTTGAAGACCTACTATGTGTACTTGCTGCTCTGCGCGGACGACTCGTTCTACGTTGGCATCACGAATGATCTGGAGGTGCGCCTAGGGCAGCACCAGTTCGGAACCGATCGTAGGTCCTATACGTTTTCGCGTAGGCCGGTAGCGCTCGTCCATGCGTCAGACTTCCACGACGTTAACCAGGCTATCGCCTGGGAAAAGCAGCTTAAAGGGTGGTCGCGTTCGAAGAAAAAAGCGCTGATCGCCGATCAATGGTCGTTGGTCCGCAAGCTCGCAGCCTGCACCAACGGTACTGCGCACTACGATTTTGGTTTTTTGTCGTCCTTCGTCCTTCGACTGCGCTCAGGATCACATGACTGCGCTCAGGATGACAACTGCGCTCAGGATGACACCCGGGAGATGACTGCGTCGGTGAACTCCGTCGTTGTCGCGCTGCCCCCAAGATCCGCCGTGGCGATTCCCGCCGCGACGGCATCGAGTGCCGCCGCGTAGATCGATTCGGAAGCCGAGCGCGCTTGCGGGTCGTCGATGTACGAGAGCACCGCGGCGCCGGCGAGGATCATCGCGAGGGGATTGGCGACGTTCTTTCCTTCTAATCGCGGCGCGGTGCCGTGCGGCGCTTCCGCCATCACCGCCGACGGGTGTAACCTCTCATCAAACGCGAGCAAAATTGATTCAGCGCCGGCGATCGAGCCGAAAAGCTGCATCACGAGATCCGAGAGGCAATCGCCGTCGCGATTGAGCGACGGAATTACCAACGGCTTGTCGCCCGCCGCGGAGAGCAGCAACGCATACGTGGCGTCGATGAGCTGCGGATCGTACGGAATGTTGGGATGACGCTGCGCCGCCGCGTCCATCTCTTCTTTGAGCATGCCTTCGTAAACGGGGCTTACGGTAAACTTCGGTCCGCCGAAGACCGTCGCGCCCATCTTTTCGGCATGAACGAAGGCGTACTCGGAAACGTACCGGCAGACGCGGCGCGAGATCTGTTCCGTGCGAAACGCAACTTCGTCGATGCCCTCGCCTTCGCGCCATTCCTTTGCGCCGTAGGCATCGCCGACGGCCATCCGAACGACGGAGATCGGCGCGTGAATACCGCCTACGGGTCGCACGCGCGGCAGTTTGCGCCCGGTGCGAACGATCACGCTGCCGCCGATGGCTTCGCGCAGGATGCGGTTGGGCGAACCGACGTCGCCTTGGCCTTCGGGCGTAATCGTCGCAGCTTTGAGGCCGAGATGCCGGCGTTTTATCGCCGCCGCCGCATCGAGCACGACGCGATTAGCCGTCGCGCGACGAGTTGATAGCGACAGGTCGAATCGCTCAAACGTCAGCTCGACGCCGGTAACGCTCGGATCGAGTACGCGAAGAGCTTCGAGGAGTAACTCCTGTCCGGTTTGGTCGCCTTCGAGAACGACGAGCGTCGACACGGCAGCCTTTTTGGTGGTGCGGGCGCACTTTTCCCGTGGCCGCCGGCGCCTCGTTGAGGAGGTGCCGCCCCCGGCGCGTAACTCTCGGCAAGGGAGGAACCGCCATGAAGCTCATCTTCGCGCGAATCGTTGCCGTATGTGCCTTTAGCGCAGTCTTTGCAGCCTGCGCCGCTCGCTCTGAAACGCCGCTGCCCGCAGCTCCGGCGCCCGACGTGGCTCCGTCCAACGTGGCTCCGTCCGACGTGGAGAGTGCGGCGACCGCTCGAATTCTTTCATACCACCTTATGCCGCTACGCTCGCGCGGCCCGCTGATGGGGGTGGAAGGCGACAGAAAAATACGATATCCCGCCGATCTGGTGCGCCGGAAGGGCCCGATCATGACGGCGGCTGCATCGTTCAATATCTACGTAAACTGCAGCACCGGCGGAGAAAGCTGCTGGGGCGATCCGGAGGGCTTCGAAAAGAATCTCACCGGAAGCGGCTTTGCCGCGCTGCTGAAGCAGTACACGCAATCACCGCCCAGCGGTTATACGTTCGGCGGTGTTTTCAACGTGAAGTATCACACCTTCACGAAGCTGTTCTATCAAAACGACCTCTTGGCCGTTCTTCACGCGGCGTTGGTGAGGAACGGAAAGAAGGCCGGGTACTCGAACATGTACCACATCTTTCTGCCCAAGGGTACCGACACGTGTTTCGATCGCACGCGCTCCTGCTACTCGCCCAACCATCCGTCGACGAATAAGTTTTGCGCCTATCACGAAAGCGTCAAATTCGACGACGTTCCCGATACGGTGATCGCGTCGGTCGAGCCCTATCAAAAGGAAGGCTTCTGCGCGTCGCGCGCTTCGTCGGGAGCCACCGCCCTAACCAACTCGACCGCGTCGACCTTGGCTCACGAAGTGTTCGAATCGATCACGGACCCAGGCCCAGCCTTCGCATGGTTCAACTTCACGTTCTACTCCGAGGTGGCCGACCTGTGCGAGACGTTTCAGTGGAAGATCTCGGTCGGCGGCACCGCTTATAGCCTGCAACCGATGTACTCCAACAAGTATCACGCTTGCGCGGCCGGCCCCTGACCGCTGCCGACGCACAAATGAACTAAGGTCGTGACGAAGAAGAGGTAGCGTCCATGGCACGCAGCCGTCGGCGGGCGAATGCGAGGACCCGGCTCAACCTCGAGATCGTTGGAATCGCCGCGATCGCACTCGCACTCCTCTGCGGTATCGCTTTGGCGTTTCCGCACTATGCCGGCAGCATCGGCGGCTGGACTGCTAAGGAGCTTCGTAACCTCTTTGGAGACGCGGCGCCGCTTTTTCCCGTGCTCGTCGCTTTAATCGGCGGGATCATCTTTCTCGAAATCAACGTTCCGCGCATGATTGCCGGACTTGGCAGTAGCGCGCTTGCGTATTTCTTGATTCTCGACGCGCTCTTCGGTGCCCGCGGCTGGAAGCACGGCGGGATCGTCGGAACGAACATCTGGTGGGCGCTGCACGCGCTCGTCGGCGGCGTCGGCGCAACTATCGTGCTCCTCGTTGCGGCGCTCTCCTTGACCCTTTGGCTGACCAACGCAAGTTTGAAGAAGGTGATCGGACGCGCGGTCGTTTTCCTCGGGAAGCTTCGCCCTCCGCCGCGCCCGAGGAGCGAGGCCATTTCCGAAACCGCTTCAAGAAAGCTCCCGCCGATTGTGCCGGAAGAGCCTGCGCCCCTCGCGCTTATTGAAGAAGAAGAGCCGAGCGAAGTTCCGGTCCCGATCGTCATCACAACGCCTATCGCGCCGGTCCGACTCGAGAAGCGACCGATACCGGAACCGCAAATGCCCGCGAGCAGTCGCGCGTATCGTCTTCCAGATCTCTCGCTCTTCGACGCCCCGCCGAAGGCGCCGGTTGACGAATCCAGCCGCGCTCACGTCCTCGAAGATACGCTGGCAAGTTTTGGGGTCGGCGCGAAGGTGTCGCACATCGAGCGAGGCCCCTCGGTCACCCGTTACGAGCTCAAGCCCGAGCGCGGCGTCAAGATTTCGCGGATCGCATCGCTGTCCGACGATCTGGCGCTCGCGCTCGCCGCGACCAGCGTGCGCATCGAAGCGCCGATTCCGGGAAAATCCGCGATCGGAATCGAGGTTCCGAATAAGACGGTCTCCATCGTCGCGATTCGCGAGATCCTCGATGCGCTTCCCGATCGCGGCCAAGTCCCGCCGTTGTGGATGGCGCTCGGCAAAGACATCACGGGCCGGCCGGTCTTCGGCGATCTTTGCAAGATGCCGCATCTCTTGATCGCCGGCGCGACGGGCGCCGGCAAATCGGTTTGTTTGAACACGATCGTCGCGTCGCTGCTGGTCAGCGCGACACCCGATCAGGTGCAGATGCTGATGATCGACCCCAAGCGCGTCGAGCTGACTGTCTACAACGGCATCCCTCATCTCATAAAGGACGTGATCGCCGACCCGAGGCTGGCCGCGGGGGCGCTGTTCGAGATGACCAAAGAGATGGAGGCGCGCTACGAACGGTTTGCCAAAGCCGGCGTTCGAAAGATCGAAGAGTACAACGCGAAATATCCCGACGAGCGGCTGCCCTACGTCGTCATCGCGATTGACGAGCTCGCCGATCTGATGCTCGTCGCTCCCAGCAAAGTCGAAACGACGATCATGCGGCTCGCGCAGCTCGCGCGCGCGACCGGCATCCATCTCGTGGTCGCGACGCAACGTCCCTCGGTCGACGTCATCACCGGCCTCATTAAAGCGAACGTGCCCTCACGGATCGCCTTTGCGGTGAGCTCGCAAACGGACTCGCGCGTGATTCTCGACATGAACGGCGCGGAGCGGCTGCTCGGCCGCGGCGACATGCTCTACCTGCCGATCGACGCGCCAAAACCGATTCGTGCACAGGGCGCGCTCATCACCGGCGCCGAGGTCAACCGGCTCGTGGAGTTTTGGGCGCGCCAATCGCGCCCCGACAATTTGCTCGACGTCGACGTGGTGCCCCTCAGCGACGACGAAGCCGCGCGAAAAGAGACCGATCCGCTCTGCTACGAGGCCGCGAAGTTCCTCATCGAAACGAACTATGCGTCGACCGCCGCACTGCAATCGCGCTTCTCGATCGGCCATCCGCGTGCGATGCGATTAATGAAGCAGCTCGAAGATTTCAAAGTCGTCGGCCAACACGAGGGAACCAAGCCTCGCAAGATCCTCATCGGGCTTGCGGACCTGGAGATCGTTGCGCCGCGATTGGGAAAGACGGAAGAAGCGCAACAAGACCTCTTTGCGAGCAACGAATAGCGTGTGGGGCCGGCGTGTAACCTGCGCGTTCGTGGCCGTCTGCGCGTTTGCGCTTTTTTTCTGGCTGGGGCGGTTCGTCATTGCTAACGGCGAACCGCCGGGTCTTTGGGCGAGGGAGCTGCCGCTCGTGAATCATTCGACTCTTGTCGCATGGTGGCTCACGTGGGCCTGCTATCCGAAGGTTCTCATTCCAATCTGCCTCGCGCTGTTAATTCTCGCTTGGCGGTTCCCGGCGTGGCGTGGCCGGGTGCCTTTGAGCGTTGTGCTGCTACTGCTCTGTTGGCGCGGTGCCGATTTCTTCCAGCATTTCTTCGCGCGGCCGCGGCGGCTCGACTGGGTCGTCAAGCACGAAACCTCATTCTCGTACCCCAGCTCGCACGCCGCAATCGTGACGGGCTTTTACGCACTATGGGCCGTGCTGCTGTATTTGTCGGACCTTCCGAGCGGCATACGAAGACTCAGCGCGCTCTTGCTGCTGCTCTTTTGCGCGGCGGTCTGTTGGTCGCGCCTGGCGCTAGGCGCGCACTATCTCACCGACATCGCCGGCGGTATTCTGCTCGGCATTGCT
This sequence comes from Candidatus Cybelea palsarum, assembly GCA_003166915.1. Classification (GTDB taxonomy): domain Bacteria; phylum Vulcanimicrobiota; class Vulcanimicrobiia; order Vulcanimicrobiales; family Vulcanimicrobiaceae; genus Cybelea; species Cybelea palsarum. The sequence continues at coordinate 32,085 of PMUK01000196.1, forward strand.
TTTGTCTCGGGCGCTGCCGCATTCGTGCCGGCCGGCTTCTTTAGGGGCGTTGCGGGGCGGCTGTCCTCATCGGCAGAATAGGGTCTCAATGGCACTCGCCGACTCCATAATGGTTGAAATCGAGCGCAAGCTCGATGCCGGCATTCCGCTCTCGATGGACGACGGGCTAGCGCTCTACCGCACGTGGGACATCCACACGCTTGGGCGGCTCGCCCGCAAGCAGAAGGAGCGCAAGAGCGGTAAGAAAGTCTTTTACGTTCTCAATCGCTACATCAACTCGACCAACGTCTGCTTTGCCGCGTGCACGTTCTGCTCGTTTGCCGCCGACGAGTTCAAGGAACCGCAGCGCGTCTTCCGCATGACCGCCGATCAGGTCTTCGCCAAGGCCGTCGAGACCGGCACGAACTTCAACCAAATCCACATTGTCGGCGGCCACGACCCGCGTCAGCTCTCGCTCGACTATTGGCTCCCTTTGATGCGCCGCTTCAAAGCCACGCTGCCGCACGTTCAACTCTCGCTCTTTACCGCTGCCGAGATCGAATACATGGCCAAGCGTCATCGAATGTCGTTTCCGCAGATCGTCACGGAACTAAAGAACGCCGGGCTCGATAACGTCAACGGCGGCGCCGCGGAGATCTTCGCCGACGCGACCCGCGCTAAGATTTGTCCGAACAAGGTCTCGGCAGCGAACTGGCTGCTCCTGCACGAGGAGCTTCACCGCCAAGGCATCGCCAGCAACGCAACGATGCTTTACGGACACATCGAGTCGATCGAAGACCGCGTCGACCATCTAATCCGGCTGCGTGAATCGCAAGAGCGCTCGCCCGGATTCAACGCTTTCATTCCGCTCGCGTTTCATCCCGACGGCAACGAGCTTTCGTACTGCGGCTGGACCACCGGCCTCGACGATATTCGCACCTTTGCGGTCGCGCGACTAATGCTGAACAACTTCGATCACATCAAAGCCTACTGGATGATTCAAGGTCTTAAAGTCTGCCAGGTCGCGCTCGAGTTTGGCGCCGACGACATGGATGGCACGCACGGCTCGACCGATGAAGAGATGATCTATCATTCGGCCGGAACCCAATCGGGGCAGTACGTGGACGACCGCGAGTTTCGGCGCCTGATCGAAGAGGCCGGCTACGTTCCGGTCCGCCGGAACTCAACCTACGACGAGTTCTCCTGGGACTGGGCGCCCGCCGCTCGTGCCGAGCCTGTAGAAGCATGACCTTGCGCTGCGGCCGGATCAAATACACCAACGACCTCCCGATCTACGCCGCGTTTGATGCGGGCGTGATCGAGTACCCGGGAACGCTGCACGCCGACGTTCCGGCGCGCTTGAACGCGATGGTGTTGGGTGACGAGCTCGACTTGAGTCCGATCAGCGCCTTCGCGTGGGCTGAGAACTGGGAACAGCTCGTGCTCTTGCCTGACCTCTGCATTGGCGCGCGCGACGAGGTAGTCTCGGTCGTTCTGATCTCGGCGGTGCCGCCGCAACAGCTCGACGGCGTGCCGGTCTATGTTTCCGAAGAATCCGCGAGCGGCCGCTACCTGCTGCGGGTGATCTTGGAGCGCCGTTACGGCCTGCGGCCGCGCTACTTTCCCGAACCCGAACCGTTGCAGCGGGCGCGTTTTGGCGAGCCGACGCTGCTCATCGGCGACTCCGCGATCGACGCGATCGAGCGATTTCCCGCGGAGCACGTGTACGATCTAGGAAAGCTTTGGCACGAATGGACGGGATTGCAGACGGTCTTCGCGGTCTGGGCCGCTCGCCGCGACGTCTACCAGCGCGATCCCGCCGCCGTCGCCGCCTGTATGCACGCGCTGACCGACTCGTACACCTGGTCGCGTGCCCACCAGCGCGATGTCGTCGCCCGCGCTCAAGCGATCATCGCGCGTCCGGCGGGCTTCTACGAAAACTACTACGGCAAACTGAACTTCTCGTTTCACGTCGCCGCGCAGAACGGCCTCGCCTCATTCTGTCGCGAACTGCTGGAAATCGGCGCGATTCCGACGCTGCCCGAGACGTTCGCGGAAGCTGCCTATGTCTCTCGCTAGTCTGCTCGATCGCGCCGCGGCCGGCGGACGTCTCTCGTTCGACGAGGGCGTGCTCCTTTACAATGAGGCCGACATTCACGAGCTTGGCGCGGCGGCGCATGCGCGACGCATGGGGATGCACCCGCGCGACGTCGTGACGTACGTCGTCGATACCACGATCAACTACACTAACGTCTGCAACGTGCATTGCACGTTTTGCGCCTTCTTCAGGCCGGAACACCACAAAGAAGGCTACACGATGTCGCACGACGTGGTGCTCGAGCGCGTCAAGTACGCCGCAGACCAAGGCGCGACGCAGATCATGATTCAAGGCGGAGTCAATCCGGAGTTGGGGATCGAGTGGTTTGAAACACTTTTCGACCGCGTGCGACGCGAATACCCGCACGTGGATATCCATTCGCTCTCGGTCTCAGAGATCGTCGGACTTGCGCACGTTGAAGGCATCTCGACGCGAGATGTGCTGTCGCGTCTCAAGGAGGCCGGCATGAGGTCGCTTCCGGGCGCCGGCGCCGAAATTCTCGTGGAGCGCGTGCGCAAGCGGATCTCCGCGCGCAAGGTGAAGCCGCACGAATGGCTCGGAGTCATGCGTGAGGCGCAGCAGCTCGGCATGCCTACGACGGCGACCATGATGTTCGGGTCGATCGAAACCCACGAAGAGCGCATCGAACATATGCACGTGCTGCGTGAGCTGCAAGACGAGACGGGCGGCTTCACGGCTTTTATTCCCTGGTACTACGTACCGTTCAAAACGCCGTTGCGCGGAAAAGAATCAACGGGGCTCGAGTACTTGCGCGTTCTCGCGATCTCGCGGCTCTATCTCGACAACTTCGCGCATTTGCAAGCTTCGTGGCTCACGCCCGGGTTGAAGATGGGCCAGCTCGCGCTTTTCTACGGTTGCGACGATATGGGCGGCACGATCCTGGAGGAGCGCGTCGTCCACGATGCCGGAAGCACCAATGAAGCCACGCGCGGCGATCTGGAAAACCTGATCGTGTCAGCCGGGTTCAAACCCGTCGTCCGCGACACGTACTGGAACCAACTCCCAACGTCGTAGAGGGTTCGGCTGATCGTGCCGAGCAATTGCGGCTGCTCTCGGCTAGTCGCGCGCGCCTATTGGGCGCGCTTCCTTAGGAGGTGCCTCATGCGATCTCGGCTCGTTTTACTCGCTGGTGCGGTCGTCGTCCCCTTCGTGGCAGCCTGCGCGTCTCAGTCGGCGACGACGCCTCCGCAAGCGCCGGAGAGCGCGCCCGTGCAGTCGGTTCGAGCGGACGTCCGATTCGGCTTGACTCCGAAGCAGATCGAGTCAGCCGATGCGCGACGCGGCAACGGATACTTCCCTCGCACCAAACACAAGGCGACCCTGTTCGTCTCGGACCTCGACTCCGACGCGATCCGCCTCTTCCCGGCGAACAAGAAGAATCCGAAGCAAAACGGCAGCATTACCACCGGCATCGATTTGCCGATCAACGTCGCAGTGGATCTCCATGGCATGCTCTACGTCGCCAATAACGGGAACAGTACCGTTACCGAGTAGCCCTTCGGTACGACGAGCCCGAGCGTGACGCTGAGCGGAGGGCAGCTCGTCTATCCCAACGGCATCGCCGTCGACAACGAGGGTACGGTGTACGTGACGAGCGGCGCGACCGCCGGGTCGTGCTACGTGCTGGTTTATCCGAAAGGCGCCTCGTCGCCGAGCGAGCAGATCAATGGATTCGATCTCCCGGTTGGCCTCGCGATCGACAAGAGCGGCAATCTCTACGTCGGCGACGACCTTCAAAATGCCGTTTGGGAAGTACCCAAGGGTTCGACGACTCCGAGTAAGCTCAGCCTGAACGGCTTGGACGATCCGGTTGGCGTCGCGATCGATTCAAGCAATAATCTCTGGGTAGCGAACAACGTGAACAGCACCGTGCTCGGCTTCCATCTCGGCGACAGCTCGGCGTTTGCCACGATCACGAGCGGGCTGTCCGGGCCCTACTCGATCGCATTCGAGAAAACCGGAACGCTCTTCGTGGGCAACAGCCTCCACTATCCAGGAGACGTTGCGGGCTACAAGAGCGGCTCGACGACACCATTCGAATCGATTAGCGTTGCGAACCCGGCCGGCCTCGCGGTATACCCCAAACCCAAGGATTAGTGCTCCGGTGTAGTCGCGCGCTAAGTCGAAGGGTCAGGATGACATTGGGAGGGCGATCGTTGCTGCGCCAAGGACTTCGTCGCTCGTCGGGTCCAGCAGCGCTACCAGTTGACCAGGCGAGACCGCGCGCTGCGGCTCGTCGAAGCGCAAGCGAAGCCGGCCGTCAGAAGAGATTGTTGCAACGGCGGCCGTAGGCGTCGCGCGATAGCGGATCATCGCCCGCACCGGCACGGCGTCGCTCCCAAAACGTTCGGGCCGAATCAAGTTGACCTCATCGCCAACCAACTCGTCCGAAAGCAGCTCGTCTTCGCGGCCGATGACGATCGTGTTGGTCGCAGCGTGAATGCGCGTAACGAATCGCGCTCCGTCGCCGCTGGCCGGAAGGCGCGCGCGTTGACCGATCGTGTAGTTGACGACGCCATCGTGCTCGCCCACAACTTCGCCGCTCGTGGTGACGACGGTACCGGCGGCTTTGACCTCCGGCCGCAACCGTCCAACGATTTCGCGGTAATCTCCGCCCTCCACGAAACAGATGTCCTGCGACTCGGTTTTGTCGTGCACCGGAAGCCCCAGACGCAGCGCATGAGAACGAGTCGTCGCTTTATCGAAGTCACTCAGCGGCAGCATCAACCGGTTCAGCTGTTCGGGCGCGAGCTGTGCGAGCGCGTACGCCTGATCTTTTGCATGACGGCTTCGGAAGAGATGTGGGCCGTCGTCGCGCCGCTCGACGCGCGCGTAATGACCGGTTGCGATAAAGCGAGCGCCCAATCTATCGGCGTACTGAGCGAGCGTTCCGAGTTTGACGAAGTTATTGCACGCAACGCACGGGTTGGGCGTTCGTCCGGCTACGTAATCGCCGACGAAACGCTCGACGACCGTGCGCCGAAAAGCTTCTTGGAAATCCAGCACATAATGCGGAACTCCCAGCGTGGCCGCACTCCGGCGGGCGTCGTCGAAGTCGCTGCTGCCGCAACAGCTCTTGGCGTGGGCCGGACGTGACGGCGCGTACATTTTCATGGTGATGCCGACGACCTCGTAGCCGCTTTCGACCAATAAACCGGCGGCTACGGCGGAATCCACTCCACCGCTCATCGCTGCAATTACGCGTTCCCTTGCCATCTAATCGAACAGGATAACATTAAGACGGGGCCAACTCAAACCTGACCGATGAGCGACGCTGGGCCTCGACCACTGGGTGAACGGTTCCGTGCCGCCCGCGAAGCCCGAGGCGCCTCGCTCTCCGATGTAGCCGACCAGATACGCATCCGGTCGGTTTATCTCTCCGCCATGGAGCAAGAGAACTGGGATGCAATCGGTGCGCCGGTCTATATTCGCGGTTTTCTGCGCACCTACGCCCGCTATCTCAAGCTCGATCCCGAGGAGGCGGTCGCCGCGTTCAACGCGACGCTGCCCGAACCGCCCCCGCAGGACCGCGTCGAGGCGGAGCGCAGCCCCGGATCGCGGCGCCCCGGCCTTCTGCTGATTTGGACCGCAGGGATCGTCGCCGTGCTGCTGGTCGCTTTCGTCTTCTATAACGAGCTGACGCTGCGCGGCCAGCGGAGCGCCACAGGAACGACCACCGCGACGCCCGCGCCCCTTTTGGCGGCGTCGCCGTCGCCGCCGGCCCTGGCCTCGTCGCCCACGCCCGGCGCCGGCGGCCCCAGCTCGCTGGCCTTGGTGTTCTCGGCGCCTTCGTGGCTGCGGGTTACGGTTGACGGCAATGTTAGCATGGAGGGTACGTTTCCGGCCGGCACTTCAAGGACGTTTCACGGAAAGAACGCCCTGGTGCGCATCGGTAACGCCGGCGGCGTGGAAATCTACGTCGACGGCAAGGACCGAGGAAAGCTCGGTAAGGCGGGAGACGTCGTCGAGCAATCCTTCACGCTATGAGAGGAGTAACGATTGGCGAGCGATTCTTCGTTCGACGTGGTCTCGCGCGTAGATCCGCAAGAACTCGACAACGCGCTCAATCAGACGCGTAAAGAGATCGAGAACCGTTTCGACTTCAAACATAGCAAAACGAGTATCGAATACGACGGCAAGAAGATCACCCTCATTTCCGACGACGAGCTGAAGATGCGCAACGTCGTGGATATGTTTCAGGCGAAGGCGGTCCGGCGCAGCATCGATCTCAAAGCCTTCGAGTATGGCGAAGTGGAACCGGCCGCTGGTGGAACCGTCAGGCAGATCGTCACTCCACTCAGCGGCATCTCGAAAGATCAGAGCAGAGCCCTGATGGCACACATCAAGAACCTCAAGCTAAAAGTCACCGCACAGTTTCAAGACGAGCAGATTCGCATCTCCGGCAAGGACAAGGATGATCTGCAGAAGGTGATCACGTCGCTGAAGGCGATGGAGTTCGAGCTGCCGTTGCAGTTCGTCAACTACCGTTAGCGAGACGCTGCCGGTGCGAAGCGTTGCATTCATAAGCCTCGGCTGTGCGAAGAATCTCGTGGATACCGAGGTGATGATCGCCAAACTCTCGAGCGCCGGGTGGCGGTTGGAGTCCGAAGCCGGGCGCGCCGATACGGTCGTCATCAACACCTGCGCTTTCATCGATCCGGCGAAGGAAGAATCCACCGAAGTCATCCTCGAGCATGCCTCCCGAAAGCGTCGCGGTCAGCAGTTGATCGTCGCCGGCTGTCTTGCGCAACGATACGGTGCCCAGTTGCAGAGTTTGGTTCCCGAGATCGACGGTGTCGTCGGGACGGGAGCCTACGCCGGCATCGTCGAGCTTCTCGAAGACGTCGAGGCGGGCCGAAAACCGGTCCGGCTTCATTTGGAAGCCGAGCCCGAGCACGATTTCCTCCCCCGTCTGGTCACGACACCGCGCGCGACCGCCTATCTGAAGATCGCCGAAGGGTGCGATCACCCGTGCACGTTTTGTATCATTCCGGCGCTCCGAGGGAAGTTCAGGAGCCGCAGCTTGGAATCGATTCTTCTCGAGGCCGAAGCGCTCGTGAACGGCGGAGCCAAAGAGCTGATCTTGATCGCGCAGGACACTTCGATGTGGGCGCGCGACCGTGGCCTGCGCCGCGGAGGCCTCGCGCAGCTGCTCGAGCGGCTGCATGCGATCGACCGTCTTCAATGGATCCGTTTGCTCTACTTATATCCGGCGACGATCGATCGCGAACTCATCAACGCCATCGCCGACCTTCCGAAGGTCTGCAAATACATGGACATGCCATTGCAACACGCGCACCCCGAGGTGTTGCGAGCAATGCGCCGGCCCGGTAACGGCGAGCGATATCTCGAGATCCTCGACGATTTTCGTTCCCGCATTCCGGGAATCACGATGCGCTCGACCTTTATCGTCGGTTTTCCCGGCGAGACCGACGAGCACGTGGAATATCTCGAGCGCTGGATCGAACGCGCGCAACTCGATCGCGTCGGATTCTTCGAGTATAGCGCAGAAGAGGGAACGCCGGCGGCCGAGTTATCCGCTCGCGTCGGCATCGCGCGCCGCCGGCGCCGGCTCATCCGATTGCGCGAGGCGCAACGCGTCGCCTCGGAACGCGCGCGCGCCGCGCGCTGCGGCACGACGGTACGCGTCCTCGCAGAAGAGTTTCTTAATGCAAAACGAGCATGGTTCGGACGTTCCGAAGGTGAAGCGCCGGGTGTCGATGGTGGCATTTACTTCACAGGAAACGCTCAGGTTGGCGAGTTCGTCGACGTACGTTTGGAAGATCACGGGCCGTTCGATTTCTTCGGCCACGCCGTATCGCCGGAGCCTTGCGCGATTTGATTAAAAGCAAGGTCGCGATCATACTCGCCATCGTCGCACTCGGCATCGTCTCGGCGGCCGCCGGTTATATAGTCGTCGAGCGCAGAAATCCGGTGACCGCGTTCACGCAAATGTTCGTGCCGTCGCCCCAACAGGTCTTCGGAACGTCGAACCTGCTGGTGCTCGTCGAGGGGCTGGACTACGATTATAACGAGAAGGACGAAGAGTATTCCACCAATTCGCGCAGCGACGTGATCTGGGCAGTGAATCTCGATTTTGTCAACAAGCGCATCTACCAGCTATCGATCCCCCGCGACATGGTCGCCACAATGCCCAACGGCACTCAGGCCAAGATCAATCAGGCGCAATCCGACGGAGGCGTCAAAGAGGCGAAGAGCGTCATCGCTCGATGGCTCGGGATCCCTCCATTCAATCGGTATGTGGTCCTGCGCATTGACGCCACAAAAGAGTTTATTGGCGCCATCGGCGGCGTGAACGTAGACGTAAAATCGTCGAATTGCCTGCAGTACAAAACCGGCTGCACCGGCGACACCCTCGATTACGACGATACCTGGGGCCACCTTCACATTCATTTGAAGGAAGGCTTGCAGCATCTCGACGGCGAGCACGCCGTCGCGTACATGCGATTTCGCCACGATTGGTGCAGCGATCCGTGCCGGATCATGCGCCAGCAGCAGGTCTTGCAAGCGGTAGCTGCCAAGATCAAAAGCGACCGCATCAACACGCTTATCCACCTGGGCGATCTCTTGGCCGTCTTCCGCAAGTACGTGCAGACCGATTTCACGGACCAGGAGCTTTTTTCCATCGCTACTTATTTTCAGGGCGTGCCGAATTTCGCGATCGTGAGCAAGCAAGTACCATTTACCGCCGACGTCGATTTGCCGGGCTATGGAGACTCGCTCGTGCCCGACACGCAAGCGCGAGCGCAGTTAGTTGCGTCGATGCTCGTCGCGCCTCCGGTTCCAGTGCCGTCCCCGGACGCGTTGGCACTTGCGGCGATTCCCGCCGCGACGCTGCGCGTCGACATCGAGAACGGTAGCACCGTTGCCGGCGCGGCACACCGCGTCGCCACCGAACTCAAGCATGCCGGATTCAATATCGGTGCGGTCGGTAATGCGGATCGGTCCGATTACACCGCTACTGAGATTCACGAGCATTCGAGCGTAACGTTTGCCGGAGCAAAAGTGCGTGCGGCGCTTGCGGGCGCGCGGGGTGCGATCGTCGTCCCCGATCCCGCGCCCAGTCCTTCTCCGGCGCAAGCGAACGTTACGGCAAGCGACGTAACGGTCATTGTCGGAAACGATCTGGCGAGTAACCAGGCGCCGGATCTGTGACGGCTAAGAGCGTCATCGCCGTCATCGCGGCGGCCGGACTCATCGTTGCCGGCGGTTGGCGCGTGATCGTGCACAAGAGCAACCTGGCGCCGGCGCTCGTAACGCCCGCCACAAACGTGCATCTGGAGACGTCAGACGACCTCGCCGCGCGGTTCTATCGCGCGACGCATGAGCTGCCGACCGAGGATCGCTCCGGGCGGCCGCGCTTGATCGCGCTCACATTCGACGATGGACCCTATCCGATTTATACGCCGATGCTGCTCGACGTGCTGCCTGCCGTCGAACGCGCAGCATTCACGTACGAAGCCGACCTTGGGAGCGCGATCGAACACGCAGTCGAGACGCTCGAACGGGCGGCGTCTTGAACGCATCGAAGCGGCCCGCCGACGTTATCGACGCATTGCACCATACGATCGTTGGGCAGGGAGCGGTCGTAGAGGCGCTGTTGCTCGGTCTGCTCGCGAACGGCCACGTGCTCTTGGAGGGACCGCCGGGGTTGGCGAAGACGCTCGCCTGCCGCGCGCTCGCGGCGGCGCTCGAGGGTGAGTTCCGCCGCGTCCAGTTTACGCCGGATCTCTTGCCGAGCGACATCGTCGGCACGCGCGTCTTCGATCAGCGCGAGAGCCGCTTCACCACGATGCAGGGACCGATCTTCGCGAACGTCGTGCTCGCCGACGAAATCAACCGCGCTCCCGCGAAGGTGCAGTCGGCGCTGCTCGAGGCGATGGAGGAAAAGCAGGTCACGGTCGGACATCACACCTACAAGCTGCCGGAGCTCTACATGGTGCTGGCGACACAGAACCCGATCGA
>PMUK01000148.1 GCA_003166915.1 Candidatus Cybelea palsarum
GTGTTAACAGGCCCTAGTGATTTTCGCCTTATTTTACATCGGGTTTGCGGCGGTTGGTACTTTTCACCACACCGTTTGGTACACAGAATCGCTGGGCCTAGGCGCTGTGGACGGGCCCTTATCGAGGTGGTCGTCGATCAGCTTCGCCGCCGCCCTTCGTTGCTCGTCCATGATATGGGGGGCGCGAAGGCCGCCCAGGACGACGGAGGTATAGTCTGGAGCCGCCCTCAGCGCGCCCTACTGGCACCGTCACTTTTCTGTTCTTCGGTATCCGAAGGCAGCGCCGCCCGCTGGGACGGCGACCGCGAAGCCATGGCGTTGGCATAATCGTGTTACGCCGTTCACACGTCCGAGCGTGCAGCAAACTTAATGACCGACGTGGAGACTCCGTTGCTTCCCGTAATCTCGGACGACGACGGCCGTTTGCTGGCGATCTGACGCGACGCGCCCTTCTCAATGCATATCGGAGCTTTCCGAGAATTAATCCCGTCCAGAGTATCATCTAGCATTGGCGCGGCCCCCTGAAGCGCGTTGCACACGCGACCTAAATGAACGCCGCTTAGTAGGTAAACTCTTGGAGTTGATCTGCATTCGGGCCGTTGACCAGCCCCAGTCTTAGGCCGGGGTTGAGGGCGATCTTCAACGGCGGCAAGTACAAGGTCGAGAAGTCGAAGCCGTTGAGGGTCTCGATTAGATCGCCGGTTTCATCATACACATAAATGGCGCTGTTGCCACCAGTGCTCGAGTAAGGCTGCGCGATCAGGAAGAGACCGTCCTCGGAATCACTCGCAACGGCAGAACCGCTGTTGAACTGGCTGGTCGGGCCGGTGTTAGGAAGCTGGACGGCAACCCCAGTCTCCTTCGCGAGATCGTAGAACTCCACTTGCGCGTTTAGTTCAGTCGTGGTACAGGCAATACCGGTGTGCGAATCGACGGCCAAGCCGTTTGCTGCGCCTGCGCCGTAGGGACCGTTATTTAAACCATTAAACGTCTTGAGCTTTCCCGATTTTAGGTTGACTAGCGTGATGGTCGGAACGCCGCCGCCGGATTGCGCGGCTAGAACGGCTTCGTTCGTCGACGTATCCTCCGCCATTTGCTCGCCCGTGGACTTGAGGCGGATGAAATTCAAGAACTTATTCGTTGCGCTGTTCCAAACGTAAAGCCACGGTACGTCGCTTGAGAAAGCCTTGCGAAATACCACGGACACCTGGATGTCGGTGGTCTGGTTCTGGGCTTGCTGGTAGAGGACCGAATTCGTCACATGCGGCGGCATCCATCGCCCGGTGATTTTATCGCCGGAGACTGGAGTTAAGAGAAAAAAGCGGTCGTGCCTGGATTCAGGGTCTAGTTTGACCCGTTGTTCGTCGACGAACCCAACATCGTTTCCGACGATGCCGAACGTAACGAAGTCGTCGTTGGGGTTCGCGCTGAGCGTTTTGACGATTTTTGTGATCTTGGCTGTCTTGATGTTGAAGGTCTCGATGGCCGGCTTGCCGCTGCCTTGTGACTCGGAGAGAAGACCGTCGCTGCCGTTCTGATTCACGTCGAACCCAAAGATCTGTCCGCCATGGGCGGACGATAGGACCTTTCCAAGCCCGGCACTTGCGCGTCGGGTCGCGTCTCCGTTAACGGAGGACATCGACGATGAGCCCGGAGGATTGCTCGAACCTGCCCCGCTGGAGCACGCGGTAAGAAGCGCGATTGTTGAAGAGACGAGAGCACGTCGCATGTCGGTTCTCCTTAATGAATTAATTTCCAAGAGGAATTCGGCCGCCCCGTCTGACCGTCCCTTGACGGTGCTTGGCGCCGATCGGGAACGCGGATCTTTCAGTTAACCATTCGAGGGGTAGCGCTAAGGGCGCGCGGTGATGGCATCCTACGATGGACTATTCGTGAGTCCACCCGGTTCTGGAAGTATTCAGCGCGCGCTAACCGACGCAACCCTTAGCAAAAGGTTTCTCCATTTAGCCATGTTAGCCATGGTTCGTGCGGACGGTTAGGGTGCAGTCGAGGATGCATTCACCCTGGTTTCCTTGGTAGCCGACGCCCCAGAGCACGCCCGGTTCAACGCTCGCGATACCGAGCAGTTGATTGAAGGCGGCGTTATTGCTCGATTCAAGTAACGACGGCCCTCGTTCCAGCTTCCACGCCTTTCCATCCCAACGTTCGAAAAGGCTTCGCGGCGTGCCTGAACCCGGAAAGTAGATCCAGTACCCGACCGCCCACACGTCCGACGACGATTGCGCGGCTACTCCAAAGAGCCAGTTGTCGACATCATAGCCGCCTTTGGGATTCATATTGGGGCTGCGCGTGAGACTCCACTGTGACCCGTTCCAATGCTCGATTAGAGTCTGAAGAACGTTGTTGCTGTAGCTAGGCGCCTCATAGCCCACCGCCCACGCGTCACTCGGCGAGAGTACAACTACGCTCGAAAAGCTGCTTCGAACAAAATTATTGACGACCTGCGAGTAGTTCCACTTCGAACCGTTCCAGTGCTCGGCGAACACGTTGGCGTTCGGATAGCTGAACTCGCCGGTCGCCCACACGTCGTCGGGGCCGCTGGCTGCGACGGATTGCAAAACCGTCAGCCCCTGGGTAACGTCGGAAACATAACTCCATTGCTTACCATCCCAGTGCTCGGTCAAGCTTTCGTCGTTTCCCTCGCCGACCGCCCATACGTCCGTTGCCGAAATGGCAACGACGGCATTCAGCTCAGCGCCGTAGGGAATATAGGGGCTGGATACCACGGCCCATTTCTTGCCGTTCCAATGCTCGATCAGTGCCGCATTCGGAAAAACCGAATATCCGACTGCCCAGACGTCGTCGCGGCTGATCGCCGCGACGCTACGAAGCTCGCTGTCTGGGGGTTCGTTGCTCGGAAATGGGACAATTCGCCATGAAGATCCATTCCAGTGCTCGATCAGTGAGTTCGAATATTGCTGCGATCCATGGGTCACGCAACAATACGAGCCAACCGCCCAAATATCGCGGGCGGAAACCGCGCTCACGCCATAGAGCAGATCATCGCCCTCAGGGGCGCGGTTGGGGCTAGTGACGACAGACCAATCGGACCCTTTGCGCGTAAATTGGCGGTCACTCCAATTGGCCGAATAGCCTCCAACTCCCGGTGCCGCTGGGTTGATGCTTCCCGAGCAGCCGGCGAGAAGGAGCGCTAGCGCAGCAAGTGCTGAAGCAAAAAGGCTTTTCATCGAAGTTCTCCTCGAATGAAGTAAGTCAAGTTGTCGGGAGGCAAAAGCGACTAAATCCAAGGCGCTCGCGTAGGCGCGGACCCTCCGTCGAAGAATCTCCCCGTAGGATTCGGTTAGGAGCGCCCCGAGCACGCGAAAGGCAACCGGCGCGTTCGCAGCCCTCGCGATCAAAGGTGGCGCCGCCCGCGCCACTGCGCACGGGTGACAAGACGACTTGCTGCGTGTTTTGCGGTGCAACCGATGCGCCGTTGCCGCCCGCAACAACCGTCGCGGCTATTCGTGCGGCGCTCGACTTTAAGACCTCGGCATAAAAGCTTGCATTGGTTCCACAACCTGTTCCTTTTACGTGCTCCTGGGCGCCCTTCAGCGCATCTTTGGCCCGCCGCCACGGGGTAGCGAAGCAACGCCGGATTCATCTCGCGATCTTACCAGAACGCGCTTCGTGCGTGACGCCTTTATTGCAAAAACGGACATCATCTGCAAAAACGCGAGCTTGGCCGCTGAGCTTAGCGAGCTAAACGCGGAGAAGTCGATCGACTTCAGTCGCACGGCGCACGAACCGCGCGTTTGCCGTTATCGTAGCGGCTGCATTGTAGGCATCCCTCAAGATCGGCGTCGAACCGAAGTCCTCGGCCGCTGGAACGGTCGCCTCGAGGAGCCTCCGCGCTTCGCGTTGCCGGCCGAGTGCATGGGCGGCCAGCGCTGCTACGAGACGATTCTTTATTTTCATTATCGCGTATCGGCTGGCGGTTGACGCCTGATTTGCAAGTGCCCATGCGTCGTCGAATCTTCGGGAACGAAACGCATACTCTACAGAAAAGTAAGAAGCCAACTCACGATGATGCGCGTCACACGCGCCTAGATCATCGTCACTTGGGAAGAGCCGCGAACCTTCTTTCCAGCATCGCGTCGGCAGCAGATTCGCGGCGACGAAAACCGCTACTTCGGTACGATCTTTCACGCACGCCTTTTGCCGCGCTATGAGAATCGCGAGCTTGCCAGCCTTCAGGGCTTCTGCGTCGTTACCGGCGAGCGCGTGGTGTTGCATCAGAGCCACCAGCGCCTCTCCAGTTTCGAAAACCGCACCAGCTTCATAGGCCCGCTCGAACTCGGTGGCAAGCGCGTTAAGCCGCTCGGCCGACGGGCACCACGCCTTCGATGTCGTCAGCAGGCAGCTTCGCAGCCTCCAAAACGCGAGCGAGATTCGAGCACGCAACTGGGGCGAAAGCGCAACGACCCGATGGACATCCTGCTCGGCCTTTGCAATCCAGTCAAATCCGGCTTCAAGGTTGCCGAAGTTCCAGCACGCCGCAGCGAGCTCGAACAGGCTTTCTAAGTAAAGCTCCCGTAAGCGAGCCGGCGCGTCGTTGTCCAACTGCTCGAGCCACGACGTAGCGTCCTGTGCCATTTGGAGCGCACCATTGACGTCGGCACGGCAATATGCAAGTCGAGCATCGATCAGGCCGAGGCAGGCTCGAGCGACTGCGTGCGACGGCGACGACTGAGAGAATAAGCCTTCCGCGAACATCTCGGCCGCGGCCAGGCGCGCGGCCTCGGCACGCGCGACGTTGCCGAAGTCGATCGACACCAGCGCGTTGATGCGAAGCGCTTCCATTTTCTGCTGCGGCGACGGAGCTTCGGACATAAGTGCGTCGCACGCATGAAACGCGGCTTTCGCATCACCCGTCGCAGCCTGGCCCAGTGCGAGATTCGCCAGGAGTTGAAATTCGTCGACCTTCAACAAAAGGTCGGACGAACGCTTCCTGAAAGAATCACAAATCCATCGAGCGATGCGAAGGCATATGGCGGCGCGCTCGCGGTAGCAATGATGGTATGATATTCCGAGCGCGGCGGCAACTTCTCGAATTGGGCTTCTTCCCAAGCACTGCAACATCACGATGGCGTGCTGCCGGCGAGCACGCACTCTCTTGCCTTTAGCGATGTCCTCGTCTCGGTAATAATCGGCAGCTTGACGGACGAGCGAATGAATATAGTCGAGTGCGCGACGTTCGTTCTTGATCGCTTCGACGTCCCGCCAGCCATCGTTATCGAAAAAGCGCTCAACCAGAGGGTTTCGGCGCAGGGCGCTAGGAGCATGTAGGTGGCGAAAGAGGTGCTTCGCAGCCATTTTGAATGACGCCATTGATTCGATCACGAGCAAAGTACGCTTCCGCCTGCCCCGAACGCCTTAGCGGCCCGCTTCAAAAGGCGATCTCATCATAACAGATTCGGCGCACAGTGCTGGGTTCCGTTCAAGCTCGCCCGGCCTAGGAATGTTCGTTTGAAAGACGCGACGATGATTAGCTGACCTCGCATCACGGTAGATCGAAAAGCCGGCACCGGCCCGGTGTTACTCGTTGTGGGTAGCGACCGATGTCGTAGGTGGGGGCCCCTTAGCGCCATGAAGCGGTTTCCCAACTGGCTGCAGCCGAGCTCCTCGAGGCGGCGTTGTACGTGAGGTTAAGCCCCCTTGTGCTCACATACATTCTAGCTCGTGCGCATCGTTTCCTAAGTGTCCAAACCACCCAAGTGCGGGACTGATTACGTCGGTGCCCGAGAGCGCAAGTTAGCGATAAACTCAATTACCGTTAGTAAGTCTGGGAAGGGTCGCCGCATTTTCGGAACGGTTTTTCAGTGCTTGATGACAACGGTGGGATTCGCCGAGGGATACTACAGAGTACACTTCAAACGTCCGGTCCGAGGCGCCAGAGGTCGAGAGTTTTGATCGCCGTAACCAACGAGATAGCGGAAAGATGGGGTCGAGGTGTGTGCCGGTTGATTTCGTCGCGGAGAATTAGCTAAATACTTTCGGCAGCTCCCGTTGCGCTCAGAGCGGCGCGGCACCATGAGATGCTTGCTTCGCAAGGGCGGGATCATTTTCAAACATGCCCTAGTTGCTCCGGCGCGTACAGGGGTGTCCGATCCATCAATTCCTAAGTCGGGCAACTCTTCCGAGGCAGTGAGGGCGCATGAAGGTCCGATATTTCGCTTGTTCGGAACTCTTGGTATTCGCCGATGACAGATTGATACCACCAGTTCACGTGGAGGGCGGAACTGCTTCTCGTCTTACTTACAGCCCAATTGTGGCGAGCTGGCGGCATCTAGAGGCTGAGCAGTTGAAAAGACGCTTCGCCGCCTTGTATTGCCGAAAGTACCCAGACCTAAACAACAGTCTTGAGCAGTACCTTTCTTTCCGCTTGTTTGGCGAGCTATTTGGCGAGACTGACGGTCGATCCGATGGGCGTGTGAAAGCCCGTTAGAAGTTTGATTGGCGATCCGCCCGTTGAGTATTTGTAGATGCCGACTAGCCCTTTCAAATCATCCGGTGCGACCACAATCGCGCCTCGTTTCCAGAACTGCCACGTAGTGCTAATGCCACTTAGCGAAATGGACCCGACTTTCGTACCGACGCTTCCGCTTATAGCGAACTGGTAAATCACGGCGATGTTTTCATCTGCAACTGCCACGTTCTTTCCGTCCCACTGTACGCCACCGGGCCAGCTAATACTCTGATTTAATGTTATGTTGTTAAGCGCACTGCCGCCCTTAGCAAATTCAGCGAACACAAAGGATGTGCTCCCTAAGTTTTCACCGTCGACAAACAAGTTGCTCTTATCGTCATAGCCACAGAACATCGGATAGTACATTACCGAGTCAGTGTAGAGCTGCGGTGAACCCTGCGCGTCAACGTAGATTGCAACGTTACCCGCATCGTTACTCGCCCCCCAACCTGATACTGCAAGGTTATTGGTTTTTCTGTCGATGGAGCACCCGATCGGCTCGCTTCCCGGATCGTTCAACGTGTTAATCGGGTTAGTGCCACCATGCGCGTATTCGACGATATCGCCGGCGGCATTGTCCGTAACGAAGATGTCGCCCTTCTTGTCTGAACAAAGGCCGAAGGGTTCTGAAAAGCCGGTTAGCGTTCCCAGCAGTTTAGCTTTTGGATACGAGTAGACGTAAACGTCAGCCGTGCCCGCATCCGAGATGTAGAGGAGGTCACGGTTGTGGGCGTCGCGAGCCATCCACGACCGACCGTGATGCGGGTGGACGGGTATGGCCGTGCCGGTCCTGGTTACGATGGCGCTGGGCGCGCCGTAGAGCTGCTCCGCACTCGAGGCGCCCGGAGCCACGGGCGATACGCTTCTACTACTGCACCCGACAAATATGGCTACCGCCGCTGACATGGCGATGAGCTTAGGGTCAACCCGAAAAATCTTCATTTATCAAATTCTCCGTTCTTAACTGCACAAAGTTGTAATATCGCCCGCCTTTTTGTCACGTCGGTTAAACAAAGCTCGGAGGGCTGGAATAGGGGATTGATTTGACGCGAAGGTTCGGCGTTTATCGATCAAGGCGTGTAAATGGGGTCGATCGCCACACCAGTGACGCTGCCTGACGCTGATAATCCGGCCGTTATACTGTAGAGGTACCTACCCTCCGGATATGTGTACGCGTCGACGGAACCGTTCGCTCTAGAGGCAGCGTACAGTCGCGTTCCGTTTCTGTTCAACGTTCCAGCGCACGCCGGATTCTTGGACGTATAGGTTCGCGATGGCGCTCCCGAATACGGAGGCGGATACTTTAGAATGACTCCCAATCTATCGTTAAAGAGCAGCATATTGTCGCGCTTGTCAAAGGTAATTCCATTGGGGACCACGAGGCCTCCAAGTGGGAGGACGGTTCCGGGCATTTTGCCGCCCCTCCATTCAACAACTTCGAAGCCCTTTCCATAGGCCTGGTCTACAATTTGAAACACATCACCCTCGCTATCAACGCCAACCCCGTATCCGCTGGACTGGGTAGATTGCGTCAAATAAGTCGAGGGCGTGAGTTTACCTTTTGGAAACACGGCGACGTTTCCGGGCGAGTCAGATGGTCCGTAGAGATTGCCGACGTAAACTATGCCTTTTGTATTGTTGAACGCAACTGCTTCCGGATTAGCTAGCGGAGTGCCCGACTCGGTCAACACCGGACCCGGCTTGCCGCAATTGGGCGCAAAGGTCGGAACCCTCTGTTTCAGCATCGCGTGATACCACTAGACCGGACTTAAATACTGAGGGAGTGAAAGGTCTCACGCATGCAATACAAAAACACGGCTCCCGATCCAGAGGTCTCTGCCAAGGCAACGCGCCGGCGGTTCTCGGCAGCCGACAAGGCCAGAAT
>PMUK01000163.1 GCA_003166915.1 Candidatus Cybelea palsarum
TAAATGGTGGGGAGTTCTTGCCTCCGTCGAATCTTACCGTGGGTAAGCTCCTAACGGAGCATTGGCTTCCACACGCTAAGACGACGGTTGGTGGGAAGACCTATCAACGGTATCAAGAGATAGTCGAGAAGAAGCTCGTACCGGCATTCGGTAAGACCCAAGCGGGAAAGCTACAGCCGGGACAGGTGCAGCAGAGTTATGACGCCTGGATAAACTCCGGCTTAGCCCCGCAAACGGTAAAGCACCATCATGCGGTCCTACGCAATGCCATGAGGTACGGCGTCCGAATGGGACTTGTGACTCGGAACGTAACGGACCGAGTAAAGCCGCCTGCATTGAAGTCGCCGGAGATGCTCTGTCTTGACGAGAAACAATCCCTACAACTTCTCGGTGAGGTCAAAGGCACGGACCTCGACTGTATCGTGGCAATCGCACTATTCAGCGGACTTCGGCGCGGCGAGTTACTCGCGTTGCGCTGGAAGGATGTTGCCTTCGAGGAGGGCACAGTTACTGTAAGGCAGGGCCTGCAAGAGACTCGCGGAGAGTTGCAACCCGGCAAGAGGTATCGACCGACTATCCTTGAGTTCAAGGAACCTAAGACTCCAAAGAGCCGTCGCACGGTAACTCTCGACGCGAGGGCGATAGCATCGCTCAAGCGCCACAAGGCAAAGCAAAACTCCATACGTCTGCGCCTCGAAGGCGGATACGCAGAGGACCTCGACCTAGTGTTCTGTGCGGATGACGGTAAGCCGTTGAAACCGGATACCGTCTCGAAGCGGTTCGCTGCAGCGGTGAAGCGCGTGGAGATTCCTTCCATTCGCTTTCACGACTTGCGGCACAGTCACGCAACCCAACTCCTCCGAGCCGGAGTCCACTTCAAGGTCGTATCGGAACGGCTCGGCCATGCCTCGGTAGCAATCACGCTCGACAGGTACTCGCACGTTCTACCTGGCATGGATAAGACCGCGTCGGACGCACTCGCTCGCCTATACGAGAGCGCGCGCAGTGCGTAGGCAAATGGGTCGTGTGACCAAACGGTGACAAAAACGGCCTTTTCGGGGTAAGACGAAACGCGAAAACCCTTGTAAAATAAGACTTGGAGAGGTGGCAGAGTGGTTGAATGCGGCGGTCTTGAAAACCGCTGAACCTTTGCGGGTTCCGTGGGTTCAAATCCCACCCTCTCCTTGGTTTCCGCTGAGCGGAACCTGCCTTACGGCTCGCAGTGACTTTCCCGGAACGTTGATCCCTCGACTGCGCTCAGGATGACATTGCCACGTTGAGGATGACATCGACGACGGCGGTTTCCGGAAGGTTGGCTCCTTCTGACTCCAGCAGCTCTCGCTCGTCGTGGTCCAAGCCCGTTTCAAGCAATTCTTCGATTGCGGTTTGGAGGCGGAGGTCGCCGGCCTCATAATAGGCGCGCTCGGTCTTCCAGGAGCGCACGTAGCCGAGCAACCGCGCCGCCGCCCTTAAGTCGCCGGCGTGAGCGGCCAATCCGGCGGCAGCGAAGGCCGTCGCCGCTAACCACGTACCGCTCTCAAGTCGCTGGGCAGCGTCGACGGCTGCGGCGATATCTTGCGCCGCCGCAATCAGATCACCGCTGACGATGTCGAACTCTGCAAGGTTGCACAGGAGGAACGCTTCGCCGTCCCAGTTGCGCAGCTCGCGAAAGACGGAGAGGTTCTCGCGCGTCAACCGTATCGCGGTCTGCGCGTCCCCCTCTCGATAGTAGCAGTCGCCGATGTTGCATCGCATGTACGCCGCGCCGTTACGGTCGCCGATGCTATCGTAGATGGCAGCCGCCGTTTCATACTCTCGCCGGGCGGCAGCGTCGTCATGCATTTGCCCAAGCATGTAGCCACGCTGGTGGTGGATGCTCGCCAGCGTGCCGGCATCTTGCGGGCAGAGCTCGTCGCGTAGCTGCATCACCCGCATATTCGCCTCGAGTGCCTCGGAAATGCGACATTGCTCCGCGAGGGCTTTCGCGCGCTTGAGATGCGCGCGTACCACCGTCACGCTGCGGTCTTCCGCCTTCTCCAAAAGGGCGATCGCCCGTTCCGCGGCGTCGAGCGCCGGCACGCCGATGGCTCTGCGAGCGATGCCCAGCCAGATGCCCGCTAGCAGCGCCGGGTCGATCCCGTCGGCGTGCTCGAGGAAGTATTGCGACCGTTCGACATACTCGCCGTACAGCCGCTGCGTATATAACACGCTGGTGTGCGCCAAGATCCGCGCGCCAAGGTCGAGCGCATCTCCGCTGTTCGCGCACCACGATAATGCCGCTCGGACATTTTCGATCTCGAGACTAAGGGCTTCTCTTGCCGAAGTCCGGGTGTGGGGGCGCAGCACGTCGACCAGGCACGCGATGTATTCTACGTGGCGGCGCGAGATTGCGTCGCGCTCCCCCGATGTATCGAGTTTGTGCATGGCGTACGCTCGCATCGACTCGAGCAATGCGTACCCCTGCTCGTCGGCGCCGTTGTGCGCAACGACGAGCGACTTGTCTACCAGCGAAGCCAGGAGATCGAACGCATCGTCGCCGGGGTCACTACACACGGCCGCGGCGGCGTCGAGGCTGCAGCCACCGGCGAAGACCGCGAACCTGCGGAAGAACCGTTGCTCCTGCGGCGCGAGAAGGTCGTAGCTCCAGTCGATGAGCGCTTGCATCGTCTGCTGGCGCGGCAGCGCCGTGCGATTGCCGCCGCGAAGGACCGCAAAGCGCTCGTCGAGCTTGCGCGCAAGCTGCGGTAGCGCCAAGGTTCGCACTCGCGCCGCCGCCAGCTCGATCGCCAGCGGCATGCCGTCCAGGCGCCGGCAGATGTCCACGATGATCGTCGCATCTCGATTGGCGAGCGCAAACGCGGGATCGGCCGCGCGTGCTCGCTTTTCGAAGAGTAACGCGGCGCTCGAATCATCCAGAGACGGCATCGGATAGACGCGTTCACCGGCAACGCGTAGCAACTCGCGGCTGGTTGCCAGCAGCTTAACGTGCGGGCGCTCGCGCAAGAGCCTTTCGGCAATTTGCGCCACCTCGTCGATGAGGTGTTCGCAGTTATCGACGAGCAGCAGCATCTGCTTTTGCTTCACGTGGCGCAACAGCGTTTCCATCGCCGTTTCATTCAACTGCTGGACGGCCCCGAGCGCCAGCGCAATCGTGCCCGCGACGAGCGCGGCGTCTCCGACTGGCGCCAATTCCACGAACCAGACGCCGTCGGGCCAGTGGTCGACTTCCTGCGCGGCGACTTCGAGCGCCGCGCGCGTCTTGCCGATACCACCGGCGCCCACCAGCGTAACGAGTCGCGCATCGGCAAGTAACGCGTGGATTTCAGCGACGACGCCTTCTCGGCCAATGAGGTCGGTGAGTTGGGCGGGCAAGTTGTGTCGTGACGCCGCCTCTGCGCCGAAAGGCGATTGAGCGGTGCGCACGCGTGCGCGGGCGGCCGCCGCGAGGAGTGCCGCGCGGTCCTCGTCGTTGGGTCGGAGCGCAATCAGCAGCAGATCGACGGTCTCGCGTTGCGGCGCTCGACGGCGCCCGCGCTCCAGTTGACCGATCGCATCGACGCTCATGCGTGCACGTTCGGCGAGCTCTTCCTGCGAGAGTTCGGCCGCACTGCGCAACCGCCGCAAAAGCGCTCCGAACTCCGCCGGGACCGTCGACCGAGCGTTCACGCCGACCGCTTCGCTCGCTCGATAGGCCCTTCCCGGCCATTTGACCGGGTAACTGACCGGCTCGTCCCTGGGGCCGGCGCGCGTCCCGAGCGATGATTGGAGCACGCAACGCGCTTGATGCGAGCGCTCACGAACTTTAAAGGAGAACAGGGATGGCACTCGTCGCGTATATTTAGAGATGGACCCGAGTCTCGGCGAGAGAAGGGGCGGCGAGACCTGACTGGAGATGAAATGAGTGCTCTAAAAACGCCGCCTCTCTCGCGAAAGGGCGTACTCGATCTCGCCGCAGCGTTTGGAGTATTCGCAGCGATCGGCAGCGTCACCGCGAGTGCCGCGCCGCGCGAGGGTGTCGTGGGTGCGTGGAGCCTCGTGAGCTTCGATACTGACGAAGGAAACGGCGCCTCCAAACCTCGCTTCGGGCAAGACCCCGTCGGCTATTTGCTCTATACCGCCGATGGGCACATGGCTGCGGTGCTCGCCGGAACGCATCGTCCCGAGTTGAAGTCGCCGTCCGGAAGCTCGTCAACCGAAGAGCAGCGCACGCATGCCCTGGCGAATTTTCTCGCATATGCCGGTCGCTACGACATACGTGGCGATCGCGTCTTCCATCACGTCGACGTGAGTGTGTTTACCAATCTCATGGGAACGACGCTCGAGCGCCAATTCAAAATCGAAGGCGACGTGCTGACCATTCGCACGGTGCCTCCTGAAATTTGGGGCAGTTCAAATATCCTCGTATGGAAGCGCGCCTGAGGACCCCTCGCACTAGGCGCCATGGGCCGCCGCCGTGATTGCGCCGGCCCAGCTCTTGCGATGAAATTGAGGCGTAGCGGCGAACCCTTATTGGCCGCCGATTCGTTCACGCTTCAGGAGATTAGGCGATGAGAATTTCACGTTTTAGCCCTGGTGCACTTTGCGTAACGTCGAGCGCGTTATTGACGGCGCTTCTCTGCGCTTGTTCGACTCATGGCAGCAGCGGAGCATTACCTGGCCTAACCGGACCGGGCGACGGTTCTGCGTCGAAAAACATGCGAACGTTCAAATATACCGGGCACCGGCAGACGTTCGAAGTACCGGCCGGAGTGACGGCGATCAAAGTTCGCGCCTTCGGCGCTAGCGGCGGCGGTTCCACGGGTGGTTACGGCCAGGAATCCATGGGCGGCGTCGGCGGCAGCGTGAAGGCGACGATCCCGGTCACGCCTGGAGAGAAACTGGCGGTCTTTGTCGGCGGCGAG
>PMUK01000115.1 GCA_003166915.1 Candidatus Cybelea palsarum
CTTCGGCCGCACATTCGCAAAGACGTGTGCGTGGTCGGACTCGAGCCGAGTTGCGTCTCGGTCTTCCGCGATGAGATGACAAATTTGCTGGGATCGGACGAAGATGCGAAGCGCCTCAAGGAGCAGACCTACCTTTTGACCGAATTTCTCGCGAAGAAGGCGCCGGAGTACCGGCCACCGCCGCTGCATCGCAAAGCTCTGGTCCAAGAGCATTGCCATCACAAATCGATCTTAGACGCGTCGGGGGAGGCCAAGCTGTTTGAGGCGCTCGAGCTCGACTATGAAATGCCCGACACCGGCTGCTGCGGAATGGCCGGACCCTTTGGGTTCGATGCAAAGCATTATGCCGTGTCGATGACGATCGGCGAACGAGTGCTGCTTCCGAAAGTGCGCGCCGCCGATCCGCGCACGATCATCGTGGCCGATGGTTTTAGCTGTCGCGAGCAAATTTCTCAAACGACTGGTCGCCAGGCGATGCATCCCGCTCAGGTGCTCAAGATGGCGCTCGACGACCGTGGCAAGGAACTGAACGATCGTCTGCCCGAGCTTCGCTTTATGCCGAACGTCCGCGCCGAAGCCTCTCGCGCCGCATTCTGGGGAGTGATTGGACTGGCCGCTCTAGCCGGTGCCGTAGCGCTCGGGCTGCGTTTCCGGATGCGCCGCTAAGTGGGGCGCACGCGAGTGGTAATTGTGGGTGGTGGGTTCGCTGGAGTCGCGGCGGCCCGTGAACTTGAGCGCATTGGTAGGCGTGATGTCGACGTCACGCTGGTGAGCCGTCAGAACTTCATGCTCTTTACCCCGATGCTTCCCGAGGTCGCAGCAGGGTCTCTCGCTGCGCGAGACATCATGCAGCCGCTGCGCGCTTCAACTCACGACCGAGGCCAGATGGCTGCGTCGTCAAGGTTCGAGTTGGGCGAAGCGACTGGCGTCGATCTGGTGAGGCGGGCCGTCACGGTGCGGCATCCCGTAACGCACGAATCAAGATTCGTCGAGTACGACGAACTGGTCTTGGCAGTTGGTGCGACCGCCTCGACGATGGGAGTGCCCGGAGTTGAGGAGCTTGCGATACGACTTAAGACGATATCGGACGCCGAAGTCGTGCGTACCCGGGTCGTCGGTGCGTTAGAGGCGGCGGCCGAAGCAAATGACTTGTTGGAGCGATCTCTACCTGCTTTGCATTTATTCGCGGATAGTAGCGCAGGATCGAGTTCGGGTCGAGTCCGGCGAACGGCTGCTCGGCCATCTACCCGCCAAGTTCGGCAGATACGCGGCGTACTAGAGCTGGCAAAGCAGAAAGCGGCGGCCGAATCATCAACATCTCGTCAGTCCACGAGGAGCTCGCAATGCCCACGAACGCGCCTTATTGTGCGTCCAAAGTCGGCGTTCGTATGCTGATGCGAACGATTGCCGTCGAACTCGCAGAGCACCGCATTACGGTAAATGACGTTTGCCCCGGGGTGGTCGATACTCCGATGGATGCCAAGCTCAAGAGCAATCGAGACGAGTACGATCGCTTACTCTCTGAGATTCCCTTGCGACGAATGGCTAAGCCAGAGGAAATCGCCGGCCAGTGCGTCTTCTTATCGTCTGCCGCCGGCGCCTACGTAACGGGGGCATCCTACATTATCGACGGTTGGCTGACCAAGCAGTCGGGAAGCTTATAGATGGTACGCCAGAGCAAACGCAGGCCCGGAACGAACGACAAGATCTCGCGTTACGATATCGCCGATACCGAGATGGCTGCGGGCAGTACGTTCGGCTCACCGAAAGCGACCATGATCATCAAGGCGACGGGTGCGATCGAAAAGATCTATTCGGGCGACATCGGCCTCGAAATGTTCGGGACGGTCTTGGTCAACCACTGGGACGATCGGACCGGTACGCCCCTCTCCGCGATGCCGGGCACGTATCGGATTCACCCCGAACATCACGAGCATCTTTTCCATCTCACGAATGGCATCCGAGTGCGTGAGGATATATTCGTCTTGAGTGGGCAACCCAAAGGCGCTACGGTAGATCCCCCGGCCTGCTATTACGCTATCGAGCTCTACAACGATACCCAGGATCCGATTGAGATCAGTACTTACGCATTTACCCAGTTGCGAGGAAATACGCCGCGCGGCATCGCCAGCGCTTACACCCGCAAACACCGTGCAATCGTAGCGTGGAACCAAACGCAAGAAGAGCTAGCAAGAATAGTTGGCGCGAGCGTCGAGCCGACAAGCTACGAAGTACTAGCCGGTAATGGCCGAGAGAATGCCCCGCTATCTCCAGGAATGTTGGGCGACACGACAATCGAATCGGACGGAGACCCGGTGGCGGCCTTTCACTTTGTACACCGGCTCAAGGCAGGCGAATACGCCCGCTTTGAGTTGATCTTGTCGTTTTCGAATCGCGGCAGAGCGGGAGCCCTGCGGACCTATGCAAGATGCCCAAGCGCAGCGACCGCACTCGAGCGAACGCGCCGCCATTACGAAAACGTGCTCAACCGAACCGTCGTCATCTGCCCCGATGAAAACGTCAACCGCGGCGTTCTCTGGGCGAAGGCAAACATGCTGCGAACCCAAACGCTGTCGCCGACAGGTTGGTGTTTCGTCAACGATCCCACACGCTCGAACAACAGCGTTGGCCGGGATACCGCCTGGTTCGCTTATGGCGCCGACTACATCACCCCTGAGTTCAGCCGCAACTCCTTGCTCTGGTACGCGGAGCATCTCGAAAAAAGCGGGATGGTTGTAGAATATTACGATATTCGAAGCGGCAAGACGGCAGACTACGATCTAAACATCAACGACAATACGCCACTACTCATTCTAGCGTTGTGGCACCATTACAACGCGAGCGGCGATTTGTCGTTCTTGAAGCGCATCTACCCGCCGGCGAGAAAGGCTGCCCGCTACATCCTTTCACAGCGAAACGCGCGGGGGTTGATCTGGTGCAATGCGAGCGGTACATCGGATTGGGGAATAGTCGGCTGGCGCAACGTGATCCCCAACTACCGTCTCTCTGGCGCGACGACAGAGGTGAACTCGGAGTGCTACGCGGCTCTGCAAACCGTTTCACACATGGCGCG
>PMUK01000149.1 GCA_003166915.1 Candidatus Cybelea palsarum
GTCAACGTCGACATGGCAACCTACAAAGCCGAGTTCCTTTCGCACTACTACGAGCACAAGCGCCGTCCGATCTCCGCCTACGCGTTCGGCCTGATCTATTGGTGGGCAAAACTGGCGTCGCTCGCGCCCCGCGTGGTGAACGCCTTGACGCACACCCCGGGGTTGCGCGATATCGCAAAGATGCTGGTATCGATGGCGCCCGAGCGCTCGATTCCGCTCTTCGCACCACAGACGTTCCGTGCGTGGTTCGCGCAACGCCCGCTTCACAATATCGGTAAGCAACAGGTGATGCTATGGCCCGACACCTGGAACAATCACTTTCACACGACGACTGCCCAGGCTGCGGTGGAGGTTCTGGAAGATGCCGGCTTCCAGGTCATCATTCCGGCGACGCAATTGTGTTGCGGACGACCGTTGTACGACTATGGAATGCTCGACCTTGCCAAGGCGATGTTGAATGACGTGCTGCAGGCGCTTCGGCCGCACATTCGCAAAGGCGTGTGCGTGGTCGGACTCGAGCCGAGTTGCGTCTCGGTCTTCCGCGATGAGATGACCAACTTGTTGGGACCGAACGAAGATGCGAAGCGCCTCAAAGAGCAGACCTATCTCTTGACCGAATTCCTTGCGAAGAAGGTACCGGAATACCGGCCGCCGCCGCTGCATCGCAAAGCTCTCGTTCAGGAGCATTGCCATCATAAATCGATCTTAGACGCGTCGGGGGAAGCCAAGCTATTTAAGGCGCTTGAGCTCGACTATGAAATGCCCGACACCGGCTGCTGCGGAATGGCCGGACCCTTTGGGTTCGATGCAAAGCATTATGACGTGTCCATGACGATTGGCGAGCGAGCGCTGCTTCCGAAAGTGCGCGCCGCCGATCTACGCACGATCATCGTGGCCGATGGCTTTAGCTGTCGCGAGCAAATTTCTCAGACGACTGATCGCCAGGCGATGCATCCTGCTCAGGTGCTCAAGATGGCACTCGACGACCGTGGTAAGGAACTGAACGATCGTCTGCCTGAGCTTCGTTTTATGCCAAACCTCCGCGCCGAAGCCTCTCGCGCCGCAATCTGGGGAGCGATTGGACTGGCCGCTCTAGCCGCTGCTGTAGCGCTCGGGCTGCGTTTCCGGATGCGCCGCTAAGTGGGGCGCACGCGAGTGGTAATTGTGGGTGGTGGGTTCGCTGGAGTCGCGGCGGCCCGTGAACTTGAGCGCATTGGTAGGCGTAATGTCGACGTCACGCTGGTGAGCCGTCAGAACTTCATGCTCTTTACCCCGATGCTTCCCGAGGTCGCAGCAGGGTCTCTCGCTGGGCGAGACATCATGCAGCCGCTGCGCGCTTCCACTCACAACCGAGGTCAGATGGCTGCGTCGTCAAGGTTCGAGTTGGGCGAAGCGATTGGCGTCGATCTGGTCCGGCGGTCCGTCACCGTGCGGCATCCCGTAACGCATGAATCAAGATTCGTCGAGTACGACGAACTGGTCCTGGCAGTTGGTGCGACCGCCTCGACGATGGGAGTGCCCGGAGTTGAGGAGTTTGCGATACCACTTAAGACGATATCGGACGCCGAAGTCGTGCGTACCCGGGTCGTCGGTGCGTTAGAGGCGGCGGCCGAAGCAAAGGACTTGTTGGAACGAGATCGGCTGCTTCGCTTTGTGATAATTGGCGGCGGTTTCACCGGTGTGGAATTCGCCGGTGAGTTGCAGAGTTTTCTCAACTCGATTCTGCGCTACTATCCGCGGATAAATGCAAAGCAGGTAGAGATCGTTGTGGTCGAGTCCGGCGAACGGCTGCTCGGCCATCTACCCGCCAAGTTCGGCAGATACTCGGCGTCGATACTAAAGAAACGCGGAGCAGTTCTACGGCTGAACCAAGACGTCAGCGAAATCGACGACCGAGGTGCACAGCTAAAGGGCGGCGAGCTTATACCTAGCGCCACCATAATATGGGTGGCCGGTGTCAAGCCTTCGCCCCTCGCCGAAACGCTAGGACTGAAGACAACCGAACACGGTGCGATCGAAACCGGAGCAGATTTCGTGGTCGAGGGAACGGCGGGTGTCTGGGCGCTAGGTGACTGCGCCGCGGTGCCCAAGCCCGGTGGAGGCACCTATGCGCCCCTCGCGCAGAATGCCATACGTGAAGGCACTCTTCTCGCAAGAAATATCGTAGCGCGTACGCAGGGCCTGGCAACCAGGAACTTTCGCTACCGGGAGCGCGGGCAAATGGCGGCACTGGGCAATCGGCAAGCGGTGATAGAGCTTCCGGGTGGCCACATGTTAACCGGACTAGCCGCTTGGCTAACCTGGCGAACGTACTATCTAGGACGCCTGCCCGGGCTTACACAGAAAGCCCGGGTTGCTCTCGATTGGACACTAAACCTGGCGTTCGGACCCCAGACCGCAAGATTGCCGATGGTTGAAAGGGGCGAAACGTCCTTTCCGTACCGAGAGCGCAAGGATCAACCGGATGCAGTTAGCCGATAAGGTAGCGATCGTCACCGGCGGCGACAGCGGCATCGGGCAAGCGATAACTCTCGCGATGGCGCGCGAAGGAGCCCGCGTCATGATCGATTACTACGGCGACGTGGCGCCGGCCGACGCCTTGGTCGAACAGATCGAGAATTTCGGCGGTAAAGCGACTGCCTTCGCTGCCGATGTGTCGAAGCCCGACGAGGTCGACGCTTTGGTAATGGAGACCGTCAGGCACTTCGGAGGCGTCGATATTCTAGTCAACAACGCAGGCATCGAACACAAAGTAGCGTTCCTTCACACACCATTTGAGCTCTACCGCAAGGTCATCGACATCAATTTGACGGGGGTATGGCTGTGCTCGCAGCGCGCCGCGCTAGAGATGGTAAAGCAGAAGCGCGGCGGCCGAATCATCAATATTTCTTCAGTCCACGAAGAGCTCGCAATGCCCACGAACGCGCCTTATTGTGCGTCCAAAGGCGGCGTTCGTATGCTGATGCGAACGATTGCCGTCGAACTCGCAGAACACGGCATTACGGTAAATGACGTTTGCCCCGGGGCGGTCGATACTCCGATGGATGCCAAGCTCAAGAGCAATCGAGACGAGTACAATCGCTTACTCTCTGAGATCCCCTTGCGACGGATGGCTAAGCCAGAGGAAATCGCCGGCCTGTGCGTCTTCTTGTCGTCTGCCGCTGGCGCCTACGTAACGGGGGCGTCCTACATTATCGACGGTGGGCTCACCAAGCAGTCGGGAAGCTTATAGATGGTACGCGAGCGCAAACGCGGGCCTGGAACGAATGACAAGATCTCGCGCTACGATATCGCCGATACCGAGATGGCTGCGGGCAGCACGTTCGGCTCACCGAAAGCGACCATGATCATCAAGGCGACGGGTGCAATCGAAAAGATCTATTCGGGCGACATCGGCCTCGAAATGTTTGGGACGGTCTTGGTCAACCACTGGGACGATCGGACCGGTACGCCCCTCTCTGCGATGCCGGGCACGTATCGGATTCACCCCGAACATCACGAGCATCTGTTCCATCTCGCGAATGGCATCCGGGTGCGTGAGGATATATTCGTCTTGAGTGGACAACCCAAAGGCGATACGGTCGATCCCCCGGCCTGCTATTACACTATCGAGCTCTACAACGATACCCAGGAGCCGATTGAGATCAGTACTTACGCATTTACCCAGTTGCGAGGAAATACGCCGCGCGGCATCGCAAGCGCTTACAGCAGCAAACACCGTGCAATCGTAGCGTGGAACCAAACGCAAGAAGAACTGGCCAGAATAGTTGGCGCGAGCGTCGAGCCGACAAGCTACGAAGTACTAGCCGGTAATGGCCGAGAGAATGCCCCGCTATCTCCAGGAATGTTGGGCGACACTACAATCGAATCCGACGGAGACCCGGTGGCGGCCTTTCACTTTGTACACCGGCTCAAGGCAGGCGAATACGCCCGCTTTGAGTTGATCTTGTCGTTTTCGAATCGCGGCCGGCCCGGAGCCCTGCGGACCTATGCAAGATGCCCAAGCGCAGCGACCGCACTCGAGCGAACGCGCCGCCATTACGAAAACGTGCTCAACCGAGCCGTCGTCATCTGCCCCGATGAAAACGTCAACCGCGGCGTTCTCTGGGCCAAGGCAAACATGCTGCGAACCCAAACGCTGTCGCCGACAGGTTGGTGTTTCGTCAACGATCCCACACGCTCGAACAACAGCGTTTGCCGGGATACCGCCTGGTTCGCTTATGGCGCCGACTACATCACCCCTGAGTTCAGCCGAAACTCCTTGCTCTGGTACGCGGAGCATCTCGAAAAAAGCGGGATGGTTGTAGAATATTACGACATTCGAAGCGGCAAGACGGCCGACTACAACTTAAACATCAACGACAATACGCCACTACTGATTCTAGCGTTGTGGCACCATTACAACGCGAGCGGCGATTTGTCGTTCTTGAAGCGCATCTACCCGCAGACAATCAAGGCCGCCCGCTACATCCTTTCACAGCGAAACGCGCAGGGCTTGATCTGGTGCAATGCGAGCGGAACGTCGGATTGGGGAATAGTCGGCTGGCGCAACGTCATCCCAAATTACCGTCTGTCTGGCGCGACGACAGAGGTGAACTCGGAGTGCTACGCGGCTCTGCAAACCGTTTCACACATGGCGCGAGTTCTCGGTAAGCACGCTGACGGTGCCTTCTTTAAGGGCGCGGCCGAAGCGCTGCGCGAGGCCATCAATGCCCACCTGTTGGACTCGGAGAGCCATCTGTACTATCTCAATATCGAACTGGACGGTACGAAAAGGTCCGACTGCACCTCCGACATGGTCTTCCCATTGATGTTCGGCGTCGCGGACGACGAGACGGCCGCTCGTATCATCGCGCGTCTGAGCAGCGAGGAGTTTTGGACCGCAGCGGGCATTAGAACCGTTCCGCGAACGGCCGTGAACTATGGACCGATCCACGGATATGGCTTGCTCGGCGGCGTATGGATCGGCGCGAGCTTCTGGTATGCCTTTGCCGCTGCGCGCTTCAATCCCGCTCTCATGGCGCGTTCCTTGTCGGCTGCCTTTAAGCATTACTCAACGGACCCACGCCGCAATAACACCGTACCCGGCCAATTCTCCGAGTGGCTTCATGGTGAGACGCTCGTAAACCAAGGTATGATGCTCTCACCCTGGCTTCCGCCGCGGTACCTCTGGGCTGCGATCGAGGGCGCGGCGGGGTTGGATATTTCCGGCGACAGGCTAAGCATCAATCCGCGTTTGGCGCCCGAATGGAAATGGATGGGCGTTTCAAACGTGCCATTTCGCGGCAAGAATCTCACTTGGTTCGTCGTCCGGCTTCCCGACCTGCAGATGTATGGGAACGTTCATTTCGACCGGTCTATCCCGTGCATCGAATACGATA
>PMUK01000035.1 GCA_003166915.1 Candidatus Cybelea palsarum
TTCGCATGTAAGGGGTCTGGGGTTCGAGTCCCCACATCTCCACCAATTGGAAACGCCTGATTCTATTGAAGGATCGGGCGTTTTTGTTTTGCACGTCATTCGCGACTGGAGCCTCGTTGACACCCAACTGACACCCTAACTCGGAGAGCGGGAAGAGCTGGTTCGTCTTCTGCACCGCGGCTTTTTGCGCACCGGGGACGGACTGGCCGTAGACATCGAGTGTCATGCGCGTGCTCTCGTGACCGAGCATCTCTGCCATAACGACTGGGCTCACGCCCTCCGCAAGAAGCAGCGAGTTGACGGTGTGCCGCAACTCGTGAAAAACAACACGCCGAGCACCCGCCAGTTCAAGTAACGGATCAAGGGCCCGCTGCGCGAAGTTTCGCTTCCATACGGCGTTCTCGCCATCGGTCGTGAAAACGAGGCCCGAGGAAGATGGGAAGTGCTCTTTGTGCCACCGCAGCGCAGCGATGGCAAGCTCACCGAGCTGAATCCGCCGTTTGGACTTCTCGGTCTTGGGCTCTTTCAGGAAGAGCTGGCCCTTCTTGTTGTAAGCTAGCTGCAGGGTGACGTCCAGCCAGCCCTTTTCGAGGTTAACGTATTCCCAGCGCAACCCAAAGATTTCACCTTGTCGCATTGCACTCGTCGCCGCGAGCACGAGCAGGGCGAAATAGCGCGGCGCATGGTTCAAGGCAGCCCGCAAGACCCGATGCGCTTCTTCTAATTCGAGAATCACGCGCGGCCTGCGCTTGGGCTTCGGCTTGGGGCATCCCTTACATGGATTTCGCGGCAAATCCCCGCGATCGACAGCCTTTTGGAACGCGGAATGTAGGGTCGAATAGACTCGGTGGAGCGTATGGTCCGAGCAAGCCTTCCGGTCTCTATTGCCCTTCTTCAGCTCAAGCAGAAGGTCGCGAATCGTATCGGTCGTGATCCGGCCAACAGGGATCCCGCCAATAAATGGGTCCACGTATTTTTTGATCGTGGAAGAGCGAAGCGACCACGTTGCATCCGAATTTTCAATGCCGACGTTTACCAAAAAATCGGCGCAAAAGTCACTGAGCCGCTGATTGCGCGCGATGCGAGTCCCGTGCGGCTGTTGGCGTCTTGCAGCCAGCTTTTCGAGCGCTTCAGTCTTGGTCTTGCCATACGCAGCAATTTGAAGGCGTTTCCCGTCCTTGTTGATCCCAAGGTCGACGCGAGCACACCAACGCCCATCTGATCGAAGATACAGAGCGCCTTCCTTGCGACCGCGTCTCTTACGCAACGCGCCTTCCTCCCTTACGATTTCGATCGATAAAGTCGATTAGATCAGTTTTACGGATGTGCCTCGTGCTGCCGATCTGAACCCATGGCAGCTCACCGTTGCTCATTTGCTTGTATAACAGAGTCCTTCCGATGTCTAGCACACGCATCGTTTCGTCAAGCGAGAGCAAGACATCGATATTCTCGCGTCTATCGTGAGTAGCGGAA
Source organism: Candidatus Cybelea palsarum (assembly GCA_003166915.1). Classification (GTDB taxonomy): domain Bacteria; phylum Vulcanimicrobiota; class Vulcanimicrobiia; order Vulcanimicrobiales; family Vulcanimicrobiaceae; genus Cybelea; species Cybelea palsarum. The sequence goes on from PMUK01000035.1 coordinate 1,474, forward strand.
TGAGCGTCATTGGTGCTATTCGGATTCATGAAATGCGATCGGATACTCATAAAGTGGCGACAACGCGCCACGAACTTTGGTGACGCTATCGTAGCAGAACCGCAATAACCGTGCGTCTCATCAAGTTCACGATTATCGAGCCGGCGTGGCCCACTCAGCGCAGATAAGTTGACATCAGCAAACGCAGCTAGATCGAGATTGGCAAAAGGCAGTTTACATGGAGACATCAGGCCCTGAACCTGATCCTACGTGGGTTCCGAAATAGCTGCGTGAACCCGAAGCATATAGGGACTGCCAACCTCGGAGCGCTTCCCTGCCTCGGCGAAACCGTGTCTCGCGTACCACGCCATGAGCTCTTCGTCGGTCAACGCCACGGGATATGGAGGGAGTTCATATGCCTTTACCGGCAGCACGAGATCAACGCCGTTTGCGTCCGCTAGCTCACATAACCGCGTTAAGGCGGCTGATGCGTGTCCGCGCTCTCGGTTTGTCGACCGAATGTCATAAAAATAGACTGCGATCCGGCCAAGCTCCGTCACGTCCTTTAGATACACGCTCGCGTATACACCATCTCCGACCGCTCGTTCAAACCCGCGCCCAGGGTGGTCGGATGGCTTACTGTGCCGGAAGAATTCGATCAGTGTGCGCTGACGCGGAGTGCATAAGTCGTCGATTACGTACGAACGCATGCCGTCGGTTCGCTGCGCTGCCCAAAAACAAGAGAAAGCGCCAATGATACGGGGTTGCAGGAATCCGGGTGGAGCACCTGTCCGCATAAGCAGCTTCTCAGCGATTCGCATTACAAGAAGATCCCGGTCGCCGCCTTTTACTAGCGACGCGCAGTCGGCGCACGCGGACCAGTCTCCGTCCGCGCTGCCTGTGGGAAACATGTCAATTGAATGTCCACGAGCAGCTGTCACCGTAACGGAACGCCCCTTGAAAACATCGACGACTTGTGGGTTCTCGCAAAACTCGCATTTTGCGGCTGCTTGAAGAATCATTGCTCGCTTTAATCGCCTTTCTGGACTTCCTAGATAGCTTCGCTATTTTCGGGAGGGATCTCGCCACTCTCGCGCGTTTTCGAAATCACGCGCGGCAAGTCGGGGAATGGGTCCGCAAGGTCCGCCGTATCAGCGATAACCAGCGGTATCGAGGTGAAATGCATCCATGACGCGTCCTTGTACTGCTTCTGCTTTCGGTCCCAACGCATACCGGCTTCCATGAAGCCTTCGTGGCCTGAAATACCACGAAAGTGGAAGTACGCGTACCAATGCACTTCATCGGGTTTGTAACGGTCGGCAAGCCGCTCTTTGTAGACCATGGTCGCGAGATCTTCCATCATGTTGATCGGCGAGGTTCCAGCGCCCATGATAAGGGTAAAGCAGATATGGGCAGATTTTTCCTGACACTCAACCGTCACTACGCAAGCAGATGGGCTGTCCCAAAAGCCGTTGTATTCCAACCGCTCGACGACGCGCTGGATACCCGCGTCATCATCGCCGAACGCTTCTAAGCCATCAGGTTGCGTATATGGTTTTTTGTAGTGCTCCATGTAGCGTTCGTTGATGGCGTCGTCACCACGCCCGTAGGCCTCGGCAATTTGCTCCCAAGTACAATCGTCGTCGAGCTCAGGAAGAATAATTTCTAGTCCGGAGACCTCGGCCTTCCTGCGCAGCGAATCAAAGTGGAAGTCTCGGATCTCCCGCATGGTGCGGAATTGCCCCCAGAAAGCACTATGCATAACTGCGACGTCTTCCGCGGTACGGGATGCATTGGCTTTTGCCAAAGCCCGATCGAATCTTCTCTTCCAATCTGGATCGTATTCCGGGTTTAGTATCGGCACAACTATCTCCTTAAACCTTCGATCTTTCGCGCGCGTAGGTCGCCTTCGCGCGCTCGACACCATCAGCGTCCGTTGGATAGCTAAGCGAGATAGAGCAGTTGGATTCAAACACGTCTTGTCTTGTGTCCGCTACCAGCGAATCCAGGCACCAAATCACGCGTCGGTCGGAGAAGAGCCGGCGCATGCATGTAAAATCTTGCACGCTGAGACGGGAAACGCGCAAAGCGTTGTCGCCGTCGCCGATTTCAAGAATTTCGACGCCGCGAAATGGTCGAGCGCGACCCCGAACCTCAAGCCGAGTTTCGAAGTTGAGATGGACCTCATTAGCTTGCATGGCCCAGCCTTGCAATGAATTCGGCAAGCTTCGGAGTCCCCGCCATGAACCTGTCGCGTGTTGGTGTTGTCAGGGTCAGCCACCAGATGGGCGCGGCGATCCGTGGACCGGAGCGCCTTATCACGCCAGAGTAATTCGGGATGTCTTCTCCACGACGCAGCGGATTTGCCGGCGCTTGGCCCATCGAGTACGATCTGATTCCGTCGAGCTCCCCGTTATCTCTAAAGCTAAAGGAAACGTTGGCCGTTTCGCCCGTGAGTTCTGAACCGGGGTGCGAGTCGGTCATCGCGGTAAATACGTCGATATCGTAAGGGCCGGGCCCGCGTGAATTGTCGCGGTGCATTGAATAGCAGTATCCTGCGCGATCCAGCATCGACTTGAACTGGTCGTAGTTGCTCACTCGACGCAGCAGATCGAATGATGAATCTAGGAGCATCTCGTCGACCGCTCCGGAGTCCCTTGAAAGTCTCAGGCGCTCCTGAAGCTCGCTGTCGAGATCGAGGCACATTGGATCAGCGATCGCAACGCCATAGGTGAGCCCACGCTCCAGACCTTGCGCGATCGAATCGAGATGGAGAATCCATGTCTGACTTTTGGTGGATGCTCGAAGTCGGGCAATATGCTCTGCATCCGACAAGCCTGCCGGGCGCTTTCCGAGCTCCTTCAGCCATACGGCGAGCCGTTCTTTTTCGATCATGGCGTATTCGCTTCCGGCGGCAGCAAGCTTACAGCCCGCAGGGCAGCGAGCGTTCGCGAAACAGGCACTCGACGAGCGCGCAACTCTGCGCGAAGCCGTGTTTCATCCGACTGCTCGTGAGATTCGGCGCGAACGAGATTGTCGAGCTCTTGAATTAGGGCGCTGGTCGACAACTGAGCCGCGTAGTCCAAGAGAGCCTCGATTAACCGGCGTGCGCCGTCGACGGGAATCCGACCCTCCCCGCGTAACCAGCGCTTCAGGGTCGATCTGGCGTAGCCGGAGTCGGTATGAAGAAACAGCGCGTATACCGAGGGAAGCCGGCATTCTTTCGTGAGAATCTGGAATACCGTTGCGAACTTGCGTGTGCCCTCCCATGACATCCGCTGCACGGAAGCGCTTTGGGAGCGCGTATCCTCAGGCGGATCGCCGCAAAGGTCGGCCGCGCCGTTTGACGGCGGTGCGCTCATTCGGCACCTCCCCACGGGACAAAGGAACGCGCGGTCTTCTTGAACACCATGAATTGCATCCTTACCTTCGATTGGCACTGGCCCCGGGCTGGAGCCGACCCCGTTCTTAAAGATTGCTATAGGTCGTTAGCGGTACTGATATCGACAGATAGCTTTATTCATGGTAAGCTATCACCGTGATCCAGTCAAGGGGCGCTCACACGCCCTTGGAGATTAAATGGCCGATTCTATTCTTGTTCGGTTTGACGATGAGCTTGCTAGGCGACTACGCGAACGGGCCCAACAGGAACAAAAGAGTATCACTTCATTCATCAGCGACGCCGTCGTGGCGCAGCTGGACCAGATCCACCGCGTCGAGGGGATTGAGGTCGCCGCCAAGCAATGGATGGGCCACGAGCATCGGCAGCTCGGAAATCGGCTCGCTGACGCCCACCGCGCTTTTAAAGAGCAGACAGACCCGTGGGCCGCTTTGGGAGCAATTATCGATTGCGTTGAGATCATATCCGCTGAGGATGCGGCAAACCTCGATCGCGTAACCTGGCAACAATTCCGATATTCCGGCGCAAACAATGGCGCCGACGATGCTGCCGCTCGCCGTTTATTTGCGGCCGAGCGGGACGAGATCGCACAACGAGATTGGACGTGGTATCTCCGCACGTGCGAATCGGAAGATGAAGCAAAAGCGCTTTGGGTTCGGCAGCGCCGTCGCTACGGAATCCCGGTGCCATCCGAAAAGGAAATGTAGGCCTTTCTGATTTACGCAGGTAG
>PMUK01000126.1 GCA_003166915.1 Candidatus Cybelea palsarum
ATCGACGCAACCTCGGTCACGGTATACACAGGCTTTGTTAGGCCGTGCAGATCAGGTGATTTCGATTCTATTGGCGGCGCTGCTTCATGCCGCTCACGCACGGAGTATTCGACAGCGATTGTCTCGTCATCCTGAATCGCTGACGATACGAGCTTCAAGGCTTCATCTGCGGTATCGGCGCGCACATCATAACCGAGCCGTACTTCGACTAAATATCGTTTCATCGTGAGTGGTCAACTATCGTCGGCGATTTGTACTTCGTTTATGGAGCTTCGTTGTACGCGCCACAGGCGTAGCAGACGAAGATCACCGGCCCACTATCACTCATGAACTGGATCTTATCGGGCACCGACGCGACGACTTGACCGCATATTCCGCACACGAAGTCCACCTCGTGCACGCCTGCGCGTACGTACGGACCGCCTTGAACGTTCAAAACCGCACGACCTTCTGCCGGCTTAGACAGGGGTTGCAAGGCTATGCGCTTACGGTGGCCATTTCGTCGTGCCATGCAGTCATTCTAGCTGGCCAGGTCGCCCGAGACAATGGACCGACAAAGGCCCCACGCTGCGCCGAAATGGGCATGAGGCTGTGGGCGTCGGTCCAATGCGTTTGAGATACGGAATGCTGACGACAACACGGCGCCTCCGCGGCCACGCAGCTTCGTGATTCAGTCGGCTCGCGACGGCCCAATGCCCAGGACCGCACATTCAATTATTATCCCAAACGGAAACTCCTATTATCCCAAATGGAAACTCCGATCGGACTAATTCAAAATGAGTAGAGACGCGCACTGCGTCCGCCACGTACGTTCAACGCATGGATCACGAGCCGGACACACCATCGAGCAACCGATTGGCTGTCGCGCGACGAAAACTTGTACGCGTGATTGCCGTTCTCTTGCTACGCCTCGGAAATGAAGAATCGCAGTGCCGAACTCGGCGGCGTCGCCGACGACGGAAGCGATTTCGACGATTGGCATGCCCAGTAAGGAACGAATCCTCACGCCTGCACGTTCTCCAAGAAGGCGAGCCTTTGAAGCCCGCCGGCAACAAGTTTACTGCCGATCGCCCAGCTTAGGACGATCGGGGAGTTGAGGCATGGACGGAGGACCGAACGACCGGCTAGCTACGGTGAGGACGAAGCTGTTGCGTGTGATTGCAATTCTTCGACAGCGGCTTCAAGCCGACGAACCCGAGCGCGCAACTCCACCACCTCGTCGTGAAGAAGCAGGGCACTCTCGGCGGTTTCCAACTGAGCCCGCTCAAGCTCCCGACTCCCGTCACGACGCCTCTTCCGGTCCCGAGCCCCCTCCGGAGGTCCCGCCGAAAGCGGAATAGCCGGCTCCGACTCTCCCGCCAGATACCAAGGCGAAACCTTGAGCTCCTTAGCTAGGCGGAGCGCCGCCTCCAGCTTGAGGCTCTTTATGTCACCTGTACGCATCTTGCGCGCAGCGTCGGCCGAGACTCCGAGAATGTAACCCAGTTCCGTGTCACTCAGACCCCGAACAAGCTCCTTAAAACGTTTACTGAAGTTAACAACGGCCACGGGGTTAGGATACCATAAGAAGTCAATAGTTTCCTATTGACCTTTATCGTCAGTTTGCTATTATACTGGTAGGAAGTAAGACCAACGCGATGCCTCCTCAGGCCAGAGCTTCGGCGAAGCGCACCCTTACGCCGTAGCCTAAGCCTACCGGTCGCCACCACGCCCCTTGCCTCCGCTCCCGATTACGGCACGGCTACTATGGACTCAGACGTCCCTTCCGGTGCTTCCGCTCAGGCGTTCGACTACTCGCAGCTGAACGACAGACAGCTTCGCTCGGCGATTCGGTTCGCGGAGAAACATCTTCGCTGGGTCGAGGAAGATCACGTCACGCTTCTGCGGGCCTACCGTGACGAGATCGACGCGATGCGCCGGCACCTCATCGATCGCATGCTGAGGCGAATGGTTATCAGTTCGGCACCACTCTCGAGTGAGCAACAGCGCGACCTAAGCCACGCCTTCGAGCGGCGCGCTATGGATGCGAGCGAGATCGCGGCAGTCGTCCGTGCAGCTTCGAGAGGCCGAGTGGGTCACGTCAACGCGTTGACGGAGATCGAGGCGATGGCGTTGCTTCTGCGCTTAGGCCGAGAAGCGTGAATGCCAGGACTGCCGGCCAGCCTGGCCTGTAGAGGGGGGATTAGTTCGCATGTCCTACGACGACGAGCTCAGCTGGCTGCGCGACCGCGGCGTTCAAGTTGATCGCAAGGGTCGGATCATCGTCAGTCTTCCGGCGGTCGCGGATGATGTTGACTTCGACGTTGTTGAGCGCGAGCCGTCGATCGCCGAACTCATGCGCCGCGAGATCAATCCTCGCCTGGCTGGATCGCACGGGCGTCGTCGCCGCCGCTTGTCAACGCCGGTCCAGCGCAATCCAGGCGCTACACGAATTTATCAGCAACCGGCGGCGCGCGTCGGCCGGCCGACGATCGGCTCGGAGGCGCGGGTTCACGTGCAAACGATGATCGCTCAAGAAACGCGCGATATTCTTGTAAGACACCACGTCACACTCGCCGACGTCTTCGACGACTGCGCCCGAAGACTTTCACATGTGCCCTGACGACGACGAGGCGGCAGGCGGAGAGAAGCGTCAACCGTCTGCCGGGCGCCCAAAGTCGGGACGCCCGAAGCGTGTCCGCATTACGACGACCATAGAACCGTCTAAACTCGTGGTCCTCCGAGAACACGCGCGCCGCGAGAACAAATCGCTGGGGCAGCTCGCCGACGAGTACGTCGCCGAGCATTTCCCCTCGGCGGAGGCGCCCCCGCGATCGTTGGAATAGGCGTCGCACCGTCTGGCGCGTTCTGCAATCGAGGTAATGCGTCATCCGCTGAAAGCGGGAACCATGACGAAGGGAAAGGAGCCATGACGAACGGAACCCTGGTCGCTTTTCCGATCGCCGCCCGGCTGATTCGATGGAACTGAGGGAGCTAAGCCGAACGTAGCTAGCCTCGGTCCGTTGATCTTTAAGGGAATAAGGTGTGATGCTTTCACAATTCTGTCGGTTCTCAGTTAGTAGCTGCATGGCTGCGGCAATGCTCGCAGGTTGCGGTGGATCGCCGCCGACCGCAATCCCCCAGGGAGCCTCAAGCGTAGTTCAAGTTGGACGCAGCCAATCGCCCTTTGATTCCCTGAAAAAGGTCACGAGCGGCTATTTGTACGTTTCTAATTACCAA
>PMUK01000168.1 GCA_003166915.1 Candidatus Cybelea palsarum
CCCGGAGACGGAGTTGCAGAGTCATTACTTCACCGCGCGCTTGATCGATCAGTTCGACGCAATCTACCACTACGACGTTACACGCGCCGTGCAGCCGCTGGAACGCAGTGCGTTATGGGTGGGAGACGAACCCCCCGAAACGTATCCGATCGGCGAATGAGAGCCGTTCGAACGCTAAACCCGCGCACTCAGTGCGGGACGATCCAAATGTAGGGCGTCTTCGGTTCGATGTCGGGCGGTAGGTCGGCGCGGGCTGCGACACCGCGCGGGCCGAGCTGTCTGATAAAGCGATAGATCGCGCGCTGATCCGAGGTCTTCAAGAAGCGTAAATCGTGCCAGACCATCGGCCAGTGACCGCCCCGAGTGCGCACCATGAATAGCCAGTCTTTCTCGGAAATGCCTTGGAATTCTAGGCGAACGTTAGCGGGATAGCTGGTGCCCCACGGGCCGCGATACCCGAGGTTGCTGCCCGTCATCCAACGCGAAACCGCAATGGTACCACCGGACTCTCGCCATCCCGGAGTGTGGCAGTCGTTGCAGCTTCCGAAACCTACCAGGTATCGGCCACGCTCCACGAGAGGATCGGTTTGCGGAGCGGCACGCGCGGAGAGCATGACCCCTACGAGGATAGCCGCGAAAATTAGCGACGCGATCCAAGCCTTCATGCGGCTCGATTTTCGGCGACCTTCAAAGCTTTTACTTTGAACCGTTTCGGGCGCGTGGCACAACCATCACGGGTACCGGCGAGCTTCGAACCACACCTTCGGCGACGCTTCCCATGACCAATCGATTCAGACCCGTGCGGCCGTGGCTTCCGATAACGACGAAGCTCGGTTTGATCTCGGTTGCAAGCCTTTCGATTTCTGCGATCGGCGACCCCTGAGCGGTTCGCGTTGAGACGGGAACTCGGTTAGCCACGTGATCTGCAGCGTCGGCAAGGATCGCCGCGCCTTCCGTTTGGAGCTCCTTGAGGCAGCCCACAACTAGCTGGGCTTCGCCACCGCTCATCGTCGCGGCGCGGGCGAGGTCGATGACGTTACAGATGATGATCTCTCCGTGCAGCTCCGAAGCGAAACCGATCGCAAAGTCGAGCGCTCGCAGCGAGTATTCCGAGCCGTCGACCGGGACCAGGATTCGAACGTTTGGATTCACGATTGCTTACCTCGAGTTGCGGTGAGTTCGTAAGTCGGGTCTCGCAGAAGCAAGACTGGAAGATCGCTGTGACGAGTTACGCACTCAGCGACGCTGCCCAAAACGAGCCTGCGAAGGCCGGTGCGGCCGTGGGTGCCCATGACGATGAGATCGGCACGTGAATCGATGCTGAGGCGTAGAATCGCGCCGGCGGCGTTTCCGCGAATCAGATGGCAGTGGATCGGAAGGTCGTGTTTTCGGGCAATACGGCGCGCTTTGGCTAAAATCGCTTCGCCGTCTTCATGCAAGAAATCCGGGGCGGATTCGGGCGATTTTGAGAGCGTTCTCGGCAGCGATACATAATCGATTGCGTGGCAGACATGGATCTCCGTGCCGAGAAGCTTGGCGAAGTCGCAAGCGTAGTCGAGCGCGTGTTCCGAGCCGCCCGAGCCGTCGAACGGAACCAGAATCACAAAACTGCTTCAGCCGTTAGCGGAGCGAGGGTTGCCTCCATGCGAACCGTTATGACGGGTATCTCTGAGGCACGCAAAACGCCTTCGGCGACGCTGCCCATGAAGAGGCGCTTTAACCCTGATCGACGGTGAGTGCCCAGGATGATTGCGCCCGCCCCTATTTCCTTTGCATAGCGCAGGATTTCAAGGGCCGGTACGCCTTCTAGGACGGCACCTGTTGTACTGACGCCAGCCTCTCGCGCCTTGGCAAGCGCTTCGTCGACGATCTTTCGGGCATAAAGGTCGATCTGCAGGAGTTCGTTTTCGATCATCGTGGGCGCCCCCACGCCGTACGTTTGCCGAGGATCAGCCACCGAGCATGCGGTGATTTCCGACGATTCAGCCTTTGCCAAGAGCAGGGCAAGATCGAAGGCATGTTCAGCACACGCTGACCCGTCTAGAGCGACAAGAAGATTTTTCAACATGGTTCCATCCAAAAGGTGATGCACATGTCGCAATCCTAGCGCGCTCGGGGGAAGGCGTCGTGAAGGCTGCTTCTCATCTTCTTCATAGGCGATCGCATAGTCACGAGAGGGATTCGCCAGTAATTCTCATCGTGGACGTATGCTGCAACCTATGGCTCAGGATCACATCGAAGTTCGGCTGCCGGTTCAACCTCGATTGACCCGCACGATCCTCGTCGTTCTCACAATCGCGCTGGTGGTTGCGGCCGCCATCGTCGGGCGAAGACTCCTCACGGGCGCCCCCCCGACTTGGGGCATCCAGGCATCGGGGACGATCGAGGCCACGGAAAGCGACGCCTCCCCCAAGGTGCAAGGGCGTCTCATTGATTTGCACGTTCGTGACGGCGATCGCGTGGCCAAGGGAGAGACGGTTGCAGTATTAGAGAAAGTCGACCCCGGACTCGACGTGGAACAAGCGCGGGCCAATGTTGATGCAGCGCAGGCTCAGGTCGCCGTCGCGCAGGCAGCCTACGATTTGCAGCGGGATACTTACGGCACGAGCGTCGCACAGGCGAGCGAAGGCGTCAGCATTGCCGCGTCCCGGCTCGGTCAAGCGAGCCAAAACCTTGGGATCCAGACGCACACGGCTTCACTCGACGTCGATCGCGCGCGAGCTGAATTCGCTGCGGCGCAATCGACTTACGAAAAGGCACGCGTCGATTTCGGTCGCGCCAAGAGCCTCGTCGGCACTGGAGACGAGCCGGAGCAGATGCTCGACGATGCCTCCGCGGACTATAAGTCGGCCGTAGCGCAACTCGCTGCGGCGCGCGACGCCGTGGCGACGGCGCAGGCGAATTTACACGTCGTCGCGGTGCGGCAACTCGACGTCGATGCCTCGCGCGAGTCGCAGGACCAGTCGGTCGCCGCGTTGCTCAACGCACAGGCCGAACGCCATTTGATAGAGCAGCGCCAGGTACAGCTCGGCGACGCCCAAGCTGCGCTCGCTCAGGCCCGGGCCGCTCTCGGTTTAGCGCAGGACCAAGTTCGCGAAACCCGTTTGGTCGCACCGTTCGACGGCTTCGTGATCTCGCACAATTTCGAGGTAGGCGACCTCGTCCAAGCGGGTCGGCGGTGATCACCGTCGGCGATCTCGTTCATCCGTACGTCTACGTCTACGTGAGCGAAAGCGATCTGCCCAGAATCAAGACCGGAAGCCGGGCTGACGTGACGATCGACGGCATGCCGAATCGCAGCTTTAATGGGGTCGTCACCGAGATCAGCAACACCGCCGAGTTCACTCCCGAAGACGTACAGACGAAAGAGGAACGAATCGAATACCTCGTTTTTCGCGTAAAGATTCAGCTCACCGACGAAACCGGATCGTTAAAGCCGGGTCTTCCAGCCGACGCGCTAATCCGCCGGTGATCGCTAAGTTGGCGAATGCGGCGATTGAGCTCCGCGGCGTGACGCGGAGCTTCGGTTCGAACGTCGCGGTGAACCAACTTTCGCTGAAGATAAGCCCCGGGGAGATCTTCGCGCTCGTCGGGCCGGACGGTGCCGGGAAGACGACGCTGATCCGTTTGATCTGCGGCGCGTTGTCGATCGACGAAGGCGCGCTGAGCGTCGGCGGCGTCGACGTCGTGGCGCAAACGGCAACGGTGCAAGCATCGCTCGGGTATATGCCACAGCGTTTCAGCCTCTACCCCGATCTGTCGGTAATGGAAAACTTGCAGTTTTACGGCGACATCTTCGGGGTGCCCGCGAACGAATTCAAGCGAATTTCCAAGAAGCTGCTCGAGGAGTTCTCGTTGTGGTCCTTTCGAACGCGTTTGGCCGAAGAGCTCTCCGGCGGCATGAAGCAGAAGCTCGCGCTGGCCTGCACGCTCGCCCATAGTCCGGCAATTCTTCTGCTCGACGAGCCGACGGCCGGCGTCGACCCTTCGTCACGTCGTGAATTCTGGCGAATACTCTATCGAATCAATCGCAACGGAACGACGGTTTTCGTCAGCACGCCCTACATGGACGAAGCCGATCGCGCAAATCGGATTGGCTTCATTCTGCACGGTTCGCTCGTTGATTGCGGAACGCCGGAGGAACTCAAGGGAGCGCTACGCGGAGAGGTCGTACAAATCACGTGCAGCGACCGAGCGGCCGCGCGCCGCGCACTACGCGACGAGTCATGCGTGCGCAGCGTCGAAGTGTTCGGCGAAACTCTCCATGCACTGGTCGTTTCCGCGGCAACGACGATCCCCGCGCTCGAACAGGGTCTTGTGGCATACGGAGTTCACGACGCCGTGCTGACGAAGATTCAGCCGACGCTCGAGGATGCATTCGTTGCGAGGCTCACCGCGTGAACGTCGCAGCGTTGGGAACGACGATTCGCGCCGAGGCCCTAACGCGGCGGTTCGGCAGTTTCGTGGCGGTCGACGGCGTCTCGTTCGAAATAGGCTCGGGGGAAATATGGGGATTCCTGGGACCGAACGGCGCGGGAAAATCCACG
>PMUK01000078.1 GCA_003166915.1 Candidatus Cybelea palsarum
CCGCATGACGGGACCTAGCCCACAGCCGCAATGCCAATCCACGCTGCAATGCCCGCAATGCTGCAATGCCCGCGTAGCAACACGGCCCGCTTTCGCGAACGTCGTGCAAAGGGCCAGAGGCGCGAGGGGGATTAGAGCCAGTTAATGTGGTGGCGCGACTGATATCGTTACGCCGAAAAGTGTGCTGAAGCTCTTTGCAGGGACATTGCCAATCTTATCTACGGGATTGCCTCCCCTTGGGTAACGCCAAACCGCAACGTGGCCGTAGCTTCTGTGATAATAGATGCCGAAGATACGCTTTCCTTGAATCCAGCTTTGACCGGCGTGATCATTGTTGTGCGTCTCCAGCTTCGTAGTGCCGATCACCTTGGCGTCGCTTCCTGTGATTTCTAAGCGATATACGGAAACGAGTCCACTCACGTGTCCTTCGTCGCTCGGGACCGAGGACACCGTCATACTCTTTCCATCCCATTGGACTGAGGGCAGGAACGCGTCTGCGTTGTTGGCATAGATTTCATGGTTGAGGTTAATTGCCTCAATAGAGCCGCTGCCGTGAGCCAGGCGAGCTAACCCTAGGTGAGGAGTTGGACCGATGCTGACCGGCAGGTACAGATTTCCCTGATCATCGTATCCGCAAAAGCCGAAGGGAGACATTTCTGAACTGTAATACATCGTTGGATTTCCCTGAGCGTCGGCGTAGATTGCGACGCTTCCGTTTCCCGACCCGTACGGGTTAGTCGGGTCGATACCGTTAGCAGCGGCTAGGTTTCCGGTCGCCGGATCGATGGCACAGCCCCAAGCGTCGCCGGAGTCGCTGAGGGTGGCAACCGGGCTCGTGCCGCCGTGCGCGTACTCGTAGATCGTGCTTCCGTTGCCCGAAATATTTGAATAGGCAGTGATGAACACATCTCCGGCAGAATCGGAGCACTCGCCTGCCGGACTGATAAAGCCAGTCAAGGTGCCGACGAGTTTGCGCTGCGGGTAGCTATAGACGTAAACGTTCCCGCTGTAGAAGCTCGAAACGTAGAGCAGGTCCCCGCTCTTCGTTTCCGGCAGCATCCACGACTTGCCACGATCGGCGTGCGTTGCGAGCGTTTGCGGCGTCGCGCCCCGAGCGCCGATCGGCGGCTGCGATCCGCCGCATCCTGCGAGCATTGCCGCCGCTACGCAGCTGCAAAGTGCCTGGCGCCTAAAATCTAAGTTCTTCATGTGCCTTGCTCCTCGCTTCGTGAACGCCACGCAGCCCAGCAACGTTTCGGCACGGCGGTGCTTAGCCCCGCGTAGCGGCCACGCTATGGCGGTCAAGCTGGCTCAGCCTTCGGGTGCCTCGCACAGCAAACACGGCCCGCTTTCGCGAACGTCGTCCAGAGGGGCAGAGGCGTGGGGGGTGGGGGCTACTCCTCAAAGCCGCGCTATGCCGGATGCGATCGCGGCGCGGGCGAGGCTATTTACTTCGGATTTGTTTATGCCCTGGGGGCGACCGAGATAGTCTCGTCGGGAACGAAGTCTCCCCCCGGCCCACCGTGTCTCCCGTGCCTCCCAAATCCAGCTTCCCTACCGCTCGGATAGTAGAAGCGACCGATTCGTACCCCGTCCATCGTCATTAGGAGATAACCGTCTTTAATTGTGATTCCGTAATCGAGCCTGAAACCATCGACGAGAATCTTTCGGACGATTGTCCCGCTTGACCCGGAGACGCGTACCTGATAAATGTATGCGGCATCCTCGGAACTAAGTTCGTAGCCCCCAACAACGAGGTTGTTCCGGGCCCACGCAAGCCCCCAAATGCTGACGGGGCCGTTAACGGCGAAATTTGTGAAGTTCTGCTGGCCTTTTCGCAGGACGCCGAAGACCGTCGTTTCGAGCCTTGTGTTCGCACCCTCAACATAAAGATTGCCGCTGGCGTCGTATGTGCAGAACACGGCTTGGTTGATATTTGGAACGCTATAGCTTACTGGCGAGCCCGTTGCGCCTGAGTAGACGACCACGTCGCCGTTTTGCGTTCCCTGTGTGTAGACGTTCGCCACAGCGAGGTTTCCCGTGCTTGGGTCGATGGCACACCCCGCAGGTTCCGCATTAGGATCCTGTAGCGTCGCGATCGGAGTTGTGCCTCCGTGCGGGTATTCGAATATCTGACTTACGCTACTTTGGCCACGGGCGGCGCTAGCGATGAAAACGTTGCCATTCTTATCCGAACAGACACCATAAGGAGCCGTAACCTTTAGGTCGGCGAGGGGTTTCGCATCTGGGTAACTATAGACACCGACGACGCTGTAGTTGTAGTCCGGTACATAGAGTAAGTCTCGATGCTTAGCTTCTGGCGCCAGCCACGACGCGCCGTTGCGCTGCTGAGCCTTGGCTGCGGGGCGTTGAACGCCGAGGCCTTGCTGCGCGGGGCTTTGCGGCATCGCGCCCAGCGCCCCGACCGGTGGCTGCGATCCGCCGCACCCTGNNAAACGCCGCAGCCATGCAGCTGCTGAGCACGTAGCGGCCAAGATTCAAGCTCTCCATCTGCCTTGCTCGTGCCTACTTTGGAGCGACGCTCACAGCGCTCGCAAGTCCCAGGAACCCGCTGCCGCTGCTGATGGTCTTGATCTGTCTGCCGTTAGGATATCCATAGATGCCGATGGTTCCGGTGATTCCATTGGGAACGGCGATCCAGTTGCTCTGAATCCAGAACTCCCCGATATCGCTGGAACCGGCGAGTGGCGTCTGGCTAGTTTCAACGGCGCGCTTCCTTTTCGATCCATTAACCGCGAGACGCACGACGGAAGGGTTGCTCCCCGCAATTACCAGGCGATTGTTATGCCACTGTATTCCCGCAATGTAATCGATCTTGACCGCGTTGTGCTGAAGATGGACCTTTAGAAATGAACTACGACCTCGAAGTAGCTCCTCCAGTTCGGCGTCATAACCCTGATAGTTCGTGCCAAGAACGAAGAGATCACCTCGGGTGTCATACGTGCAATATTCGCTGTAGCGCATTTCCCCAATGCCGGTGTATTCTTCGGGAGACCCCGAACCATTGGGATACACCAAAATGTAGGCTCCCCCGTTGTCGTACTGCGCGACGACGGCTAGATTGCCAGTTTCTCGATCGATTGCGCACGAGAAAAAAGTGGAATCGGAGCTTTTGGGATTGGGGAGCGTCTTTATCGGCTGGGTTCCGCCGTGCGCGTATTCTATCACCTTGGACCCCTCTGCAAAGTAGATATCGCCGATTACGTCTACGCACTCGCCGTACGGTGTGTAGCTTTGCGCTAGCTTTCCGACAAGCTTTGCGCCAGGGAAGGAGTATACGTAGACTGCATACCTTTTGCGGTGGTGTGAGGCAAAGGGGATGTAAAGTAAATTTTCGTTCTTGGCTTCCGGCAGCATCCA
>PMUK01000247.1 GCA_003166915.1 Candidatus Cybelea palsarum
TGGTACGATCCAAGCGTTTTTCGACAAGTCGATTCCCAAATCGCCCGACGTTTGCTTAACCTAAAGGCCGCGGGGCGGTATCTTCTTTACGTCGGGCATTTCAACATGTCCCGCGGCAAGATCATGGCCGAAATTCTGCGACGTTTGCCACACGAGATTACCCTTTTGGTCGCCCATCACGAAGAGGATGAAGCCATCATTGCGGAGTTTGGCGACCGCGTACGCTTCATTGGCCACAGCACGCCGCAGACGTTGGCATTGTACTATTCTGCTGCAGATCTACTTTGCTTCCCATCGCTATATGGTGGCTTCGGCCTTGTTCTTATCGAAGCAATGGCCTGCGGATGCCCTCCAGTAGTCTTCGACTATGCGGCCATGAACGAGCTGGTCACGGACGACAGCGGCTACCTTGTCGCGGAGCCTACAGCTGGCGCCTATTCCGCCGTCATTGAAGAGGCGTTATCGGATGGCCGAAAAAAGGCGCCAGCGGCTCGTCGCCGCGCTCAGGCATTTCATATGGACGAGCAAATCGACGCGGTGCTTGATCTCTACCACAAGCTCCTCTGGAAGCTTTCACGCTCGTCCACGTCGGCATCGTAACCAGATTGGCGCAGGTGGTCGTCTATATCCACCGTGGGAAGTGATGAAGCGTGTACCGGATGTTTCGGCTGCGGTCGCGGATCTTCTTGGCCGGCACGCCGCCCACAAGCGTGTACGGCTCAACGTCTCGATTAACCAGCGCAGCAGCGGCCACGTATGCACCCTCTCCGACCGTCACTCCGGGCAGAATCGTCGCGCGCATGGCGATCCAGGCGTTGTCCTCGATGACAACCTTGCCGAGATGACCTTCAGCCGTCGGAGAGTCGACTGAGTGATGGCCACCTATCGTGAGCACTTCACCTGCAACGTTTACGTTGCGGCCGATCGTAAGCGTTGCACGGCCGTCAAGTGTGGTGAACGGTCCGATGATGCAGTTCGGTCCGATGCTGATGTCGCGCGCTTGGAGCACAAACGCGTACATTATGATGTTGCTAGTTATATCGACGTTCATCCCGGCGAACCGGTACAGCGCCATGCGGACCTCCGGAAATGGAATCTTGTTGACAAACGTGTTTAGCAGGTAATCGACGAAGATCGGGTTTCGCCGTGCATTGAGGACGACTGCGTACGCCAGCGTAGCACCCGCGCCGAAGCCG
The DNA here is from genome assembly GCA_003166915.1 of Candidatus Cybelea palsarum. Lineage (GTDB taxonomy): Bacteria > Vulcanimicrobiota > Vulcanimicrobiia > Vulcanimicrobiales > Vulcanimicrobiaceae > Cybelea > Cybelea palsarum. The sequence goes on from PMUK01000247.1 coordinate 1,197, forward strand.
GCAAGCCGCATCCAGGTTGGGTCTGGTTTATGCTTCATGGCGTCCTCCCTGTGCTACCGCTGCGTTGAGTAGAGCACCTTTTTAAGTACTTCATCGCGGGCATGCCAAACGTTGTGAAGCTTCGGCTAAGATCAGCGGTGTCCCGGCAAAGCCAGCGAAAACGCGCCGATTTCAAAAGCTTTTTGGGATCGGCGTTTGATTCTCTGAAACCGCTAGCTGCGGTTTGACGACCTCTCTGACGACCAATCTCGACGAAGTCGCGATTCTTCGGCTCAGCTGCCTTTTGGCGCTCACGATCGGGTCTGCTGAAATTCTGATCATAATCATTTTCGGAGCGTGGGAGGACACTAGCGTGAAGGGCGGCGGAGAATCGCGCGGCGCTGGAATCGACGGCGTGGGCGTAGCGGAGATCAGTAAGGAAGCAGGCCTCAGGCACGGCGCCCTATACGCGCAGCAATATTCTGCCGGAATCCATGATTCTGATAGTGACCAACGAATCGCAAAACGGGTCGCCGATTGCGCCGGCCGCGAGCGTGGATGTATACTACGGGCATGGAACACACGAGGCACGACGACCATACGCACAAACACGCCGATAGCTGCTCGCATACGGCGGTCAATCACGAAGGGCACGTGGACTATCTCCACGACGGTCACCTTCACTTTGTACACGAGGACCACGTCGACGAGCACGTCGTCGAACTGTCCGCGTCCAATCCCGACAACTGCACCGAAACACACGCTTGCGGCGCACACGACGTCGGCCATAAGCATGCAGCGGGCTGCGGGCACGAAGCGGTCCCACATGCCTCTCACACCGACTACCTGGTTCGGGGGCACCTTCATCACGCTCACGAGTCGCACTGCGACGATCACGGAGCACTCTCGCCCGCGTAACGAAGCCTCGGGCATCGCCCTTGACGGTGTTCCCGAGGTCACGATGGCGTCAGTGAGCGTTGCCTCGTTCGCCTTTATGAAACATGTCCTTCATAAGGGCTTCAAACACACCGAACTCGCTGCGCGGCTGTAAGGTTACCTCCTTAGCGATCACGTGAACCTGATCGAAGAGGAGCCGTTCAGCCTTCTCGGGATCGTCCGTTGCGAGAATCGACGCAAGCGCATCGACCCGTTGGCGCAACGCCTTTAAGTGTTCCTCCAAACACCCGCGGACGCTGTCAATGCGCCCGTAGTCGAAGCAGCACTGCTCGTGTAAAACGAACTCGGGCGCGGGCTCGTCGCTGCTGCGGCTGACAGTGAATACCGTCGGAGGCTTCACGCTTAGCGGCGCCCATTTTGGGCAAAGGCGCGCGGCCGAGCCTGGTTGACTTATGAGTTCGCGCCCGTCAAATCAGATGTCCCGAGAGCTCCGCGCGCTGCGTCAGCCGCATGCGGTGCCTCGAATTCTACGAATCCGAAACCTTTAGGGCGCTGGGTTTCCCGGTCGGTCACGATGCGGGCCGAGACGATCGTTCCAGACGCCTGGAAAAGGGTTCTGAGGCGCTCCTCGGTCATCGAGTATGGGAGATTCCCTACAAAAAGGGTTTTCGACATGTGTTACTTTCGGGGAAAAGTTAGTTGGTTCTCATTAATGATGAGATATAGTATCATTAGCATCATCGTCAAGACAACTGTTCTCGCCGGCCAGCTGACCGAGAAGCGCGGAACGCGGCGCTAATCTAAGGCGCGCACGCGGCGCATAGGCCATAGAGGGTCACGGAGTGTTGCTTAACTCGAAACCTCGGCGGCGCCAGCTTGCGGAGATTATCTAGGCACCCGGTAACGTCAAAAGCGCGATCGCACTTCTCGCACTGAAAATGATGATGATGTCCTTTGTCCGCGCGCTCGTATCGAGCGGGTTCTCCCGGTATCTCGACGGTTTCAATCCAACCCTCAGCCAGCAAGGCCCCAACCGCGCGGTAGACGGTCGCCACGCCGAGGCCCTTGACTCGCCTCGAGGCCGCCTTGAGCAACTCATCGACGCTCAGAGGCCGTTCAGCGCCTTCGGGCGGTGCCGGCCGAATCTCGCGCAGGTACTCTTTGAGCTGCGTGATGCCGCCCTCGTAGCCCTTAGCGCGGATTTCCCGCAATAGCACCGTCGCCGGCAGCCGGATCTTCCCGGCCGCCTCGATGCGCTCTTGCAAGCACCCCTTGTGTGCGTCGATTTTGGTTGGGCGAGACTGGCGCGGGCCGTACTGGCCGTCGCTCTTGCCCGCGAGGATCGCACGGATCGTATTGCGCGCGACACCCGTCTCTCGGGCGATCGCGTGGATCCCCTTACCCTGCCGATGCAGGACCTGTATCTCCACCTGAAGCTCCTTTTGCAGCATGCGAACGTAGTTCGCTGAAGGTTCAGGTGGGTCAATTTTCAACCGGAGGGGTGGGTCAATTTTACTCCGGCGCTAACAACTGGTAGTTGAGCGTCTTGCGGAGGCTCCTAAAGGTGCGCTCGCTGTCGCTGCCAATTCTTTTATTGCCGTTGCCGGTATTTTGACGGCGTGGAAGGCTCTCGCAAAATGAGGTCGGCGAGTTAAAGCGCTGAGCCTTGCAGACTCGTAACGCAAGGCCGCCGCTCTCTGTCGCTACCGGGAGCCAGCAGCGTTTGGAGGTTCTTTAGCGCGTTCGCATCCTCGATTCGCCGCGGCTCAGAGCCTGGCGTGACAGCGGAGGGCTTCGCTTTGAAAGCCTGAGTTCTAGCGCCTCGCGCCCTCGATCGCGGCGCCCGGCGAAGAGGGCCCTCGTTTTAAAGGGCTCCCGATACGCATCGGCATTGCGCCTAACCCTGAGCTTCGATCGCAGCCGCGCTGTGCCAAACGGCGCTGCTGGCTGTGGGGGCCTCGTTTTGAAAGGCTCCCTACGCTGCCGTGCTGGCTATGCCGATCGGCGAGCTATGCTGCTATGCTGGCGCAGTTGCGATGCCGCCACGATGCAATGCCCGCAATGCTGCAAAGCCAGCTAAGCAAACACGGCCCGCTTTCGCGAACGTCGTGCAGAGGAGCAGAGGCGCTACAGCTTTGTCTATTACGGTGTATGAGACGGCGAAAAGGCACGACGAATTGCTGATCCAGACGTGGCCACGGAGCCGTGAATCGAGGGGCCTCCGAAACGGTGCTTTCGGTTCTGCTATGGAACAAGCGCCCAGGGACAATCGTTCTTGGACTGGAGGAGTACCTATGAGGAGCATTAGCTTATTTGTCGTGTTAGTCGCGTGCCTCGCGGTCGTCGGATGCTCGACCAATGGCGCTGCGCCGCTTCAAAACCCTGTGGTTCCTGGGTCGGCGGTTCAGGAGGCGGGTCGCTACGGCGAGCCTCAGGCGGTTCCGACGCGCTGCCCCGACGCCAATGTCAAGTGTATTCAGCACGTGGTTATCATTATCCAGGAAAACCGCACCCTCAACAATCTCTTCATGAGCTTCCCGGGAGCAACCACCAGAACGTCCGGCAAGGCAGGCGGCGCTACAGTGCGGCTTCATCCGCAGACCTTGGGGGGCGGCAAGTGGGACATCTCACACTGCTGGCAGGATGCTGTGACGGCATATGACTACGGGCGTATGGACGGCTTCTACCAGCTGCCACGAGAAAGGCTAACGGTCGCGCAGTGCCCGAGCCTGCGCCCCCCAATCGGAACTGGTGCGCTTGGGCCGTACAGCTACGTTCCAAACGGTGCTCCAAAGTACGTTGATCAGGCCGGTCCGTACTGGAATATGGCCCTGCAGTACGTGCTGGCTGACCACTTTTTCGCGACAGATTTCGGCCCCAGTTTCACCGCCCATCAGAACCTGATCGCGGGCACCGTTGAGATCACCAAAAACCTGTCGCTAGTGAACTATCCGGGAACGCTAACCCGCGCAGGCGGTATGAGGTACTACCCAGGGCCGTGGAGCTGCGATTCTCCGTACAACACCGTAACGTCCACGATCAATGTCGAGGACGAAATCTCCGAGGGTACCGGTCCGTTCCCGTGCTTGACACAGTACCGAACGCTGGCGGATACGCTCGATGCGCGTCACGTTTCGTGGGAGTACTACACGCCAACTCAGGGTCCCCCAAATCCTTATCCTAAAGGCGTGTATCTCTGGAATCCATTCGCCGCGATTCGTACGGTGCGATATGGCCCCGACTGGGCCAACGTCATTACGCCGCAGACGGACGTGCTCGAGGCGGCCAGAAAAGGCCGGTTAAAAGGAGTAACGTGGGTCGTTCCCTCCGGCCCAGATTCCGACCACCCTGGCCGCTTCGCAACGGACCGAGGACCGGCGTGGGTGGCATCGGTCGTGAATGCAGTCGGAACCGGTCCCCAATGGTACTCGACGGCGATCATCGTGGTCTGGGATGACTGGGGTGGATACTATGACCCAGTGAAGCCGCCGCATCGCGACTACCGAGGACTGGGCTTTCGAGTGCCGTGCATCATCATCTCGCCGTACGCCCGCAAGGGCTACGTATCTCACACGCAATACGAGTTCGGAAGCGTCCTAAAACTCGTCGAGGAAGTCTTTACTCTCCCACTGCTTGGAGCGTCGAACTTCGGCTACGGGTATACCGACGCTCGCGCCAACAGCCTAACCGACAGCTTCGACTTCATGCAAAAGCCGCGCAGTTTCACACCGATTCCGTATCCGAAAAAATATCAGATGTCCACTTTCATCCATGAAGAGCCCACTGGCATACCGCCAGACACTCAGTAAGTTAGCGAAATTGTCGATCCGCGATTAAACCCGCCG
>PMUK01000178.1 GCA_003166915.1 Candidatus Cybelea palsarum
CCTTTTTCCGCAACCTGTTAGGGGACCTCCCCTACTCGGTGTCGACGGGCAAGTATGATGGCGGTTCGCGCAAGAACTGCGACATTGGATACTTCGAGGGAATCGCGGTGAAGGCGCGCGGCTTCTGTTTAAAGTCGAAGGCGGCGTCCAAGCTCGTTGCGCGCTGGTCGGTGTAACCTTGTGAAACGACCCCCGGCCTTTCAAGCCGGCGACTGCGAGGCGGCGCGGCGCCGCGCTCTTACTGGGCAGCGCTGACGGCTGCAGCGACGGGATAGGTGAGCCCGCTAATGGTTTTGGTCGGGCTGCCGCCCGCGGGATAAAGATAGTATTTCGCAGTGCTCGTGCAGTCGTCTGGCGCGACTACGGTACTCCCCTGAATCGCAAATTGAAGGGCGTCGCAACTGCCGGTGAGCGTCGTCGTACCTTCTACCGTTCCAGCCGACCCCGAGACGGAGATCTGGTAAATCGCCGACGTATGTTTGCCTTGGTAGTACTGATCGCCGACTGCTACGTCCGAGCCGTCCCACTGAACGCCGCCCGGAAAATCAACGGTCCCGGTTAGGCTAATCGTTTGGAGCTTTCCGCTGCCGCTGGGAAGTTCGGCGAGTACAAAACCATACGAGCTGTTGAGGCCATCCACGAAGAGATTCGCCTCATCGTCGTACCCGCAAAAATAGAAGTACGTCAGATCCGAATCTTGGAATTTCTTGGCGCTGCCTTTCGCGCCGGTATAGATCGACAGACTTCCTCCGCCGCTCGCAGCTCCCAAATTCGTTACCGCCAGATTTCCCGTCGCCGGATCGACGGAGCAACCCAAAGGGTTCTGCGTGCCGGCATCGCTGAGCGTCGCCTTGGACTTCGTCCCGCCGTGTGAGCACTCTACGATCGTAAATGAAGCCGAGTTCACAACCCAAATGTCGCCCGCTGTATCGGAGCACACCCCAGCCGGATCCTGCAGCTGCGTCAGCGCTCCAACCTTCTTGCCGGCTGGATACGAGTAAACCAGGACCTTATCGGCACCGCCGTCCGATAGATAGAGCAAGTTCTGCGTTTTCGAGTCGGGCGCCATCCACGACGCGCGATGATCGAGTCGAGTCGGAGCCTGATTCATCCGGCGCAAAAACGAGACCAACAGCGACTGTGCGCTCGGCCGGCTGTTCGCTACCGGGTTTTGCGGGGCGGTCTGTCCGGACGGAACGGCGCAGCCTGCAAGCACCGCAACGGCAACCCCGAATACTAAGGCACGAAGCCTGTCGCTTAACGCCATCATCTTACCGGCTACTTAGCCGCGCCTGCATCGTCCGTCCTGTTCGCGAACGAGCGCGCAAGCCGGTGCGGCGATCCGTAAAAGAACTGCTGCAGCTGGCTCGGCTCGCCGACACTACGCCGGCGCTCGGCCCTTGCGCCGGAGAGGCTTGAAAGATCGAAACGTCACCGTCGCAGCTCCGAGAAAAGCTGCGACGGTGATTGTATACGATGGGAGCCCGATCGAACGGGCGAGTTGGGGCCTACTTTTCCAAGACCTGCAGATTGTTGTTGTTATCGTCGTTGAAGTACAGCTTGGTATTCGAGTCGTCGGTGCCCGTTGTCACCATGCCGAAGATTGAGCCCGACGCGCCTTTATCGACGTTGCGCGTATCGAGGATCTTACCACTCGGCGTCATCTCGACCATGATATTCTGACCGCTGGGATTGCCCGTGTTTCCGATCACGAGATTGCCGTTGGGTAAGAGCGCGGAGCTAATCGGACCGTCGAGTGGAGAGCCGGAAGAAACCAGCGTGGCGTCGCCGGCGGACGGCCCTTTGAACGTCTTTCCGCCTTTTTCCACGATGATGCCGCCGTTGGGTATCGTCGTGACGTTATCGAAGGAGACGACGGTATTGTTCGTGCCGTCGACGATGTAGAGCGTGTCGATGCTGGCATCGTAGGCCAACCCCGAGGGCGCCAAGATGCTGCCCGGCTTGCCGTGATTGACGGCGAAGCCCTTTGCGATCACATCGAAGGTGAACGTCGATCCGAGGTTGATGCGAACGATCGTTCCCGCGCCCGCGTCACTTACATAGAAGACCGGGCTTGCCGTTTTCGGCTGCGCGAAGACCTGTCCAAAGGGGTGGTTGAACGGCTTGCCTTTGATGTTCCCTTCCGATTTGCCGGACGGCGAGATGATGGGAACGTCGTTCGCGGCGAACGCCGAGGCCCAAATGTCATCCGACGGACTCAACGCCAGGGCCGCGCATCCGAGCAGCGTTCTGCTCGAGGAGACGAGCAGCGGCTTCGAACCCGGCGTCGGATGCAGCGCAACGATCGTAAAGCCGGTGCCCTGCACGTTCTTCTTATCATTGAAGTTACAGACGGCGAGATCGCCCGCGGTGAAGTCTCCGGCGGTCGAGGTCGCAACCGTCAGTCCGTAAGGGTTGAGCTGCCCGAACTTCGGATCGATCGTCGAGCCGATGACGACCTGCTTCTTGAGCAGCTTCAAAATCGAGGTAGTGTCCTCACCGACGCCATGGCCGGCGGGCGCCGCCCCGGAGGTCGTCGACCCGCCCGGAAGCATGCTGGAGTGGCCGGTACAGCTGGCAAAGGCCAGCACGGCAATTGTAGCAATCGCAAAACGTTTCATGCCTCCAGGCTACGTTGGGGATGTGAAAAAATTCTGAAAACCCCGCCGCAACCGCTCGGCAACGTTCCGGCGCGACGATGGGCTGATGCAGAAGGATGCACTGGCTACCGCCCGCCGTCTCTTCGAACGCGACCGTCGCCGCGCCGCGGAACCGCCCGTGCTGGAGACCCTGCTCCGCTTCGGTCACGGCGCCCTGTCCTACGCGCTGCGAAGCCGCATCCGCATTCTGCTCTTGCGTGCCGGCGAGTTCTATCGGGAGGCCTCGCCGGCTCTGGCGCGCTTGGGAATCGACGTGGATGCCTGGCCGGCGCCGCCGGCCGGACTTTTCGTCGTCGAAGAACGCGCGCTTTTCTTGCGGTCGCGCAGCCCGATGACCGTCGCGCACGAGTTCGGCCATGCGCTCGATTGCGCGCTCGGCGGCGGCGTCTATCGCAGCAGCATCGACCCGCAAGTTCGCGCGCTTTTCGCCAACGCCCAAACGTTCGTGACGCCCTACGCCGCGACCGGCGTCGACGAATACTTCGCCGAATCGCTGCGCGCGTACGTCGAGGCCAACGATTGCGCCTCGCCGTGGCCGCGGGCGACGCGCGCACGCTTGCGCCACGGCGACCCCGGCATGCACGAGTACGTCGAAACGCTCTTCGAGCATGAGTTCGGCGAGCGCCTCGATTTAGGGAAAGTCGCGTCTATTTGATGGACTGTACCTGGGAAACGCTCACACCGCCGGCGTGATTGTTCCAGGCGCTGCGAATGTAGCTGATGACCGCAGCGATCTGATCGTCGGAGATCTGGCCCTTCCAGCTCGGCATGATGCCGCTGTAGGCGAGATTATTCACCGTCACGCGGCCTTCGAGGCCGTTCTTGACGATCGCAATCACCGCGACCGGATTGCCGGTCACGACGGCGTTGCCGGCGAGGGGTGGAAACGCTCCGGAGACGCCTTGGCCGTCAGCTTGATGGCAACTGGAGCAATCGGTAAGATAGACCGTCGCGCCATCGCTGGCCGACGCCGGATTCCTCATCGCCGCGGCCGATGCGTAAGCCGCTGCGGTTGCGCCGCGGGAACTCTTGGCGCAGCCCGCTACGGCTACCAACAGTACGAGCGAAACAACGATTCTCACGCGATCCTCCGAGGCCGAGCGCTCATCGCCCAGACGAGTGCCACGAGCAAGAAATTGGCAACCAAAGAACTTCCGCCGTACGAGATGAAGGGCAACGTAATGCCGGTCAGCGGCAGCAGGCCGATCACTCCGGCCACGATGATGACGACTTGAAACCCGAGCGTCGCACCGAGCCCCGTGGCGAGCAGCTTCGTATACAGGTCGGGCTGCTCGAGCCCGGTGGCGAGAATGCGGCGCACGAGATCGAGGAAGATCGCCAAGACGACGATCGCACCGATCAGGCCGAACTCCTCGGCGAGCGCCGCGTAGACGTAGTCGGTCGGCACGTCCGGAATGAACTGCGGATGGCCGAGCCGATAACCCGTGCCCGCCAAACCGCCCGCCGCCAGCGAATAGTAGGCTTGCGAGGATTGATATCCGGCGCCGAGTGGATCGGCGAAGGGATGGAACCAGACGGCAATGCGCGTCTGCACGTACGGATAATGATGCACGGACCAAAATGCGCCGGCCGCAAACAATAGCGCGCCGAAGACCACGATGTCGATTCGGCGCGTCGCCACGAAGAGCAGCGTAGCAAATGTCGCGAGCAGGAGCGTCGCCATGCCGAGGTCGCGCTGCACGACCAAGATCGCCATCGAGGCGCCCCAACCGATAAAGAGCGGGCCCAGATATTTGAGGTTGGCGCGCAACGACCACGCCCGCGCCGCACCAATGACGTCGGCCATCTCCGCGAGATAGGCCGCCAAGAAGAGCACGATGCAGAGTTTGATCAGCTCGATGGGTTCGTATTGAACCGGCCCAACCTTGATCCACAGGCGAGCACCGTTAATCTCGACGCCGAAGAGAATCAGCAGTCCGAAGAGCGCGAGCGAAGCAACGACCCAGAGATATTTGAATGCCGCGAAGCGCCGAAACTGCGTGAACGCGGGGCCGGCGACGAGAGCTAAGCCGAGCGAGAGGAGCAGCCAAAGCTGCTGGCGACGCGCTAAATCCGGCGAAAGCCTCGCGACCATCGCGAGCCCGAGCGCCGCCAGCACGACCGCGAGCGCGGGGATGACGTCGTCGCGAACGCTCGTTGCAGGCTGCCACAGGACCCACGCCATCGCAAGCACGCCCAGCGCAACGAGCATCCATGGTGGCCCAATCGCCCCAGCCGGCGCAAAGGAGAGCGTCAGCGCTGCAACGGCCAGCGCGACGCTCATTGGCGTCAGACGCCGAATGAGTAAGGCGCTCAGTGCGCGAGCACCGCGGCCGCAAAAAAACCGATCGCCGCCGCGATGCCGGTCACCGCGCGGGCGATTCTCGAGGTGCAAAAGGTCGCGCCGCGCGCCGGGGAGATCGCTCCCGCATCCTCTTCGAAACGTGCGACGAGAATCTGCTCGCCAAGTTCGCTGGCTTCCAGTCGGTCCAAGAGCGTGCGTCGTTCGCTCGCTCCCGCGATGCGCCGTCCGAGCAGCACGATCGCATCGCCGGGAATCAGTCTCACGTTTGAGATGCCGACGTCGAGCGTCGGTGCGGCGGCAAACGCGCGTATCAGCACGGGGATCGGCCGCTCCTCCATCACGTCGTCGTCGCAGAGCGGCGCGATCGCGCCGGCACGCGCCAGATACGCCGCCGTCGCTCCCACGTGAATCACATAGGCCGAGCCCTGCACGATGATCACCGCCGTCAACGATGCCGCCGCCGCCACGTAATCGTCGTGGTTCGCCGTGTTCGCGTAGAGCACGCCGTTCACGCGCGCCAAAACGGCTAACATCGCCGTCGCGGCGGCCTGCGGCCGATCGATGGCACGCCGGAAGAGCGGGCTGCGCATCCGGCCTTGGCACTCGGCGCGAAGTCGCGCGAGCAGCGCGGACTCGATTGGAAGGCCGCCCATCTGGCCAAAGCCTCGGGCGACCGCCAGCAGCCACGTGCCCGGGCCGAGTTGCAAACTCAAACACGACGTCCGGTCCCCCCGGATTGCAAGCGTCATCCGGCGCGCACCGACGTCACGACGATGCGCGTCGTTCCGACATCGATGTCGTCGCCTTCGCGAACTTCAATCGCTTCGGTCACACGACGCCCGTTGAGGAAGGTGCCGTTGCGGCTGCGCAGGTCTTCGACGTAGACGACGCCGTCGTGGCTCGACAAACGAGCGTGCTCCCGGCTCACCTCTTGATCCGGCAGCGACACGCCGGCATCTTTCGCGCGGCCGATTTCTACGGGTGGACGCACGTGATGCGGACGGCGCCCGCTTCGCTCGACGATCTCAAGACCTACCTGCATCGGCGTTACACTGCCTATCTCCACGGCCGCGCGAACGCGCGGACGCGCCGCCAGGACCGCCACGACGGCCAGGGCCGCGGTAATCTCCAGCGATCCGATGCGCATCTGCGTCGTGAAGCCGCCGATGACGCCAAGCACGATCATGCCGATTCAAATCTCATTCGCGTGTTTCCAAATCGCAGCTCGTCTCCGTCGCGCAAGGCTTCGACACTCACCCGCCGGCCGTTGACGAAGGTGCCGTTCGTCGAGCCGAGGTCCCGGACGACGGGCCGCGCACCGTCAATTTCAACGATCGCGTGGGCGCGCGAAACGCTGGGATCGACCAGGACGATCTCGCTCTCGTCGCCTCGCCCCACGCGGGTCGTTCCCCCGATGGAATATACCCTATCGGGCGGCACGCCCTTGACCATCCGCAAAGAAAAGTGTGCGTTGCGCGTCGCCGCCTCCCCCACCTCAATCGCAACGGCGCCCAGCGGCACGCTTTCGCGGGGCGCCATTGCGACCCGCGCCTCGCCATCGGTAAAAGTGACGCCGACTTTCGCGGCCAGATCGTGTAAAAGCTCGGCCCAAGCTCGCTGCAAATACTCGGCGTGCTCCGTGAGTCGCTCGAAATCTTCGGGACTCACGTAGACCGCATACGCGGCAGGCGCGCTCAAACGGCCGTTATCGGCGCGAGTCTGCGCTTGCATCGTCGAGACGAGTTTCCGGGCGATCTGCGGCGGCTCGACGTCGCTGGGGAACGTCTTTGCGAAAGCTCGCTCGATAAAGAGCGCGCACGCCTGTTCGATCTTCGCCAAGAAGCTCACCCTCGACGCTCCAGTCGCGCGATATAGAATCCATCGCGCCCGTCGATCCCGGGCGGCACGAGCACGTCGCCGGCATCGGTCAACAGCGACTCGTAGGCCGCCGATATCGGGCTGCGTTTGAAGTTCTCTCGTGCCAAGAACCACTCCATCACTTCCGTCGTTTCGCGCGGGTCCGTCGAACAAACTGCGTAGACTAGGCTGCCGGACGGATGGACGTGACGAGCTGCCTGTTCGAGAAGGGCTCGCTGCGTAATGGCCAGGCGTTCACCGTCGGTACTCTGCTTCTTCCACCGCGCCTCGGGCTGGCGCCCGACGATGCCGGTGCCCGAGCATGGGGCGTCGAGCAGCACTCGGTCGTATTGCTCTTCTGCCGGAAGCAGCGCCGCCGTCGCGTCGCCGGTCAGGATACCTCCGATAACGTCCGCTCGCTCCAAGCGCTGCGCGAGCGTGGCAGCCTTGCGCGCATCGCGTTCGATGCAGAGCAGTCTCCCTTCGCGCCCGAGGCGCGCTCCGATTTGCAGCGCCTTGTTTCCGCGCCCGCTGCAGACGTCCAAAACGCTTTCGCCGGGCTGCGGATTGAGGACGGCGGCGGCCATCGCCGAGCTCTCGGATTGCGGCCACCAACGGCCGTCGCCCGTCGCCTCCGAGACCTGCCCCCGCAGCACCAGCAACGCCTCCGCTACGAAAGACGACCGGTGCGTTTCTACTCCCGCCGATGCAAGCTGCGCTTCCGCCTCGTCGATCGTTAATCGCAGCGCATTGACGACGATCGCCGTTTGCGCCGGAGCATTGACCGCGGCGCAGACCTCCTCGAGCCGCCCGTTAAAGCTTTCCCGCCACTGGCGCACGAGCCACGTCGGCAACGAATAGCCTGTCGCCAGATACTCATCTTCGTCGACGAAAAGCTCTGGGACCGGCGCCGCCGGCCGCTCGCGAAGAAACCGGCGCAGCACCGCATTGACTAGGTTCGCCAGCCCGCGATGACCGAAACGCTTTGCTAAGTTAACGAACTCGAAGAGCGTCGCATATTCGTCGGCATGCGTGTAAACCAGCTCGTAGATGGCTAGACGTAACAGCTCGCGGATCGCCGGCGGCAACGCTTTATTCTTTTCATCCTGCGCCGGGTCGAGGGAAAGATACCAGTCGAGCGTGCGACGCATTTTGATTGCGCCATAGGCAAGCTCGGCGGCAAACGCCACGTCGCGCTCGCTCAAGTCCGAGCGTCGCACGCGGTAATCGAAGGCAGCATGCGCACTACGCGCACTCGCCTGAGCCTCAGGCGGAAAGACGTCGCTCACGACGCGCAGCGCTAACTCACGCGCAGTCACCCTTTGTCACCCTGAGCCTGTCGAAGGGTGATGGACCGCCGATATTGCTCGCCGCTCATCTTTCCGCGATTTGGCGCGATCAGCTCGTCAATGACCAGTTCCCCGGCATCGCCGATGTGCGCGCGCAGAATTTTGACGACCTCGCCATTGATTTCGGCGCGCGCCGCGGGCTGCGGAGCGTAAGCGCAAACGGCGCGCACGATGCGTTCGGGCGCCCAACTCAAGTCGACGCGAAGATCCTCTCGGTTAATCGGGCGCGTCAGGGTCGGCTCGCCAATCTGCGGATGCGCGCCCAGTTCTCCGCGCTCGGCGAGTGTGAAGCACTGCGCGAGCAGCTGCGCGCCCAGCGCCGCTAATCGATCGTGAAGCTCGCCGTAGCTTTCGCCGGGCTCGACTGAGACGCGTTGCTGCAACACGATCTCGCCGGTATCGAGGCCAGCGTCCATCAGCATGATGGAGACGCCGGTCTCTCGGTCGCCCTGTAGAATTGCATTTTGAATCGGCGTTGCGCCGCGATACTTCGGAAGCAGCGAGGGATGAACGTTGAGCGCGCCGAGCGCAGGAAGCGCGAGCAGCTCTCGCGGCAGAATGCGCCCGTACGATGCGAGCGCGAAAAGATCGAAGCTCTCGCCGCCCATGTCGCGCGCAAAGCCGCGTAGTTGCAACGGTTCGAAGACGCGCAAGCCAAGCTCGAGCGCTGCACTCTTTACCGGGCTGCTTTGCAAGCGATGGCCCCGCCCAGCGGGACGGTCCGGCCGCGTCACCGCGCCGGCGCATTGGGTGCGCTCCGCAACGACGCGAAGGCTCGGCACGGCAAAAGCGCTGGTGCCAAAAAAAAGCGTTTTCACGCCTCCGCCGTCTCTTTTTCCTCTTCGGTGACGGCAGGACGTAAATTCTTCGCGCGATCGATGTAGAGCGCGCCGTTGAGATGGTCGATCTCGTGCTGCAGGCACTGTGCGAGCAGGCCCTCACCTTCGATCCGGATTTTCTCGCCGTGGCGATCCAGCCCGCTTACCGCGGCGCGCTTAAAGCGCACGATCTCGCCGACGAGGCCGGGCACCGAAAGACAGCCTTCGCGAAGCTCGATTTCTTCACTAAGCTCTTCGATCTTCGGATTGATGACGACCGCCGGTTCGTGTTCGTCGTCGTGCACGTCCATGACGAAGATCCGCTTCGAAACGTTGATCTGCGGCGCTGCCAGGCCCACGCCGGGCGCCGCGTACATCGTTTCGAACATGTCGTCGACGAGCTGCTGAAAAAGCGGCTCGCGAATCTCTTTCGGATTGACCCGCTTGGCCACCCGGCGAAGTGTCGGGTGGCCGTCGGTCAATATTTCGCGGACATAAGGCATCGCGGGCGGCTATTCGCCCTTCGCGCCGCCCGCTACTGTTACTTTTTGGTTCGGAAGGAGCTCACGAGGAAGTGGGGGTTGCAGTTCCGACCGCCATCGTTCCAAAAGAGGCTGACAAACTGATTCGGGCCGATGACGTAGCCCGATCCAGACGGACCTGCGATCGCCGATTCATAGTACACCGCATTGGAATAGCTCGGCGTCGCATGCGGTTCCGGGATCTGCGATTTGCTAATACCCGTAAATGGCCCAGTAAACGTCGTGGAGCCGTTCGACTGCGATAGTAAGAAGTCGAACTGGTTGCTCGGAGGCAACTGACCCTTTGCAGAAACGTAGATGTTGTTAATTCCCGGAGGAGCGCTTTTCGTGTTGGGTATCGGGTTGAGCACCTCGAGCTTATTCGAACTCGGCGGGCCGCCGCAGTTTCCCGTCGGCCCAGAGGTGGGGCCCGGACCCGGGAAACCGCCATTGTTCGCGCCGTTGCATGCCGCCAACATGGCCGCGCCGGAAAGCAGAGCGGTGAGGAGTACGCCTTTGGGTTTTCTCATGGTGTAAGAATCCTCGTTGCGCGGTAGCCGGACCTGTGTCCCCTAATGGGAATTGCCTTAGAGAATGTACCCCGAAAGGTCGGCGTTTGCCACCACGTCGGCCAGCCGCTTTTGCACGTAGTCGCGATCGACCACTACGGTGCCCCCGTTCTCGGGGGCCTCGAAGCTGACGTCTTCGAGCATGCGCTCGAGCACGGTATGTAGTCGGCGAGCGCCGATGTTCTCGGTCTGCTCGTTCACCGTCATGGCGAAGTTAGCGAGCTGCTCGATCGCATCGTCGCGAAAATCGAGGGTAACGCCGTCAGTGGCAAGCAGAGCCTTGTACTGCTCGACCAATGCGTTCTTGGGCTGGGTCAGAATCGTCTTGAAATCCTCGGCCGTCAGGGAATCGAGCTCGACCCGAATCGGCAAGCGGCCCTGCAGCTCGGGAATGAGATCCGACGGCTTGCTCATATGAAACGCGCCCGCCGCGATAAACAAGACGTGATCGGTCTTGATCGGACCGTGCTTGGTGTTGACCGTCGAGCCTTCGACGATCGGCAGGATGTCGCGCTGCACGCCCTCGCGTGAAACGTCGGGACCGCCGCGCTGCTGCGAACCGGCGACCTTATCGATCTCATCGATGAAAATAATGCCGTCTTCGGCGGCGCGCCGCAGCGCCTCTCGCTTGACCGCGTCCATGTCGATGAGCTTCGCTGCCTCTTCTTGCTCGAAGATGCGCAACGCGTCGGCGACCGTGACGCGCTTCTTCGTCTTGCGCTTGGGCAGAATTCCACCGAGCATCTCACCGAGATCGCCGCTCTGATCCATGCCGCCGCCAATGACGCCGATCGGCAACGATGCGGTTTCCTCGACTTCAATCTCGATCAGCCGAACGTTGTAGAAGCCGCGCTCGATCTCACCGCGCGTTTGGTCGCGGACTCGCTGCGCATCCGGCGAGACGCTTACCGGCGGCGGCGTATGCTGCTGTGGGGAAGCGTTCCCGCCGAAAATCGACCCGAGAGCGGCGCCGAGCGGATTTCCCGGCGAGTTCGACCCGGGCGGCCGAGTCTCGGGGTGAAGCACGTCGATGACGCGCTCGACCGCGTGGCTCGCAGCAAGATCGCGCACTTCCTCGCGCCGTTCGTCCATAACGGTACGAATAGCGGCTTCTACGAGATCGCGCACCATCGATTCCACGTCGCGGCCGACGTATCCGACCTCAGTATACTTCGTCGCCTCGACCTTGATGAAGGGCGCGCCAACCAATGCCGCCAGGCGCCGGGCGATCTCGGTCTTGCCGACGCCGGTCGGGCCGATCATCAGAATGTTCTTCGGCGTGATCTCCTCGCGCAAGTCTTCGCGGGCGCGGACGCGGCGGTATCGGTTACGCAGCGCGATCGCGACGGCGCGCTTCGCTTTGCCTTGCCCGACGATGTGCTTGTCGAGTTCCTCGACGATTTGACGAGGCGTCAGCGTTGCCGGATCGAGCGTCGTTGCCAGTACGCCGGTCATGGAAGACTTTCCACGATGATATCGGTATTCGTGTAGATGCAGATCTCGGAAGCGATCTCAAGCCCCTTGCGCGCGATCTCGTCCGCCGAGAGGGCGGTGTTACGCAGCAGCGCCGTGGCGGCCGCCTGAGCGTAGGGCCCGCCGCTACCGATCGCCGCCACCCCTTGATCGGGTTCGATAACGTCGCCGCTACCGGAGAGCACGAACAGATGCTCGGGATTTCCGACGATCATGAGCGCCTCCAAACGCCGTAGCGCGCGATCCTGCCGCCAATCTTTGGCCAACTCGACCGCGGCGCGCGTCAGGTCCTTGAACTCCGCGAACTTGCTTTCGAACTTTTCGAGCAGTGTCATACCATCGGCGGCCGAGCCGGCGAAACCGGCCAAGACCTTGCCGCTGCTGATCTTGCGAACCTTGCGCGCACCGTGCTTGACGATGGTCTTATCGAGGGTCACTTGGCCGTCGCCGGCGATCGCAAGCTTTCCGTCGCGGCGCACGGCCAGAATTGTAGTAGAACGAACCTTCATGTGGCCTCTATCTTTACCCGACCGGCGCCATAACAGTTTCAGACGCGAACTTCTCGATGGCGGCGAGCGCGCGCTCGGCCATCATCCTCCGCCGATCCCGCTTGCCAAGCCCCTTGTCATGCTGAGCCTGTCGAAGCACGACTGGGAAGGAGCCCCAGGTGACGTTCGACGGCTGAAAGTCGGCGGTGTGACGATTCTGCAGGTGCGCGACGACGGCGCCGAACGCCGTTTCGCGGGGGAACTCGATCGCCGGCAATCCCAGGATCTCGCGCGCGGCGTGGATGCCCGTCATCGCGCCGCACGCCGCCGCCTCCACGTAGCCTTCCGCGCCGGTAATCTGACCCGCGAAGTAGAGGCAGCGCGTGCCGCGCAAACGCAGCCGCTCGTCGAGCAGTCGCGGAGAATCGATGAATGTGTTGCGGTGCATCACACCGAGCCGTAACCACTCCGCGTGCGCAAGGCCGGGAAGTTTCCCGAACGCTTCCTTCTGAGCCGGCCACGCGAGTCGCGTTTGAAAGCCGACGAGGTTGTACGCGGTGGCGTCTGCGTTCTCTTTGCGCAGTTGCACGACGGCGAAGGGCGTCTCGCCCGTGCGCGGATCTCGCAAGCCGACCGGTTTGAGCGGGCCGAAACGCAACACGTCGTCGCCCCGATCGGCCATCTCCTCGATTGGCAGACAGCCTTCGAAATAACGCGTCTCTTCAAAGTCTTTCGCCGGATGGCGATCGAGCGTGCGCAGGTCGGCGAGCAGTTGCGCGTAGGCGGCACGATCGAGCGGGATGTTGAGATAGTCAGCGCCATCGCCTTTATCGTAGCGCGACTTTCGATACATGAACGATTCGTCGATCGAGTCGGCCGCCACGATCGGTGAAGCCGCATCGTAATAATGAAGCCTCGCCCCCCTCCCATTGTCACCCTGAGCTTGTCGAAGGGTGACCGAGAGCAACCCGTCCAGTATCGCCAAGAATTCATCGCTAGGGAGCGGTCCGCAGGCGACGATTACGGGCCGATCCACCGGAATCTCGCAAACCTCTTCCCGGTGCAGCGCGATCCGCGGGTCGCCTGAAATACGCGATTCGACCAACGCGGCGAAGCGCGCACGATCGACGGCCAGCGCTCCGCCGGCCGGAACGGCGCTCTCGCGCGCCGACGTGATGATGAGCGATCCCAGTCGTGCGAGCTCTTCTTTGAGCAAGCCGACGGCGTTTTCGAGCGCTGCGCCGCGAAACGAGTTGCTGCAAACCAGCTCGGCGAGAGCGCCCGACGTATGGGCGGGACCGCTGCGGTTCGGACGCATTTCGTACAG
>PMUK01000124.1 GCA_003166915.1 Candidatus Cybelea palsarum
CACGAGAGCCGGGCAACTTCAGGCGGCGGATATTTACTTAAACGTCATAAAGACGACGTTGCGCAGCAAGAACAGATTGCTGAGGTTGCTGCGGCAGCGGATGCAATGCTCGCAAAGTATAAAGCTCTTAAGGATGTGGACGACAAACTCGCTACGGCTATGAAGCAATTTCATGCTGATGACGATAGCTTTACGGCTCAGCAGGGCGCGGCGTCTTCCGCAAGTCAAGACCGCACAAACCTTTACCACAACCCACCCGTGGACGCCAACGTCGCCCTCCAGGACGTCCAGCTTGAGCTAGAAGATGTGGAGCAACTCGAGCAACTTGCTAAAGAAAGGGCGGACGCAGCGAGAAGTGTAGCAACCGCATTAGAACCATGCTACGGCATGACGACGACAAACAATCTTTTGTCGGAAATAACGACTGCTGCTGAGGCAGATGGAAAGTATACAGCCGATTGGTGGCGAGCCGCCAGACAAATAAGCGACTTTCTGACTGCCGAAGTGAATGGTCAAAATCTGAATGCTTCGGAAAATGTTGGCTCGTTATTCCAAGCATCTGACGAAGAGGAAGCCGATAGCAGCGCGCAATGGGCAACGATCACGGCAAAAATGAGTGACCTACAAAACAGGTTAGAATCGGAGATGGCGCAAATGCAAGAGACGCCGAACCCATCTATTCACCGCTAAGCATTCGCCAAGGGCATGCTGTGGATTCGCTGCGCATACCCCTTTTCTCGATCGTCAGCCGGACCGGAAGTTTGGAGGGGCCTTGTGTAGTATCCCGCGGGAAAAGCTATAGTGCCCATCACTGGATCGCACCGCCTCGCCGGGGAACTCTGGGATGCGCCTGACCCCATGGGAAGCTTGGTAATCGCGTGCTCGGCGGACTGCGGCTTTCCGACCATAGCTCCTTTCTGGAACACTAAACTTATTTCGGCCCTGCTTTCGGCTTAGCTTCGTCTTTATGTCACCGCGTGGATTAGAGGAGCTATCGGCTCCCATACGCGACCTCTCACAATGAAATCATATCTGGTCGAGGCGCGACTCGCCTACGAAGTGCAAGCCGACACGGCAGATGAAGCCTTAGGGCTCGTGTCGCTGATGATTCTGGATCATCGGGCCGCTAGGGTCGAATATTCTGTGCGAGAGCGGCCCGTACCGATTGTCCCGAAGGAGACTCAGCCGGGTGACCTGCACGGACTGACCAAACCTGTGTATACGCTCTCCGAAGCGGCGTCGCTCTTGGGAACAAGCCGAAGCACCATCCGTCAGCGGTTTGGGCCGATCAGCGTTCGATTGAGGCGTAGAGTTCTTATCCCTCGAAGCAAGATCATTGGTATTCTGGACGGCGAAGTTTCACTGGACCAACAATATTTACCGGCCCCGCTTCGATCGACGACAGAACGACATGACCGTACGCCGAAGAGGTCAATATTGCCTGAAGTTAGGTAGTGGGTCTATTTGACTCCTGGCCCGAGAGATCGGGCGGCCGCGAGTGTGACACTTTGGCTAGAGCTTCACTTTCGTCGGGTCACAACCCGTGAGGTCTTGGCTGGCGTCGCTCGCTTCGGCGGAGGCCACGCCTCAGTCCCGTAGCGCTCCTTATCTGCGGCTTGCCACCCACCAAATAGCTTGGTGAAGTTGTCGTCTTTTAGTATTAGCTTCGAGACTAACGCTGCTGCATCACGCTCCAACAGCTTTAGGTATACTTGCTTGTAGGTTTCAAAGTCGAACGCCTCATTGGATTGTAAGACCTCCAGCAGCGCACGATGCCTGATCCGGCCGGCTACTGTCTCATGAACAATGCGCCACACGGCCTGGGGGAGAGGCACTATCTCGGGCTTTATTTCCTGAGATGGTGCCTGCCGAGGCGCGAGCTTAGGGGCTGAGACTTTACGCGGCAGTCGCGGATTCCCCGAAACTAGAGCAAGTGCTTTCGCGCAGGACGTCAGTTCCCCCACGGCTCCAACGAGCTACTGCAATGCTGCTAAGGCTCTCACAAAGGATATCCTGCGAGAACAAGACAGATTCAAGTTCTCCAGCGGACGATTTGCCGGTAAAGAAGGCTGCTTGAAGGGGGTAAAACATAAGGCTAATATTGATGTCGTGCCCCATCGCGCTGGCAAACGTTCTAAGCGTGCTCATCTCGCATTTGTCGTAAGCGCCGCCTTCAAGTTTCGCAATGAAGGATTGCCGACAACCAACCCTTTCCGCCAGCTCTACCTGAGACAGGCCCTGCTGCTTACGCATCTCAGTCATACGGTCGGACAATCCAAACCGAATCTGGCTTTCACGGTAAAGCCGCTCACGTTCCGGATCACTACGGAAGAGTTCCGAAAACTCTCTCGCCGTTTTAGACTTACTTGCTTGTCCCATCAGTCATCAACTCCCAACTTTTCGACTTGCTTTGCTCGCGGCCGGATATGCTTCATAAAGCGTTCCCCTTCCGGGTCATTATGCTTCACAAAGGCTCCTATAAACCAGAGGCAGCCCTTGCCCCAAGCAAAAACGACCCGAAGGGTGCCCGCCGGGTGACTTTTCTCAAGCTGGTATATTTTACGCTCGGTCCTTTCATCAAGGCGGGCGACGATTTCTTGGTGCGTTCTTCCATCGAGGTCGTCAATAAGGGCAGTCACGTCAGCGGCCGTCCTAGGATCGAGTTCTGATCTCATAGACTCTTCGGCGTCGGCATGATACATGATCGTAACCGGCGCTTGCGGTCGCTTTGGCTTCACTTATCGCTCAAGAGTTGTAGTCCTTTAGGGCAATAATTGTCAACCCCCTGGCAGGCGCTAGCTCAGGAAGGCCCCCTTTTCAAAGCTAGGCGGCCTCGCCCTGCATCATGGCGGGCAGACGGGAGAGATCGCGAAGCGTCCAGATTCGGACCGTCACCCTGCTGAGATCGCCGGAGCCGTCTTCACCCACTACCTGAAGTCCCACGCCCTGTTCGCCAACCGCAACCTAAGAAAGAAATCAAAGAGAAAGATCCAGTGAGCGTTTCAGAAGCCGCAAGGATACTGCATGTTTCGACGCGTCGGCTTCGCGAACTGCTCGACGAGCGGAAGATGTATTTCACCGAATACTACGGGAAACGCACCATCCCAAAGAAGGCAATAGAGAACTTTGTCAACGGCCTCCCAGCGATAGCGGTGCTCGAGGAGAACATCGCTTATTACCGAGCACACAATCAAATGGATAACGAAATAGAAGAGATCGCGGCGGTGGAGCGCTATGAACAGGTCATTCGCCTCCGCGCCCTTCCCGCGATAGGGCACCTACGCGTATCGAAGGTTCAGCCGTATCAGATTCAGGAACTCTACGCGAGCTGGGCTTCTGAAAAGCGCATGGACAAGAAGCGTGGGGGGCTGTCTGCTCGAAGTATTGTTCATCATCACCGCGTCCTAAGGAATGCATTTCAGCAGGCGCTACGCATGCAACTCGTTGCAAGCAACATATTCGACTCGGTCAAACCGCCAAAATGCAGCAAGATCGCAATGGCGGTGCTCGATGAAGACGAGGCAGCTAAGGTATTGCGGGCAGTTGAGTCAAGAAGCGAACTCTACGTTCCCGTTGCTATCGCTCTGCTGACTGGTTTGAGGCGAGGAGAAATCTTGGCGTTGCGGTGGTCTGCGATAGACTGGAATCGAAAGCAACTTTCCGTGGTACAGTCCCTAAGCCAACCGAAAGGCAGGCTCCACTTCGGGCCGCCGAAAACGGCTAGTAGCAGACGCACGGTGAGTCTAAGCGACCTCCTCCTCGGCATCCTGAAGAAACACAAAACGAGCCAAGGGAGGGACCGCTGGAAGTTCAAGGAGGACTATGCGTCCCTGGACCTTGTAGTCGGGCAAGAGGATGGCAATCCGATTCCTCCTCAGCGCCTCTCTGACGCATTCCGGGCTTTCATAAGCCACGTCGATGTCACCAAGGTGCGCTTCCACGATCTGCGGCACACCCACGCCACGCATGCTCTCAGGGCCGGGGTTCATCCGAAGGTCGTCAGCGAACGGCTTGGACATTCCAGCGTTGCGATTACCCTCGACCTCTATTCGCACGTCTTGGAAGGTATGCAGGCAGAGGGCGCAGCTAAGGTCGATGAGGCGATCCAAGCCGCCCTCGCAAAGCTGGCCTGAAGGCAGTGATCGGCAATAAATCGGCAAATCGGCTCGCGGCGGACATCGCTGCCGGACAGTACTTTCCGAAAGTCCCTATAAAATAAGGCACTCCGCATTCGTGGGAGCGTACGGATCTGGTGGTTCGCACGGTCTTCAAAATCGATGAGGCCGTCGCAAGACGGCTGGTAGGTTCGATTCCTACACGCTCCCGCCAGAACGCTATCCGACTCGGAACAATAGGCTTCCTAGCGCGCCGCGCCGAGGTTGGTCTTACGTACCTAAACGATCGCAAGCACGGCACGTGCGTGCGCACCGCCGTCGTGGCGCGGCGTCACGTTGAAGTCTTCCGCAAGCGACCAGACGATGTAGAGCCCGCGGCCGCGCTCGCTGAGCAGATCTAACGGCAGCTTTGGCGCGAACGTAAAGCCGGTACCGCGATCGAGCACGTGAAGAACCGGCGCGGCAGCGTGGGTCCTATTGAGGACGATCTCGACCGGTCCGGGAGCAAAGCGCACAACGTTGCCGAGCAGCTCGCCGAAGACGAGTTCCGCCGCATCGAGTTGTTTTTGACGCAGGCCGGCGTCGCGCAAGGCCTCGACGAACGAGTGGCGTGCCGCGTGCGCTCGGGGCGCGTCATTACTATCGAAGGTCCACCGCTGCGCGCCTTCGCCATTGCCGTCGTGAACGTTGGCCTCAGGCGCCTCGAGCTGTAACGTCAACACGACCACGTCGTCGTTCCCACCGCGCTTGAGCATCGCGCGATAAAGCCCGCCGGCTGGACTCGAGCCGCTCGCAATCTCGGGGCGAGCGAGCGCCGCCATGAGCCGTTCGTAACCACGCACGACGTTGCGGTCTGACTCGATCAGACCGTCGCTGTAGAAAACCAAAAGGCCAGAAGCGGGTAGCGGCGTCGTCGTGGCGATCTCGCCGCGAACGCGCAAACCCAGCGGCAGTCCGCTCTCGCCGAGCGGCGTCACCGTGCCCGAGGCATCGCGCAGGAACGGTGGCGGATGCCCAGCCGATGCGTGCGCGAACGTCCGCGCGACCGGATCGAGCACGCCGACGAATGCCGTGACGAACATGTCGGGATACTCGGTTTTCAGCGTGCGATCGGCGGCGTCGAGCATCGCGATCGGGTCGGCGTAGACCTGCGCGACCCCGCGAATGACTTGTCGCATCGAGGCCATGATCACCGCCGCAGACAGACCGCTGCCGGCCACGTCGCCGACCGAAATGACGATGCGCCCGTCGTTGAGACGCAGCGCGTCGTACCAGTCGCCGCCGAGCAACTCGCGGTCGCTGGCCGGCACGTAGATGCCATCAAAGCGCATGCCCCGCACTTGGGGAAGCGAAATCGGTAGCGCCGCACGCTGAAACTCCGCGGCGATCTCGCGCTCGCGTTCGTAAAGGCGCGCATGCTCGATCGAAACGGCCGCGCGCTTCGTCAGCTCTTCGAAGAGCGGTAAATCGGCGTCGGAATATCGCCGCGGAGTCTGCGACCAGTACGCGACGAGCGATCCGATCGTTCGCCCGCGCGTGCGTAGCGGAACGGTGACGGCCGAGCGCGGCTCTAGCTCGCGAATCACTTCGAGCAGGTTACGGCTAGCAACTTTTTCGAGGAGCTCGACGTTCACTTCGCGGATGACGATCGGCCGACCGTTTCGCAGGGCGGCGGCAATGGCGGGCTCGTAGCGCCGATCGTGCGTGTAGCGCCCGACGAGACGCTTCACCGGACGCGTCTTCTTCGGATCGGCGTGAATCGCCGCGACGGTCTTTAAGCGGTCGTCTTCGTCGAAGAGATCGATTGCGGCCCAATCGCCAAACTCCGGAACGATGATGGCGAGCAAACGGTTGAGTGTGGCTTGCAAATCGAGCGATTCCGCAAGCACTTCACCGGCTTGCGCGAGAAAGGCAAAGATTTGACCTTGGCGCTTGTAGTCGTCGATATCGGTGCAGATGCCGAGCCAACCCGTTCTGTCATCCGGCGCTTCGTCGAACGGCGAGACGAAGAGACGATTCCACCGGTACATTCCGTCCGCGCGCAACAACCGCAACTCGAGCTCGAAACCTGCGCGGCTCGCAATTCCGCTCTGCCACGCCTGCCGGGAGCGCGCACGGTCGTCGCAATGAACCGCCGCCCACCACTGCTTCTCCAGCGATGCCGGCGTCGCGTTCGAGCGCCGGATCCGCCCGACGTGCTCATACCACGCGCAATTGAACGATAGCATCCGGCCGCCCGAGGTGGCAGTCCAAGCGATCTGCGGAATGTCGTCGATGGCGAGAGGCCGCAAAGCCATTGGTTGCCTGGTTTTTCGCGGAGACCGGCCTCAACCCCGCGCGGGCCGTCTTCCGAGGGGTTAGGGCGTCGTTCGAAGAACAGCCAGCACCTGCTTACTTCCCTTGCATCAGGAGCAAAAACTAAATGAAACCTTTCGGTAGTTTACTCATTGCGTCTCTGGTTGGCCTCGTGGCGACAGCCGCAACGATCGGGCCGGCGCAAGCCGCGTCGACGCCGGTTCTTATAAAAAGCTGCACGATCGCCAAGCCGAAGCCGATGAGCCACAATGCGAACGGCACACACATCGTTTACGTCATCCTTGGCCATAGGACGGCTTCGAGCGTGACCTTTGCGGTGGGATACCGTAACGCGTCAATGCATTATCTTCGCCGCGTTACGGATGCCGGATCCTTCTCACCCGGCGTAACGATCGACCATACGCTACCCCTGTACAACGACGTCACCTACGCCGGTGCGCCGACGTCGATGTGCGTACCCGTGGAAGTCAAGTGGGCCGGCGGCACGGTCTGGATGGCGCCCACTAAACCGTAGGACGAGCGCCTGGAACGTCGAAGCGCAACCGGTGTGCGCCTCGGCTTTAGGACGCTTCTTTCGCTTGCCTTATGTGCTGCTGCAGCCGGAGCGGTACTTGCGCACGTCGCGATCGACGTGGTGGGCGATTATGCCCTCGCCACCGATAGTTACGATCACCTTCATCACAGCTCGCGCGAGCTGATCAGCGGCGTAGCCCTCGCGATCGCAGCCATTTTGGTCGCGCGAGGGCTGCGCGGCTGTTGCGAAATCGCCCAACGAAATCGTACGCGGCTGGTCCGCGCTGTCTACGGCATGCGCGAGGCCGTGGGATATTCGATGGGCGCGGTCACGGCGAGTTGTGTGCTCGTTCCTGCCATGGAATGGCTGGATGGAAGGCTCGACGGCACGGCGGTACGCCAGATCGGCGACGCTTTCGGCGGCTCGCTCCTCGTAGGTCTGGTCACGACCGCCGTTTGTGCGAGTCTGGTGGCTGCGCTTATCTTTGCGCTCGCGCGTTGGCTTATCTCGTACCGCGACGCAATCGTAGCCATTCTCGAAACGCTCATGCGTTGGAGCGGCGATTCGGTTCGTCGTCTTTCGTGCGAGCTCGATCGCTATTGTTTGACCTTTCGGCGCCGCGCGTCCCACGCGTCGCGTCTCTCCAAACGCGGACCTCCTGTAACGCTCTCCGTTTAGCTCTGTTCTAAACCACTCGCTTTACAGGAGTCCCAATGCGAAACCCTCGCGGTTGCACGCGCGTTGCATGCGCGTTTATTGCTCTGGTTGCCGCTCTTTGTGCGGCATGCTTGCGCGCCGCCTCGGCGGATGACGATACTTTCAAGGTACACGGAACGGTCCGATCCAACGACGGAGCGCCGATTGCCGGAGCCTCAGTCACGATTTCGATGCCCGACGTTTCCAGAACGGACCGAACCGACGCACGCGGCAAGTTCGTCCTGCATCACGTTCGTGAAGGCACGTACGCACTGCGCGCCTCGGCCCCCGGCTATCAGCCGATCTCGCAACGAACGGTCACGCTCAACGGGTCGAACTCGACGCTCTCGATCGTGCTATCTCAGGCGACGACGAACTCGTTGACGGTCATTGGTGAGGTACGTGCCTCCGCCGGCGAGACGGTCTCGACTGCATCGGCCCCAACGATTTCAATGAGCGCCCAACAAGCGGCCGCGGCGGGCACGACGTCCGTGGCGCCTATGCTCTGGAGCCAGCTCTCGACGACGCCCGTCATCCCGCTGGGCGGCGGCAGCAACGCAACGGTCAGTTTCGCCGTGCGTGGGCCCGATCCAACCGAGACGGTCGTGGATATCGACGGACACCAGATGAACAACGGCAACACCGGCGATTTCGACGTGTCGCTGCTCGACCCGGCGGCATTGCAAGAGGTGCAGCTGGTCTACGGGATCGCACCGTCGTCGCTGATCGGCCCCAACACGATCGGCGGCGGCGTCAACATCGTTACGCTGGAGCCTACGAGCACCGATCACACTTTGATGCGGATTTTCGGCGGCTCGTACGGAACCTTCGGCGAAACGCTGCAAAGCACCGGATCGGAAAACCGGTTCGGCTACGCCGTCTCGTTGCATGGAACGACCTCGTCGGGATCGGTCAATCAAACGGTTCTCGCTCCGCTAAACGCAGTCGCTCCACCGACCAACGATGAAACGTTGCAAAGCGTCGGCAGCGATTCGATCGGTAGGTCGTTGCTGTCCAAGCTGCGCTATCAGTTGGGCGGCGACAACGGATACGGCTACATCCAGCTCAACTTTCGCGATCAAACCGTGTATAAAGACGAGTCGGCGCTGTTGACGACGTACACGCCGCCCGGGTTCGGCGGAGGCGGTGGCGACGGCGCGCTCCACGCTGGAAATGCCGCCGTGCCGCTTGACAACGGTGAATCCGGTGGCTATCAGAGTTTCGCGGGGACTAACCTCGACGCTCACCAGGCGAACTACGGACTCGACGCGCAGTTGCCGCTGGGGGGTCAGCAGATCGACGACGCGCCGGCAACGATGTTGCAGCTCAGCCATTTGACGACGTTGAACTCACAGTCGGTGTCCGGCCCGGGAGCCGACACCTTGCAATACTTGTATAACCAGCGGGATTTGCTGGGCGACGACTGGCTGGAGGTCGATCACCGTTTCAGCGACGGCACGCTCTCGTTCAAATACGATATTAACGACGAAGCGCTCTCGACGAACTACGTCCAAGGTCAGGTAGTCGCGCAAGTGCTGCCGGGCGGTTCCCCCGCAGCGCCGCCCGTACAAACCTTCCCGCTCTCTCAGACGCAGCGGTACGCCGTTTTGCGCTACAACGGCGATCCGACCAGCCACATTCATTATTCGGTTGCCGCGTACGACAGCGATTTCAGCACGTTCGGGGGCAGTTTCGACCCCCGCGCCGGTTTCGTCTGGACGCCAACCGGCGAGACCGCCGTGCGTGCCTCGGTGGGGACGACATTCCAAGCGCCGCAGCTCTCGGAGTTGCTCGTGCCGCCTCCAGCCGATCGAGTGCCGGTCGGCGGCGTCGTGTATCTCGGTAACCCAAATCTTCGGCCGGATCACGCCACCGATTTCGACATTGGAATGGAGCATATTTTCGGAAGGCGCAGGCCGCTGCATTTTGTAACCGACTTCTATCAGACGAATCTGCGCGCTCCGTCGAGTCAAACCAATCCGATTCCGATTCCGGGTTGTCAAACCAGACGAAACCCGACGCCGTGTCCAATCAGCATGCCGGTAAACGCCGGAAACGGGGTTTATCGCGGCATTGACGTACACGCCGACGAAGAGCTAGCGACAAACTTCCACATTCGGGCCGGCTGGGACATCGACAGCTCCTTCCTAACGGTCATTCCGGTTTCGGTTCAAGATGGAACGCTCGCAGCCGGACAACAAACGCTCGGCCAGCCATTGCACAAGGCGTACTTGGCAGTTGCGCAAGAGCCGCCTGTTGGTCTCGGCTATGGCGCCGAACTCAACTACGAAGGCTGGTACAACGAGTTGAACCGGTCCCCGTACGCGGTCCTCAACGCGCACGTCGCCTATCGTCGCGCCGGTTGGGAGTACGGCCTCTACGGGACGAACCTCACGAATGTCTACAGCAACCCGTTCACGGTCCTCGGAGGCGGCTTCGTGTACGGCGCAACGCCGGGACAGCCGGTGATTCCGACCGACGCGTACGTCTTGCAGGGAGCACAAGTGAACTTCGTTCTCACGCGCTCCATCTAGCGGTTTCCTAGAAAAGTATCGTCTGAAAGTCGCCGACATGCTCGAAGCCGATGCGGCGATAGAGCGCGATCGCGGCGTCGTTGAAGTCGTTGACGTAGAGCGATAGCGTCGGCGTTATTTCGAGCAGACGATCGCAAATCGCGGCCAGAGATGCCGTGGCGAGGCCTTGACCGCGCAGCTCCGGCGGAGTCCAGATTCCTTGAAGCTGCGCGGTCTGGTCGGACCACGGGCCGATGTTGCAGAAGAAGCAGAGCCGGCCGCCGGCGATTCCGACCCACCAGAGTCTTCGCTCGATCATCTCGCGGATGCTCGTGTTGAAGGTGGCCGAGTTACGCCGCGGATCGTACTCCAGTTCCTGGCGTATCATCGAAGCCGAGCTTTCTGCGACGGCGCGCCACTCGTCCACCTTCGCATGACGAACCGTGACGGGAGGACCGGAAGGGCGAAGCCGTGGGCGGTCGACCATCATGACGAGCTGACGATCGCGCGATAGTCGCGGGCGCCCCAGCCGATTCCCGGCAATCTTCCAAAAATCCCGGACGGCGTCGCGAGCTCCGACGATCATTCGGTTGCCAGAATATCGCAGCAGATATGCGGCAAGCGGCGCGACGGCGATCGGTTCTGCCGCGATGACGATTTGACGTCCGTAATACGCGACGCCCGCGATGCCGCGTTCGCCGGAGACCACGACGACGTTCTTGCGTACCACCTGGGCGGAATCGTGCAAGAGGACGTGGCTGATGAAGACGTTGAGATACGGCGAGCGGGCAAGATACTCCAGCGCGGGACGCTGGGTCGCCTGCGAGATCGGTTCGACTCGCAGGGAGCTACTGGGAGTCGAATGCAACGCTGATCAATGGTTTGGTGGTCGGTTCTTTGCTGCCGCCCTCGGGCTCGATCGTGACCGCGACTTCCGAGGTCGCGCGGGCGTCGGCGGGCACGATCACGAGCGCAACGCCTTGAGCATCCGGTAAGAATGTCGGCGCCGGCGACATCTTCGTCGAGCCGACCGGCCGGGTCCACACCTGATAGACCTGACCGCGCGGCGGCTCGGAGAGCTCGTGAAGCGCGAGGTCGATGCGGCTTCCCCTGGTAACGACTTCGCCGTTGCCGATTGCATAATGGTGCGCGTGACCGTCGAGCATGTCGAAGAGCGCGGTTCGCTCTCCGCTCAGGCTACGTGCTAGTGAGGTCGAGCGCTCGGTGAGACTCGCGACCTCACGTTGCTGCTGCTTTATCTGCCCGATAAGGGAAATGTTCGCGATCGACGAGATCAATGCGATCGCGACGCAGACTGCCGCTATGAGATAGGCCGGCCAGACCGCTGCGTGCTTCACGCGAGCTATCTTCCCATGAGCCTATCGAGGCCCCTCGGGCGAAGGCGTCGTAGCTCTGGCGCTATGCACCTGGGGCTCTTGTCTGCAGCGGGGCTCGCGGCGTCGTTGCATCTCGTGCCTCACCCGCAAAGCGTGGACGTACTCTCGTGTCCCGGGCAGGCTTCGGCCGTTCCGATGACGGTGCGCCGGGGATTCGATGCGGCGGCGCGTGCCGAGCTTGACGAGCGCTGGGCCGCATTGCAAATCGGCCGCTTGCGCACGGTCTCGGGTCGCGACGCGGCGATAACCGTGCGGCACGACGGCTCGCTGCCGGCGCAGGCGTACCGGCTGACGGTTCGCAAGGGCCGGGCGTCGATCGAGAGCTCCGATGAAGCCGGCGCCTTCTACGCGGCCATCACGCTCGCGCAGTTGCCCGTTCGTTCAGGAGGGATTTGGAGCGTTCCATGCGTGCGAATCGTGGACCGGCCCGCGCTGCAATGGCGGATTCTTTCCGACGACGTTTCGCGCGGCCCGCTTCCAACCATGCGATACTTCGAAGAGCGAATTCGCACGATCGCCGCATTTAAGATGAACGGCTACTCGCCGTACATGGAGCACGTCTTCGTCAGTCCCACGGATCCGCTGCCGGCGCCGCTCGACGGAGTTACACCGGCGCAGCTGCACGAGCTGGCCGAGTACGCAGCGCGTTTCCACGTGGCGTTCATTCCCGAGCAGCAGAGTTTCGCGCATATGCACAACACGCTGCGGCTGGAACGGTATGCCGGCGCGGCGGAACTGCCGCACGGCTTTCTGCTGGCGCCCAACGCCCCGCTCTCCATGGAATATCTCGCGCGCATCGTCGCGCAAGAGCTCGCCGCGGTCGGCCGGCCGCCGTTCTTTCACATCGGCTCCGACGAAACGGCAACGCTCGGTCTCGGGTCGACGCAGAGCTACGTTGCCCAGCGCGGCCGTTCGAACGTCTACGCCGAGCATATCGTCGCGATGAACCGTTTGATCGCACCATCGGGCGCGCGGCTGATGCTGTGGGACGACGGTATCGAAAACGATCCCGGAATCATGAAGTTGATTCCGAACAATGCGGTTATCGTGAACTGGCACTACGGCGTCGAACGCACGTTCGAACCGTTTATCCAAACGATCGCGAGCGGCGGCTTGCAACAGATGATAGCCCCGGGCGCGAGCAACTGGAACGAAATCTTCCCGGCGATCGATACCGCTCTGGTCAACGAGCGTCGCTTTATCAATGAAGGGAAGGCTGCGCACGTCCTCGGGCTCTTCCAAACCGTTTGGCACGACGATGGGGAGACGCTCTTCGAAGCGACGTGGTATCCGGTCATCTACGCCGCGGCCGCGGGGTGGGAGCGCGGAGACGTCGAGCCGGAACGGTTCGCCGCAGACTTTCCCAGCGCGTTTTTCGGCGTCGACGACGAGGTCTATGGCGCTGACGTAGCATCGCTTGGCAAAACGTTGCGCCTGTTGGAGCCGCCCGATTATTCGTACGGCCAAACCGACGCGCTCTTTTGGGCCGACCCGTTTGATTCCGCGGCCGAAAAGCAAGCGGCGAAGGCCGACTTGCGCCAAGTTCGCCTCTGGTCTGAAGCGGTCGAGGCGAACCGTTATTGCGCTCGGCCGCCGTTGCATGCCGATGCCGCTTCCGTGATGTTTCTCGCGGCGCGCCGCTACGACGTTTTAGGCCGGAAGTTCCAGATCGCCGGCGAGGTGCGGGCGATGTACGCCGATGCACTCTCGCACGCGAAGACGGATTCAGAGACGACGCTGCGCGATCTGTATTGGTGCCGGTACTGGATGTGGGAGCTGCGCGATGCCTACGAGGAGCTCGCGCCGCTTTACGCGCAAGCCTGGCGTTACGAAAGCCGGGAAGGTCATCTCGCGAGCAACCTCGAGCGTTATCATCTCGCCGCACAAAAAGCGATCGAAAGAGCCGATGCCTTCTATCGCGTTACGCGGGAGTACGTGACGTCGAAAACGCTGCCTCCGCTCGAGAGCGTCCTGTCATCGTAAGCGCGCTCCTGATCCTCGTCGTCTTCGCGATCTTCGCATTGCTGATGTACCGGCGCGTGATGCCGGCATTGATAGCGGTTCCTTGCATGGCTGTCCTGATGTCGCTGGCGGCGGGAGCGCCGTTCGCTGCGCTCGGCAACATAATTACCGGTGGCGCGGTAAAGCTTGCCCCGTTCTACGTCGCCGTCATCTTTGGCGCGCTGCTTGGGCGGGTGACGATCGAGACCGGAATCGCGCGAAGGATCGTCAATCTCGCCGCCGAGTTTGGCGGCGAGCGGCCCTTCGTGCTGAGCCTGCTATTCTGCGCGATCGTCGCGGTGCTCTTCGCTTCGCTTCAAGGCTTGGGCGGCATCATCATGGTGGGTTCGATCGTGCTGCCGATCANNACATTGCGAACTGGACGTTCTATACGACGTTTTTTGGCGTCGCGCGCGAGCAGCTCGTGCGATACGCGATTTTGCTGGCTCTGATCGATGCCGCCTTTTTGGTCGCGTATGCCGTCGTTTCGTTTTACCGCGCACGCGGATATGCGACCTGGGCCGTCCGAGCGCCGGAGGATTCCAACTCGCAGCGCGTGCCGGCCGTCGCGCTCGTCACGCCCGTCATACCACTACTGCTCTTCTACGCGTTTCACTTAGATGCAGCGGTGGCATTCCTGGTGGCCGCGCTCTTCGGCGTGCTCGTCACGCGCCCGGCGCTGGCCGTGCAACGTCTCGTGGCCGCCGCAATTCGCGGCGTCGAGGACGTCGCGCCGGCAGTTCTGCTCTTCATGGGAATCGGCATGCTGCTGGTCGCAACGACCCAACCGCAGTTCGTCGCCGCGCTTCGGCCGCTGGTCGCGGGGGACTGGCTTCGCAGCCCGGTCGCCTACGTGTTGCTTTTTGGCGTCGCAAGCCCGCTCGTGCTCTATCGCGGCCCGCTCAACCCGTTCGGCGTCGGCATCGCCATCTTTACCGTGTTGTTGACCGCGGACGTCTTACCGCCCGTCATCCTCGTGGCCGCCGTGATGGCCGTCGTGCAAGTGCAGAACGTCTGCGACCCTACCAATACCGCAAACGTCTGGGTTGCAAATTTCACGGGAGTGCCGATCCAAACGATTACCCGGCGAACGTTGCCCTATCAAACCGCCGTCGCGATCGTCGCAACGCTGGCGGTGGTCGTGGGCGCTCCCGCGCTTTTCGGCAGGCCGGCATTTACGTCGTTCTATCATATGGCGGCCGCGGCCGAGACGTTGCCGGGCTTTTACGCTCCACCCGCATCCCGCGATCGAATTGCCGTCGACGACGATGGAACTCCCTTTGGACGCGTGGGTGCCGACGCGGTCGCAGCCGAGCTGACCGGCGGAGCCTGGACGGCGATGCGGATTCACGACGATCCGAATCTGAGCGATTGTTCCGTCAAACGATACGCCGCATACCTGCGCGTCGTCAGTTCGATCTTTACGCTGACAAGCGGCGACGATCTCGACATTGGTTTGCGGCTCGAAGATTGCGGCGGCTGGATCGTCGAAGAGTGGCACGATCACGCCGTGATCGCTCCGCACGCGAGCGCGGGCGCAGCGAGCGCGCTGGCAAGCCAAGGCGTGGCGCGGCTGCGCGCTTGGGCGCTTTCGGATCCCGTGCGCAGCCGCAATCTTTTCGCCCTCGGTGCCGCCGTGCGACCCGGAGATAGACCGGCGTACTTCTACTCGTTCTTTCGCACGTCCGACGGAAACATGCGCGTCTACGTTCGCGCCGGAGGACCAGCCTATGCGGCGGGTTTGCGCTCGGGCGAGGTGGTCGAAAAGATCGACGGGCAAGCATGGTGGTTCTACGGAACGTATCCGGCGCAAGAGCTTGCATACGACGGTAAGCCGCATACTCTTGAAGTTCTGCAAGGCGGCCGCGCGGTCGACATCGCGCTGCGCGCGCCTTTTACGGCAACGGCGAGCGATGGAGAGTAAGCCCGACTCGGTCTCACGATTTGGGAACCGGGCGCCGTCGTACGCCGCCTTTCGTCCCAGTTATCCGCCGGAGGCAATCGACGCGGTTCTCGCGGGGCTGGGCGATCCGTCGACACTGACGATTGCCGATGTCGGCGCCGGCACGGGAATCTCGTCGCGGCTCTTTGCGCGGCGCGGTGCGAAGGTCGTCGCGATCGAGCCGAACCTGTGCATGCGATCGCAGGCAGAGTCCGCTCCCAACGTCGAGTGGAGCGAAGGCACGGCCCAGCATACCGGTCTCTCCGATGCGAGCGTCGATTTGGTCGTTGCGGCTCAAGCCTTTCACTGGTTTGCGACGATCGAGGTGATGCGCGAGTTCGCCCGCGTCGCGCGCCGGCGCGTCGCGCTTTTGCAGTACGAGCGCGACGAGCGCGATGCGTTCACGAAAGCCTAC
This sequence comes from Candidatus Cybelea palsarum, assembly GCA_003166915.1. Lineage (GTDB taxonomy): Bacteria > Vulcanimicrobiota > Vulcanimicrobiia > Vulcanimicrobiales > Vulcanimicrobiaceae > Cybelea > Cybelea palsarum. The sequence goes on from PMUK01000124.1 coordinate 15,910, forward strand.
GGAGAAGTCGTGCGAGCCTACGCGACCGACGACACCGAGGCCTTACGCCGGCGCGCGCTCGCGGCGTTCGCTGCTTTTCCCGAGTCGCGAATCTCGCGCACCGAGGCCTTCTCGCTTCAAGAGATGGATCGGGAGGCGCTCCTAGGGCGCGCCGCCTCATCCTCGTACTTGCCGGCTTCCGGCGCGCGGGCCGAGGCGATGCACCGCGATCTGAACGAGCTCTTCGATCGTTATGCGAGCGGCGGGCGCGTCGCGTTGCACATGGTTACGCACGCGTTGATCGCCGATCTCCAAAGATGAACGGAGGGCGGAAGCTTCGGGTCGGCATCGACGTCGGCGGAACGTTCACCGACGTCGTCGCAATCGATGCCGCGACGCGCGAGCTCGTCGCTCGCGTCAAAGTCCCGACGACACACGATGCGGCGCGCGGGGTCGCCGACGGTATCGTTGCAGGTATCGACCAGTTGCTGGCCGATTCTCACGTCGATTCGGCGTCCGTCGCTTTTATCGCGCACTCGACGACGCAGGCAACCAATGCATTGCTCGAAGGGGACCTCGCGCGGGTCGGCGTGCTCGGCCTGCTCGATGGCTTGGCATGGCTGTCGCGGCGGCAGATGCGCTTTCGTGCGTTTTCCGTGAGTTCGGGGGCGGTTTTTGCTCCGCGGTTTGCTTTCGTGCGTGCCGGCGACGGCGACGCGTTGCGTGCCGCCGTCGACAGATTAATCGCCGCCGGCGCGGAGGTGATCGCGGCCAGCGAAAGCTTTGGCGTGGATCGCCCGGAGCAGGAGTCCGCTGCGGTCGCGTATGCACGCGAGCGGGGGATCGAGGCGACCAGCGGCCACGACGTCAGCACGGCGTACGGATTGCGTTCGCGCACGCGCACGGCGGCGATCAACGCTGCGATCCTGCCGAAGATGGTGCGCACGGCGCGGATGACCGCCCAGGCGGTAGAGCGTGCCGCAATCCCCGCGCCGCTGATGGTGATGCGCAGCGACGGCGGCGTGATGGACGTGCGCGAGGTCGGACGCCGTCCGATTCTCACACTGCTCTCGGGACCGGCAGCGGGCATCGCCGGCGCCCTGCTTTACGAGCGCTTGAGCGACGGCATCTTTATCGAAGTCGGCGGAACGAGCTCGGATTGTTCGGTCATCAGAAATGGCCGCCCGCAGATGCAATCCGCGAGAATCGGCGGATACCGCACGATGCTGCGAACGCTCGACGTTCGGACGCTGGGAATCGGCGGCGGTAGCATGCTCCGCTTCGATGGTGGCGGCATCGTCGACGTTGGGCCGCGCAGCGCGCACATCGCCGGATGTGCGTATGCGTCTTTCGTTGCCCCCGAGCTGATCGAGGGAGCGCGAGTCGAGCTCATCGCGCCGACGCCGCAAGATCGAGCCGATCACGTCGTGCTCGTCACGCGTACCGGCATCAGGATCGCGCTGACGGTCACCTGCGCGGCGAACGTCGCTGGAGGAGTTCCCGAGGGCGCCTTCGCGCGCGGCAACGGCGAGACGGCGCGTCGTGCATTTGAGTTGCTGGCGCAGCATACCGGCGGCGACGCGCTCTCCCTGGCGCAGCGAGTGATATCCCTCGCGGTCGCGAAGCTGCGCGTGGCGACCGAGGCTTTGGCGGGTGATTACGCACTCGACGAGCAGCGCGTGACGCTGGTTGGCGGAGGCGGCGGCTGCGGCGCGATCGTGCCGCAGTTGGCTGCTGCGATGAAGGTGTCGTATCGGCTCGCGCGCGACGCCGAGGTGATCGCGCCGATCGGCGTTGCCTTGGCGCTGGTACGCGACGTCGTGGAACGCACGATTGCGTCGCCCTCTCCGCAAGAGATCGCGCAGATTCGGCGTGAGGCGGCCGACCGCGTCATCGCCGCCGGTGCCGCGCCCGAGCGGGTCGTGGTCGAGATAGAAATCGATACGCAACGCAATAAGGTTTGCGCCACCGCTTCGGGCGCGACGGCCCTCGTTGAAGCCGCGGCCGGCGACGCCTGTGGCGAGTCTGATCGTCGAACGATCGCAGCGCAGTCGTTCGCGTGCAACGCCGCCGAGCTCGATCGAGTCGAGCTGACCGGCGCTCTGAGCGGCTACGGACGCCGTCGCGATCTTCGCGTGATAGACGAACGAGGCGTCGTGCGGCTCGCGCTACGCGATTACCGGCTCATTCGAACGACGGCAGCCAGGGTTGAATCGTACGTACGTGACGCAGTAGAGACCGCGACGCAGTTCGGCGACGTAGGCCGGGCGCTGCCCGCGCTTTATCTGCTGCGAGGTGCGCGCATCGCAGCATACGAAGGCCTGACGAGCACCGACCAAGCCGTTGCACTAGCACTTGAAGAAGTCGAAGGTTGCGCGCCCGACGAGTCGATCGTTATCCTCATCGAACCGCGCAGCGCTTAGGAAGCGCTAGGGCTGCGGTTCGCCCTGGCCGAAGTGCGATTACATGAGAAGGAGAGAGTAAAAATGCGACGCCTCGTAACTACCGGGCTAACAATCGCGGTGCTTTTGTTGCCGTGCGGCGCTTCGGCGAAAACGGTCTCCGCGTTCGGCATCAAGGTTCAGCGATGCGCCGTGGTCGAGAACGCAAATCACACGCAGACGACTGGCGTCAACGTGGTTTATTACAACGCGCACCAAACTCCCGCGACCGAAGTCGACTTCTTCGTGAGTTATCACGGAACCAACTATACGCTGATCGATCGGGGAACGTTCACGCATAACGCGCAGATTAACCACACGCTGACCAACGCGCTCGCCGGCGTGGTCTGGCAGGGCGACACGCCAGACCTCTGCACGCCGTCGCGCGTTCTGTTCGCAACCGGAAAGATTCTCGAATAGCGCAAACGTAAACCCCCGAAATACGCGGCGCTCTCATTGCCGGTGCGGCCGGCTTCATCGGCTCGCACCTCCCTGATCGTTATCGCGCTCCTTTAGGGTTTTAATTTACTGGTGGTTGGCGAATCGCGAGCCCTGCGGTTTCTTCGAGGGCAATGGTGCTCTGGTGTCGTCCGTACGAGAAGTAGAAGATCAGGCCGACGACGAGCCAAATCACGAAGCCGAGCCACACCAGCGGGAAGAATCCCCACACCAGCGGGTTCCCCTGCCGAAGGAAATAGATCAAAAAGAGTGCGGTAACTGCGGAGAGTACGGGAATCAGATAGGGGCCGAACGGAACTTTGAACTTACCCTGCGTCTCCGGATGGCGGTTGCGCAATATCGGTACGGCGATGGAGACGAGCACGAAGGCGCTGAGCGTTCCCATATTGGTAAGCGATCCCAGGATGCTGATCGGAAAGAGCGCGCCTGCGGCCGCAATTAAAACGCCGAACAGAATTTGCGAGATCCACGGCGTGCGCCACGTCGGATGCAATCGAACGAACATCGAGGGGATTAGCCCGTCCCGCGACATCGCGTAAAATATTCGGGTTTGTCCGTACATCATGACGAGGAGCACCGTCGTTAAACCGGCGATGGCGCCGAATGAAATGATCACGCCCGCCCAAGCGAGCCCGATGCTGTCGACCGCAAACGCAACGGGGAAGTTGACGTTGAGCGTGTAGAACGGCACCATGCCGTTGAGAATCGCGACGACGATAATATAGAGAATCGTGCAGACCACGAGGCTTGCGATGATGCCGATGGGTAGGTCGCGCGCCGGATTCCGCGCCTCTTCGGCGGTTGTCGAGACGGCGTCGAATCCGATGTATGCGAAGAAGATGAAGGCGGCACCGCCGAACATACCGGCCCAACCGAAGGGGAAGAAGCCGCCGGCACCCGCCAGAGGGCCCGGCGGAAGGTGATAGTTGGCGGGATTGATGTGACCGAGGCCGATCGCGATGAAGAAGAGCACGACCGCAATCTTAATTGCGACGATGACCGCGTTGACGGTGCCCGATTCCTTCGTTCCGCGTACGAGCAGCGCGGTGATCAGAAAGATGATCGCCGCTGCGGGCAAGTTCGCGATTCCCGGCGTCGCATCCCAATGGCTGTGCTGCCACGCCTGTGGGATGTTCAGATTGAACAGCGTGTGCAGAATGAAATTAAAATAGCCGGACCATCCGACGCTGACGGTCGCCGCGCCGAGCGCATATTCGAGGACCAGTGCCCAGCCGACGATCCAAGCCAGGAACTCGCCGAGCGTCGCATAGGTATAGGTGTAGGCGCTGCCCGAGATCGGAATCTTACTGGAGACTTCCGCGTAACAGAGCGCGGCCAGCGCGCTCACGATGCCGGCGACGACAAACGAAAACGTTAGTGACGGGCCCGCGCGTGTTGCCGAAGCGACGCCTGTGAGAACGAAGATGCCGGTGCCGATGATCGCGCCGATCCCCATGGCGGTGAGCGCCCATGGGCCGAGCGAGCGTTTGAGGCCGTGTTCTACGTCGCTGCCCTGTGCCAGAATACGCGAGAGAGGTTTGACTCGTTGCATCAACATGGGCTGGCTCCTAACGCAGAAAGCGAATGGCGAACGGGTACGTGTAGGGCCGGCCCTGGCTCGCCGCGACCGTCCCCGCGATTATGAAGATGAGCGAAAACAGAAAGAGCAACAGAACGGCCATCGCGATCGCGACCCAAAAGATGGCGAGACTTATGCCGGTTCCGGTATCGGACATCTGCTGCGCCGAGCCGCTCGCGATATAGCCGAGCATCACGCCGACCAGGGCGATGATCCCGACAATTCCCACGATGGAAACCGTGATCTGGTAGTTGAGCGATGCGCGCGCGTGCTCCGCCACGAACTCCGACTCATGTGCTTTGATCAGATAGACGACCAACGGCCCGATGACGTGACCGAACGGCAATCCTGCGACGGCGATGAGCGCACTCAAGTGCGCGGCCATTGCCCAATTCCGGTCCTGGGCAGCAATTTGAACTTGCATCCCGCTCTATTGCCGGGCGCTAGGAAATGGCCTGCCGTGCGGGGCGACGAATTGCGCCTAGATGCGAGCTTCTACGCGCTCCGACTCACCCGAGTTCGACGTGCTGGTCGTCGGCGGCGGCAATGCAGGTTGTGCGGCGGCGATTGCGGCGGCGCGTCACGGTGCCCATACGCTTCTGCTCGAGCGTTACGGTTTTTTGGGCGGCACTGCGACCGCTGCAATGGTTGGTCCGTGGATGACCTTTCATTCCGCGAAAGAACGCATCGTCGGCGGCATCGCGCAAGAGATGGTCGAGCGGCTGATGCGCAAGGGGGCTTCGCCGGGCCACCTTGCCGATTCGTCGGATTACGTTGCGACGATTACGCCGTTCGATCCTGAAGTGCACAAAGCGCTGCTCTTCGAAATGATGCTAGAGGCGGGCGTGTCGTTGCTGCTGCATGCCTACTTCTTATCGGCGCGGCTCGATGGAGAAGCCGTTTGCGGAGCAACGTTTGCAACGGTCGGCGGCACGCGCGGCTATCGCGGAAGGGTCGTCATCGATGCAACCGCCGATGCGCTGGTGGCCGCTTCTGCCGGCGTCCCCACGCAGCAGGGCGACGAGCGGGGGCGGGTTCAGCCGGCCACGTTGATGTTTCGGCTGAGCCACGTCGACCTCGCGGCCCTTGCCGCGTATCTGCGCGAACATCCCGACGAGATGCGCAGCTCGCTGAGTCCGCAGGAGCGCGTGCCGGTTGCGCTAACGGCGGTTGCAGGTCTGAACGACCTCTGGGAAAGAGCGCGCGCAGATGGGCTCGTCGACGTTCCGCGCGAACTTGTCTCGTTTTTTATCTCTCCGTATCCCGACGAGGTGACCGTCAACATGACGCGCGTCGTCAACATCGATCCGCTCGATCCCGATGACCTGACGCGGGCCGAAGTCGAGTCGCGTCTGCAGGCGATGCAGTTGTTGGAGTTCTTTCGACGGCGCGTGCCGGGTTTCGCGGGCGCGCGGATCGCGGCAACGGGCACGCAAGTGGGGATTCGCGAATCGCGGCGCATCGTCGGCCGGTACACGCTGACGCGAGACGACGTTTTGCAGGCCCGGCGCTTCGACGATGCCGTGGCGCGCAGCGCGTATCCCATTGACGTGCACAACCCAAGCGGCAGCGGAACGGCCACGCAACGGCTCGCGCCGGGAGAGAGCTACGAAATCCCTTACCGCACGCTCTTGCCGGTCAATCGCGAGCAGCTGCTCGTTGCGGGGCGTTGCATCTCCACGACGCACGAGGCGCTAGCTTCGACGCGCTTGACGCCAACGGTGATGACGCTCGGGCAGGCGGCGGGAACGGCGGCCGCGCTGGCTTGCGCGCGCGGCGTACGGGTAGCCGATATCGATACGAACGAACTGCGAGCGCAGCTCATCGCCGACGGCGTGGATTTGCGCCGAAACGAATGAACGCCGTGTTTGAATTGTGCAGCGCGTATGGCGTGAGCGTTCGCTTCGCCGAACTGGGCGACTGGGGTAAGGATGAACTTCGTGCGGAGTACGATCCGGCGGGGCCGGAGATACGGATCCACATCCAGTTGGAAGCGGATCTCGTCGCGCGGGCTCTTGGTCACGAGCTCTACCACCATCGCGAAGCAATCGGCGAGGTAGCCGTGCTTGGGAACAAACGCGCGCGGGAAGCGGCCGCGGATGCCTACGCGGCGCAGTTGCTTGAGGCGGGGACTTGAGCGAGCTGTTCGCAGGAATAGACGGCGGACAGAGTTCGACCGTCGCGCTGATTGGCGACGAGAATGGAAGGGTTCTCGGGCGCGGCACGGCGGGGCCGGCCGACGAGGTAGGCGCCGGTACGGACTCGACGCGATTGCGCGATGCCTTGCAAAACGCGCTCTCGGATGCGTGCCGCGACGCGGACCTCCCTTATGAGAGTGAGTTTGCAGCGATCGTGGCGGGCGTGAGCGGTTACGAAGGACGCGTCTACGGAGCGGTGCCGGAGATGCCTGCGCGTCGATTCCTCTTGATGCACGATGCGCCGATCGCGCATGCCGGCGCGCTGGCCGGCGAACCGGGCGTCGTCGTGATTGCGGGTACGGGTTCGGTCGTTTACGCTCTCGACGAGCACGGCGAATCGCGCATGCTCGGCGGCTGGGGCTATCTCTTTGGCGACGAGGGAAGCGCGTTTAGTATTGCTCGCGATGCGCTCGCACTCGTGATGACCGCCGAGGACAACGGTGACAGCTCTCTCCGCGAAGAAGCGCGCGCGGCCTGCGATTTCTTCGCCACGGGCTCGCTTCGCCAAGTTGCACGAGCAGTTTACTCGGGAGAACTGACCCGCGAGCGGCTCGCCGCCTTTACGCCGGTCGCAATTCGATTCGGGCGTTTCCGCAAGATTGCCGAGGAAGGGGCTGACCGGCTTGCGACGCTTGCGCATCGTGTGCTGGCTACAATGAAAGAGCCCCGAGCGGCATTAACCGGGGGACTCTTCGCAGACGCGGACTTTTACGAGGGCGTCAGGGGCGGCATTCTCGCCGCCATACCGAGCGCCCAAGTCGGGCGCGCGAGGTGCGAGCCCGCGGCGGGCGCGCTGCTCCTCGCCTACCGGGAACTGGGGCTGCCCGCGCCGGAGCTCCTGCGATGAATATGCTCGAAGCGCTGCGCGGCGGACTGATCGTTTCCGTGCAGGCCTGGCGCGGTTCTGCGCTCGACGATCCACACGTTATCGCGGCAATGGCAGCAGCCTCGCAAGACGGAGGGGCCGTTGCCGTCCGCATCGAGGGCGTCGAGAATCTGCTCGCAGTGCGTCAGCGCGTCGCTTTGCCGATCGTGGGGTTGGTCAAACGCGAATATCCTGGATTCGACGCCTACATTTCTCCGACGCTTGCCGAGGTGGGATCGATCATCGGCGCCGGCGCTGAGATCGTGGCCTTCGATGCCACAAGTCGGCCGCGGCCGGACGGCAGCCTGCTCATCGATACGATCCGGGCGGTCCACGCAGCCGGCCGGCTGGCAATGGCGGATTGCGCTACCGCGGAAGACGGGGCAGCGGCGAGCGCCGCCGGCGCCGACATCTTAGCGACAACGCTCTGCGGTTACACGCCACGGACTAAGAACCACACGCTTCCCGCGTTCGATCTCGTTACCGAGCTTTCGCGACTGGGGAGGTTCGGCGTCTGCGAGGGCGGGGTTCGCATGCCCGCCGACGTGAGGGCCGCGCTCGATGCCGGAGCCGATGCCGTCGTCGTCGGAACCGCCATCACCAACGTGGACTGGCTGGTTCGGGAGTTTGCAGGGGCAGCCAATAGGGGCTCTTAACAGCCCGTTTAGTCGGTGCGACTCGCGTGCGGAGCGAATATAGTACGGTGAGGGAGAGCATTATTTGGTAGAGAGAACAGCGCAGCCGGCCCGTCTCGGTCGCGGCTTCTGGGTGGTCACTGCGGTCCTGACGGCACTGGCGGTCGCCGCGATTGTCTTTTGCTACACCTTTCCGCTGGAACGCTACCTGCCCGCAGCAATCGTAACCGCGCGGCAGGTCGACGATCTCATTCGCTTCATGTCGGCGACGGGCAGCGCGCTCTACATTTTCGTCGCGGGCTATTTGGTCTATTTCGCGATCGCCTTCCGCGCGAAGGCCTCGGACGCGCCCGATGCGATCGGCGTCCAAATCCACGATAACCGCAAACTCGAGTTTTGGTGGACGGTTATCCCGCTGCTATTCGTGCTCGTGCTCTCGATTGTGAGCGTCCGAATCTGGTATGAGATCCTATTGGAACCGGAGAACGGCCTCGTCGTCGAGGCGATCGGCCATCAGTTCTACTTCTCGTTCCGCTACCCGGAGATCAACGGCGAGGTTACCAACGAAATGCACGTCCCGTTGAATGTGCCGGTGACCCTCAACCTCACGTCGGCCGACGTGATCCACGGATTCTGGGTGCCGGCGATGCGTCTCAAGAACGACACGGTTCCGGGCTTAGTAACGACGATCCGGTTCACTCCGCGGTTAGCGGGTCGCTATCCGATCATCTGCACGCAGTTCTGCGGCGTCGAGCACAGTGAGATGGACAAGCAGGTCTTGGTGATCGAGGATAAGGCCTCGTTCGACCGTTGGTACAAAGGCTGGCAGCAGAAGAACGCTCGCGCGAGCAACGCGTTGCCGGGGGCGAGCGGACAAGCGATCCCGCTTCAGGGCGGCGATGTTGCGGCCGGCAAGGCGCTCTTCAGTCAAAAGTGCACGGCCTGCCACAAGCTCGCTCCGTTCAACCAAACTCTCGTCGGCCCGGGCCTCGAGGCCGTTTTGCACGATCCGGCCCATCCGGACTTGGTCAACGGTAAGGCGGCGAATCCCGCAGACGTCGCGTCGATCTTGGAGAACGGTTACGCCGGCAGCATGGGTGCGATGCCCAGCGCGAGCTCCAACGGCCTCTCTCCACAGGACATCGCAAATCTCGTGGCTTTTCTCAACACACTGAAATGAGATACTTGAAGGCAGCATGGCAGTAGCAGCGGTTCACTCGGGCGGTATCGCCGAACACATTCACCCCGAACCTCAAGGGTTCGTCCGGCGGTACGTCTTTTCGCTCGATCACAAGATCATCGGCATCCAGTACATCATCACCGCGTTCGTCTTCTTCATGCTCTCAGGTCTGTTGGCCGAGGTCATCCGAACGCAGCTGCTCAACCCCAACGGCGGTTTCGTCGCACCCGGCACGTACAATGAGGTCTATAGCGTACACGGCAGCGCGATGGTTTGGCTGGTCATCATTCCGCTTCTTACCGGCGGCTTCGGCAATCTTGTCTTTCCGCTGCAGATCGGGGCCCGCGACGTTGCGTTTCCCTGGCTCAACATGCTCAGCTTCTGGATCTTTCCGGTCGCCGGCTTGATGCTGTTTTCGTCGTTCCTCATGGGAGCGCCGACTGCGGGATGGATGGAGTACCCGCCGATCTCGCTGCAGGGCGCGGCCGGAACCTCGATGTGGTGCGCAGCGATCTTCTTAGTCGGCGTGAGCTCGACGATCACGGGGATCAACTTCGTCGTAACGATCTTGAAGATGCGCGCGCCGGGAATGACCTTCACTCGCATGCCGCTCTTCGTCTGGGGACAGTTCGCGACCGCGCCGCTGCTGATGATCGCGACCACAGCGCTGGCCGCAGCGTTGGCGGCGCTCTTTATCGAGCGACAGTTTGGCGTTCCGTTCTTCGACCCGACCAAAGGCGGCAGTCCGGTCATGTGGCAACATATGTTCTGGTTCTATTCGCATCCGGCCGTCTACATCANNCAAGCCGGTCTTCGGCTACAAGCTGATCGCATTTTCTTCGATGGCGATTGCGCTACTCGGATTCATGGTTTGGGCCCACCACATGTTCACCTCGGGCCTCGCGCCCTTCTTGCAACTGCCCTTCATGATCCTCACCTACATCATCGGCGTGCCGACGGGAATCAAGATATTCTCATGGACGGCGACGCTTTTCGGCGGAAAGATCCACTACTCGACTGCGATGCTCTTCGCGATCGGCTTCATCGGCCTCTTTACCATCGGAGGAATAACCGGAATCTTTCTCGCTGCGATTCCGTTCGACTTGCACGTACACGGGACGTATTTTATCGTCGCGCATCTGCATTACGTGCTCGTTGGAGGAAGTCTCATGGGCGTCTTTGCCGGCATGTACTACTGGTTCCCCAAGATGTCGGGGCGGCTGCTCAATGAGACGCTCGGTAAGATTCACTTCTGGCTCTTCTTCATCGGCTTCAACTGCACGTTTCTTCCGATGCATTGGCTCGGCATGCTGGGGATGCCGCGCGAGGTCGCGACCTACGATCCGCAGTTCACGTTCTGGAACCGTTTCGAGTCGGTCTCGTCCTACTTAATGACGTTTGCGATCCTGATCTTCTTCGTCAACGTTCTCTGGAGCATCCGCAACGGCCGGCGGTCGGGGCCTAATCCGTGGGGAGCGCGCACGCTGGAGTGGCAAATTCCATCGCCGCCGCACTACTATAACTTCAAACACGTTCCGACGGTCTACGGCCTGCCGTACGATTTCAGCCAGCCGCTCCCATATAAGGGGCTGGAAGAAGAGCTCACCGATTCGCCGCCGGTCGCGGCGGGAGCCCACTGATGTCGGTCGCGGCGATCGGGGCCGACGCGCACGGCGACGTCGACCAGCTCTACGTCGAAACGCGCGAGCTGCGCCTGCAAGGCTTCCTGCTCTTCCTGGTCAGCGATTGCGTGCTCTTCTCGTCCTTCATCTTCGCCTATCTCTATCTGCGCAACAGCGGACAGGGGTGGCCGCCGCCGGGAATTCAGCGTCTCGACGTCGCGTTTGCGGCCTGGAACTCCGTCGTGCTTTTCGGTTCCGGCGCCACGATGCATTACGCGCTCGAGAATTTCAAGCACGGGAACTTCATGAAATATATGTGGTTTCTGCTGGCGACGATCGTCTTAGGCGCGGGATTCCTCGGAGGTCAAGCCTACGAGTACAACCATTTGATCTTCGGCGAGCACGTGACGTGGTGGGGAAGCGGGATCTTCGGCGCCTCGTTCTTTACGTTGACCGGCATGCACGGACTGCACGTCTTTTTCGGTGTCTGCTACCTCACGGTGCTCGTGCTGCAATCGGCGGCGGGCGTTTACACAAAAGGCAAGTTCTTCGGGATCACGGCGGGCACGCTCTACTGGCACTTCGTCGACGTGATCTGGGTAGTGCTCTTCTCAATCTTTTATTTAATATAAGGAGACGTTAATGAGCGCGCAGTTCGTCGAACGGTTGGGAGCGGTGATCGCGGGTATCGCCGTCGCCGTGGTAGCCTTCTACGCGCTCTATAAGGACTGGCAGTCGACCGGAGTCGAGAACCAGGTCTTTAAGCTGATGCTCGCGCTGCTCGGGTTCGGCGCGGTTCTCGCTCTGCTGGCCGGCCTCAACGTGATCGGCTTCACTCCTCCGAAAGGCGCGTACTGATGATCGTAAGCGACGACGAGTATCTCGACTTTAAGAGCGTCCCTGAGAGCAAGGGCATCCCACCCTCACTCTTTCGCGTGGCCGCCGTCGGGTTGGTAATCATTTTCTTGATCGGCGCGTCGGTCTGTTTGATGTCGGGATTCGGGCACCACTGGCCGGCCGATACGACGGTGCGCGTTCCGCTCAACAACCCGTAACTAACAGGGCGGCTTACAAGTCGGCGCGGCGTCCGTGGCGCGTCGCGATGCCGATCGCCAGCAGCGGAAGCTCTTCGTCGGGAAGCAACCCGGTCGACTTACCGTCGATCTTGTGGATTCCGGCGTAGCGCGAGAACTCGACGAGGGCGGGGATTGTCGCGTTAGGCAAGCGGTGCCGGCCGAGCCACTCCCATTCGCCGGCGACGGTTCGATTCGCAAAGAGTACGGCTGCATAGCCGCACGCATCGGCGCGCGAGCGTTCGTCGGGTTCGCGGTAACGCACGTACCCGTCGACGATGTGAATCGGTGCAAATGTTTGGAGGTACGCGACCAACGGCGCGACTAGCACGGCCACGAAGTATCCCGCAAAGACGACGGTACCAAGCGCGAAGATCCACGCGATTTTGATCAGCGTCGCATCGGAGGCTACGTGATGCGCGCGGTAGACGATACCCCAAGTCAGCAGGGCCATAAAGACCATTCCGATCAGCGGCTCGATTGCCAGTGCGAAGCGTCCGGTCAGCCCGCGCCAAACAATTCTTCGTTCGGAAGACGTCCACCGCCGGCTCGCGAGATTATGGCTGCTCTCGAGCAAGGCAGCTAGGCGGCTTCCTCGATGGGTCGCGTGCGTTCTTCCTCGCGCGACTTCAGCGACGCCGCCAGCAGCAGCGCCACGAAGGCAACGGCGCAAAACGCGAGGTAGGCATGGCGATAACCGGTCAGTTCGGTTTGCGCCGCGCTCATCAGACCGCCCGCGAGCGAGCTGCCGAGAATTTGGCCGATGATCAGCGCTTGGCTCAAAAACCCTACCGCGGTCGCCCGCGCGCGCGCGGGCGTTTCGTTCGTGACGATGTAGCGCGTCGGAGCACCGAGCAAGGCGCCGAATCCGGCGCCCGCTATTACGATCGCAAGTACGGCGATCGGCGGCGAACTGAAGCCCAGCGCGAAGAGCGCGAGGCCGATTTCACTAACGATCGTGCCAATCAGGAGGACGTCCCGGCTTCCAATTCGGTCCAGAGCGCGCCCCGAGCCCGGAATGACGAGGACGAACATGAACGCACCGAGCGCGGCAACGAAACCCGCGGCCGCGGACGACAGACCTTCGGCGGCGACCAGTACGGCAGGTATGAAGAAGAGTGAGCCTTCCAAAATGCCGATGACAATCTCCAGCACGTACGTTTTGATGAGCTGCGGCGTGCGTAGAATCTCAAGCGGAACGATCGGGTTACGCGCGGTTCGTTCCCAGAACGCAAAGCCCGCGAGAAGCGCGATGCCGGCGAGTCCCGTCGCAACTCTCGATGCAATCAGACCATCCATTAGCGCCAGCAGTCCGCTGCAGAGCAAGGCCAGCCCGACAACGTCGAGCGCTTCGCGTCGCCGCGGCGCGTGCGCCGGGAGCTCCTTGAGCGCCATCCAGAAAACGATTGCCGCGAGAGGTAGGTTCGCTACGAAGATGTAGCGCCACGAAAGGTAGTGCGTGATCAACCCGCCGATGCTCGGACCAAGCACCGCCGCTACGCCCCACGTTGCGGCGACCATGCCCAGCGCCGCGCCGCGCCGCGCCGCCGGCACGACGTCGCCGATCGCCGCGGTGGCGACGGGAAAGATTCCACCGGCGCCAAGTGCCTGAATTGCGCGTGCGGCGAGAAAGATTGCATAGTTCGGCGCGACGATCGCGACAACGCTTCCGGCCGCAAAAAGCGAGATGCAGATGAGATAGATCGGACGCCTTCCGTACCGGTCGGCCATCGAGCTGGCTACCGCAATAGAGACGACCGTAACGAGAAGATATAACGTGAAGACCCAGGCCAGGTCGCCCGTCGGCACGGTGAAAGTCCGTCCGAGTGCCGGAAGCGCGGGCGAGAGTACGCTCAGGTCGAGGGCTCCGGCAAAGACGCCGAGCGCGAGCGTCCAGAGTAGGCGAGTCACGAGATGATTCGGTCGATCACCATCACCGCGCACATCAGCGCCAGGTACACGAGTGAGTAGCGAAAGAGCTTGCGCGCTTCGTCCGTGCCGGTTTGTTCGCGCCACGTTCGCCAAGCATCGAGCAGAAAGAGCCCACCCAGCACGGCCGCGGCGCCGAAATAGAGCGCACCCATGACGTGAAAGGGATAGAGGAGGAGCGATGCTGTAACGAGCACGAGGCTGTAGTACACGATCTCGCGTTTAGTGCGTTCTCGTCCGTAGACGTTGGGCAGCATCGGGATGTTGGCCTTGCCGTAATCCATTTCCGTCATCAACGCGAGCGACCAAAAATGCGGCGGCGTCCACAGAAAGATCAATGCGAAGAGGCCGAGCGCCGGCGCACCGATGGCGTGCGTCACCGCGGCCCATCCAACGAGCGGCGGCACGGCGCCGGCGGCCCCGCCGATCACGATGTTGAGCGGCGTAATGCGTTTGAGCCACATCGTGTAGATGACGACGTAATAGGCGTTTCCAGCCAGCGAGAGCCAAGCCGCAAGCGGATTGACCAAGAGATAAAAGAGCGCAAAGGATGTGCCGCCTGCGAGGATTGCATAGATCGTCGCGCTGCGCCGGGAGATGCGTCCTTGCGGGATCGGGCGCGATTGGGTGCGCTTCATCACGCGGTCGATGTCCGCGTCCCAGACGCAGTTGAATGCGCCGGCCGATGCCGCCGCGAGAGCGCCCGCCAATAGCGTCCAAAAGAGTAGCCCCAGCGGCGGCACGCCGCGCGCAGCCATTACCATGGACGCGGCCGTCGTAATCAGCAAGAGCGCGATGATGCGCGGCTTCGAGAGCTCGTAATAGTCGCCGATTCGTCCGGCTGCGATCATTGGTGCGCGCCGCTCGGGGTCAAGGGAACCGCCGGCTGGTTCGCCATTCCGTCCAGTGTCGCGAAGACCGAAGCGATAAAGAAAGCCAAGAAGACGAAGGCGGCGTTGACGGCATGCGCTTCACGCAGTTCCATCGGTAATCGCAGCGTTACGTTGAGGAGCCCGAGTAGCACTTGAATGCAGACCAAAGCCACCCCGAGGCCCGCCGCTCCCCTCACACGCCCCGAGGCTGGACCGGCCCAGGCGAGCGCCAACGCGGCGGCGGCAAAGATCAGCGTCGCGGTAGCGGCGGCGCGATGCAGCATTTGCACGTACTCACCAGGGGAAAGAACGATAACGTTGCCGGCGCATTGCGGAATCGACAGGCAGGAAAGGCCCGCGCCGCTGGAGCTTACATAGGCCCCGATGCACATCGTGATAAATGCGATCGTTACGGTTGTGAGCAGTACAAAGCGAAGGCGGACCGACGACCCGGAAGCATCGTGCAACGGCGCAACCCCGGCGGACGGCGACGCCGCGGCAAACACGGCCATTGCAGAGAGGGCGGCGACGAATGCCATCGCGGTAGCCCAATGCAGCACTACGGAGAATGGCGCATTCCCAAGCGCAACGGTCGCCGCTCCGAGCAGCACTTGAGCCAAAAAGAGGGCAACGATGACGGCGAGCGTTGGTCCGACGAATGGAGAACGCCGTCGCGCAGGCCAGGCGGCCGCTATGAGTGCGATCGTTAGCGGTGCCACCATGAACGCAAGCAAGCGGTGCGTCCATTCCCACAAGGTGCCGTCCGACATGAGAGGGATTATGCGCCCATGGCAAAGCGGCCAATCGGGGCATGTGAGTCCGGCGCCATTGATGCGCGTCCAGCTGCCGAGCACGACGGTCATTAGGGCAACGAAGTCGGTGGCCAGCGAAAGGCGGAGGAGTCGTTTCATCCGAGCCTTAGCGTAGCTTCGCGCCGGCCGGATGGCAATGACAAATGAGACGCGCGGCGAAGCGGTCGGCCGTGATGCGCTGGTCGACCCTGGCAGGTCTAGCCTTGGGGCTCATTGTGCTGGTCGGATGTCGTGAGGTGCGAGTGAAGACGCTCGCAGCAGGCACTACCACCGTTCTGGGGGGCAATCAAATTCTCATAGTACGCGATGAGGTTACCCTGGGCAAGCTAGGGATTCGTGCGCCAATTCATTTCAAAGGCGAGTTCGGAGTCGTCTTGCTCATGGGACCGCACGACCGGACCGGCTACAAACAGATCGTCGAATCCATCGGTGCGAATACACAACGCGTTCGCGTCGTGGCCTTCGAACAGGCACCGGCCGACGCAGGTGAGCCGTCGCCGCAATACCGCACGTACACGCTCTGGATCGTTCCCAATCGGGTATACCGTCGAGGCGTTCGAGTCGAAGTCGTGACGCCCAGTGACGAACCGATCGCGACGACCTACTTGCCGTAGGGGTAGCCGTGCTCTCTCCCAAGCAGCCGAAAATGCCGGAAGGACTCGAGCGACTCCAAGTGCGCGTCGAGCGGTTGGGCCTCGTCCTTGCACCGGACGGCGAGCCGACCGAAGCCGCCGGAGTTTTGAATCCCGCGGCAACGCGCGCTCCCGGTGGCGAGCTGTTGATTTATCCGCGTTGCGTTGCCGAGGGAAACATTTCGCGGGTGCGAACGGTGCGGGTCGCGCACGAACGCGATAAATACGACTGCGAACGGCTCGATTTCGCACTCGAACCGCACGCACCGTACGAGTTGCGCCCCCATCCAGGATTCGGCTGCGAGGATCCGCGCGTCACCTACATCCCGGCACTCGAATCGTATGTCATGGCATACACGGCGTTTGGTCCGGATGGACCGCGCATCGCGATTGCGATGTCCGGCGACGCTCTCCATTGGGACCGGCTAGGCCTGGTTCGGTTCGCGGGTTCGGCAAACGTCGTCGGCGACGACAAAGATGCGGCCTTCTTTCCCGAACCCGTGCTTTCGCCGACGGGCCGCCAGTGTTTAGCCTTTTACCATCGTCCTATGCTGCATCTTTCCAGCGTCGACGGCCGTGCGGCTATTCCGATGATCGAGCGCATGCCCTTCGAAGACCGCGAATCGATCAGGATCGGATACGTACAGCTCGGCCCCGTGCTCAAGGATCGCAGCAATCTCTGCAACGTCTCGGAGAGCCGTCAAGTGCTCTGCCCTAATGAGAAATGGGGATCGATCAAGATTGGCGCCGGCACGCCGCCCGTTCGAATCACGATTGGAGAAACGACGGGATGGTTGGCGCTTTTTCACGGCGTCGATGCGATCGAAGGCGACGGACACGGACCTTCACTGCAATACAGCGCCGGTATCGTCATCCACGACTTGGAACGGCCAGATCGCATTCTCTACCGCTCGCCGCAGCCGGTCCTCACGCCCGAATCGAGCGAAGAGCGCAAGGGCGTCGTCGATAACGTCGTTTTCCCGACCGGACTGGATCCGCGACCCGATCTTGGCGATCGCGTCTATGACGTCTACTACGGGATGGGCGACTACTCGATTGGAGCCGCGCGACTATTTGTTGGAGACCCGCCGACCGGTGCCACGTGATAAAATATCTTGCAATGTCGACCGTGATCGTTCTTGGTATCGGCGTCGTCGTGGCGGCGTGGGTGAATCGCGACCTGATTCGCATCAAGATCGCCTCAGTCTACGCGCGCGTAGCGCCGAAGCCGGGCGCGTCGAGCCCTGTGTCGAGCGGCGCGGTCGCGCCGATGAGCGGCGACGCGCCATGGGCCCTGTCGGCGTTGCCTGAGTGTTTGACTCAAGTTTCGAAATCCAGCGGCTCCGGCCGTTACGTGCGTGCTCATCTGCCGCGCAGCGCGGTCCGGATCGTGCCGCCTGCGCGCTTATCGTATGGGGATTGCACGATCTCGATCGATGGTGATGAGGCCTTCGTACGGCGTGGGACCGATCGGTTTCGGATTCCTCCCAGCGTCCAGTTTTACCGCGCGCAAGGAGAGGTCGCGATGATGCGCGAGACGGCCAACAGCGTCGAGCTGCGCGTCTATCAGCCGGTGCAGCCATGACGGAAAACTCGAAGATTCTCGACGAGGTACGCAAACGGCGCACCTTTGCGATTATTTCGCATCCCGACGCCGGCAAGACGACTCTGACGGAGAAGCTGCTGCTCTACGGCGGCGCCATCCACATTGCGGGGCAAGTCTCGGCGCGCAAGCGGCAGCGCCAGGTAACCAGCGATTGGATGGCGCTCGAACGCGAGCGCGGCATTTCCATAACTTCAACCGTTCTACAATTCGAGTATGGCGGCCATACCCTCAACCTGCTCGATACGCCGGGTCACCAAGACTTCGGGGAGGATACCTATCGCACGCTGCTGGCCGCCGATAGCGCCGTAATGCTCATCGATGCCGCTAAGGGCGTAGAACCCCAGACCAAAAAGCTCTTCGCAATCTGCGCCGAGCGCGGCATTCCGCTCTTCACCTTCATGAACAAGCTCGACCGGCCGAGCCGCGATCCGCTCGAGCTGCTCGACGAGCTCGAAAGCGTTTTGGGCATTGGAGCCTTTCCCGTAAACTGGCCGCTGGGCAGCGGAGAAGAGTTCAAGGGCGTCTACGATCGCCGAACGAAAGCCGTGCACCTCTTCGAGCGGGCCGCGCATGGCGCGACGCGCGCGACCGTTTCGGTAACTGACGCCGCGGATCCAGCGTTGCGCGCGCTCGTCAACGAGCACGTTTACGAACAGTTTCGCGAAGCGATCGAGCTACTCGATGGTGCCGGAGAACGGTTTGACTACGCCGCGATGCTGCGAGGTTCCACTACGCCGGTTTTCTTCGGTAGTGCCGTTACGAACTTCGGCGTGCAGCTCTTTCTCGACGAGTTCGTCGCGATGGGGCCGTCGCCGTCGGTGCGTGCCGGAGTCGACCCCGCGGACGATGCGTTCACCGGTTTCGTCTTCAAGATTCAGGCGAACATGGATCCCCGCCACCGAGATCGGGTTGCATTCGTACGCGTTTGCTCCGGCGAGTTCGCGCGGGACATGACCGTCCGCAACGCGCGCACCGGCGACCAGGTGCGCCTCTCCAGGGCGATGCGGCTCTTTGCCGACGACCGCGAGTCGTTGGAGGTCGCGTACGCCGGTGACGTCGTCGGACTCGTCAACCCCGGTGCTTTTGCGATCGGCGACACGCTCTACGAAGGCTCCCGCGTCGCGTTTCCGCCGATCCCGGCCTTCGCCCCGGAACATTTCGCATCGGTGCGCAGTATCGACGTGTCGGGTTACAAGTCGTTCGGCAAAGGCATATCGCAACTGCGAGAAGAGGGGGCAGTGCAGGTTTTCTATCCATGGGGTACGCCGCGGATCGAACCGATTCTCGGCGCGGTCGGAGCACTGCAGTTCGAGGTTGCAAAATACCGGCTGGAATCCGAATACAACGTCAAGACGCTCGTGTCGACTCTGCCATACTCCTTGGCGCTCTACGTCGATGGCGACCGCGAGAATCTCGCGCGCGCGCACCTGCCGTCCAACGCGAGGCTCGTCGAGGACTGGAACGGACGAGCTGCAGCGCTGTTCGAAAACGAATGGAGCGTACGGCTCGCGCGAGAGTGGAATCCGCAACTGACGTTTACGAAGTTCTCCGCCGAGAGCGATACGGAGGCCTTGGCATCGTGATCCTTCGGTTTTTGATCGTCGTGGCGGCGGCCGCCGGTTTGGCCGGCTGCACGTTTCAAAATCAAGACGAGCGCGAGGCGGACCGGATCACGCAAGCGGTCATCAAGAATGATTTGAAGCCGGTGGAAACCGACATCGCCAAGGGCATTTCCGTAACGCGGGTCAAGGTTGCGGAGTGGTCCGACGAACTCAACGCGCAGGGCAAACTGCTCTCCGTTAAGGAGACGACCGTCAACTGTCCCCCGGGATGGCACTGTTTCGACGTGAAGTTCGCGAAGCGCGCATACGTGGAGCGTATGCGATTCGACGAAAATCACAAGGTGGTCGATTGGAGCTTCCACATGGCGCAGGAATAAGTTTGACGCAACGCGTTACGCTTGCTGACGTTCGCGCGGCGGCAGAGCGCCTTGCCGGAGTGGCGCACCGGACTCCGGTGCTGCGCTCCGCGACGCTGGATGCGCATTGCGGCGCGCAAATCTTCGTAAAATGCGAGAACCTGCAACGCATGGGTGCTTTCAAGTTTCGCGGCGCTTATAATTTTTTGGCAACGCTGTCGCCGGAGCAGCGAAAGCGGGGCGTCGTCGCCTACTCGAGCGGCAATCACGCGCAGGGCGTCGCGCTGGCGGCGCGACTGCTCGGCATTCCGGCAACGATCGTCATGCCGACAGACGCGCCCGCCGTCAAACTGGCGGCGACACTTGAGTATGGCGCCGAAGTCGTCAGCTATGAGCGCGCGCACTCGCACCGGGAAGAGATTGCGCAAGCCCTTGCCGCCGAGCGTGGCGCAACGCTCGTCCCTCCCTTTGATGACGAGCGAATCGTCGCGGGCGCCGGAACCGCGGCGCTAGAGCTCCTAGAGGATGCTGGTCCGCTCGATGCGATCGTCGTTCCGGTCGGAGGCGGAGGGCTCATGTCCGGAACCGCAATTGCCGCGCACGGTCTCGACCCTGCGATCGCGGTCTACGGAGTCGAGCCGGCGGCCGGCGACGACTTCGCGCAATCGCTCCAGCTAGGCCGCCGCGTCTCGATTCCCGTCCCCAAAACCATTGCCGATGGCTTGCAGACGACGGCTCCGGGTGAACTGACGTTTGCGATCGCCCGAGAGCTCGTGCGCTGCATCGTGACCGTGAGCGACGACGAGCTGTGCAAAGCGATGCGCTTTGTGTTCGAGCGCATGAAGGTCGTCATCGAGCCCAGCGCAGCGGCTCCGCTTGCTGCCCTCCTGCAGCAACGAATTCCTGATGCCGCGGGCAAGCGCGTCGGCGTTATCGTTACCGGCGGAAATATCGATGCGGCTCGCTATGGCGAGCTGATTACATCGAGCTCGCCGGCTTAACGATGTTTGCGCACGCGACGTAGTTCCCCATGTTGTCCGTGCTCTTGTGAACGTTGATCGCGTACTTACCGGCTAACAGCTGGTCGATCGTGATTCCCTTGACCACCGTCGTCGAGTTTCCGTTGGCGAGACTGGTCAAACCGTAGGCGACTCCGAGGATGCCGTCGCAGGTTCCGTCGTGAATATGCGCCGGTTGCGGCCCCGCCGGACCGTTCGGAATCGCGACTACTACATTCACGGCTCCATCGGTTTGCGTGAGCGTGACGGTTCCGTTCTCTCCCGAACCGTTTTGCGCGTTAAGCTTGAGGGTTAGAGTGCTGGTAGCGGCCGCCGCCGGTGCAAGATAGGCCGCGCCGAGCCCGAGGCATACGAGCAATGAGATAGCTGTTTTCATGATCGAGCGTTTCTGCGTGCGCCTGGTCGGCCCTCGCGACTACTGCCGTTTGAGAGCGTCGAAGCGCCGTTCTAGGTCGCCGACCGCGGCCGCGGCTTGCTGCGTCGGGGGAGCATCGGCTCCGTCAACGGTGTCCAGCAAGGCTGCGGCAGCTTCGTTGATTCTCGTAAAGGCGGCCGTCGCGACGGCGTTGCCCCGAGCTTTGGCAGCAGCATCGTAGCTTTTGTTCGCCAGCGATGTTAGCCGCGCGGCGAGGAGAAATTGGGCCGCGAGCGCTTCGTTCGAAATGACGACGCGAGGATCCATGACGATCGCGAGCGGGCGCTGCATCGTGTGGCCATCGACGTCGAGGCGCACGGTGTAAACGCCCGGAAGCACGAGCGGGCCCTCCGGAACGCGCGGCGTGTCGTGCGGAACCGCCGAGATCGGCAAATCTTGGCTCGTCGCCAACGGCGGCGGCTCGCGCAGATCCCAAATGAAACGATGCATTCCGGCTGCCCTTGACGGCGTCACGAAGGGCCGCTCCCAGTAGCCCGGCTTGTCGAGATGCGGAATCGGAGCCGGCGCAACGTCGTTGCTCGCGTATCTCCGTACCTGCCGGCCACTGCGATCGTAGAAGGAGAGAACGACGCGGCGCGCCGGCGTTGCTAACGCGTAGTCAACGATTGCGCCGTCGGGCGGATTCTCGCCCACAGGCTCCTCCGGCGGCAAAGGCGTGTCGGAGTTCGTGCTGCGCCGCACGCGATAGGCGTGCTCGGGCGCAAAGAGATAACTCTCGGTGTCATCCTGAGCCTGTCGGGTGGCATTTGAAGCCAGCTCGCGTAGCGGCTCGACGTCGTCGAGAATCCAAAAGCCGCGGCCATGAGTCGCGACGATCAAATCGTTATCGTGCACGATAATGTCGCGCATCGACGTGTGCGGCAGGTCGTTCTGCAACGATTGCCAGGTCGCACTGCCGTCGAACGAAACGTACACGCCGTTCTCGGTCGCCGCATAGAGCAGAGTTTGCACGACCGGATCTTGGCGAACCGCGTTGACCGGTTGGTCGGGCAGACCGCTCACGGAGAGTTTCCACGTTCGTCCGCCGTCGTGCGTCACATAGACGTACGGACGCAGATCGTCCAAACGAAACCGGTTGACGGCGACGAAGGCCGTGTCGTCGTCGAAGCGCGACGCTTCGATCTGCGCGATTTTGCTCCACGGCGTTAATGCGGGCGGCGTGACATTCTTCCAATGAGCCTGTGCTGAGCCTGTCGAAGCACCATCGCGGGTGATCCAGACGAGGCCGTCGTCTGTCCCCGCCCAGATCGTTCCGCGATGCGCGTATGAGGGCGCGAGTGCGTAGACGACGCCGCGATGCGCGCCTTTCTGCGGATCGTCATTCTCGAACGCGCCGAGCACCGGCGGAACGCTGGGATCCCGACGCGTCAGGTCGGGGCTGATGGCGTGCCAGCGTTGGCCTCCGTCGTCGGTTGCGAAAACGACGTTCGTGCCGAAATACAGGCGATGCCGGTCGAAATGATCGAACGCGATTGGCTCGGTACGCACCGTGCGGTACTGCTTGGATGGCAGCGCGAGCGGTGAGACTTCTTGGGTCTGGTCGGTACGCTCGTCGTGTTTTTCGACCTTGCCGCCGAACGTGATGCCGGGGTGCAGCGGATCGGGGACGACGTAGCCGTACTCTTGCGCGCCGACGGGATGCCAATCGCGCTCCGTTACTTCACCCCAGTTGCCGCGGCTGATCACGCACGCCGAGCCGCTCTCCTGTTGACCGCCGCAAATCCAATACGGAAAGCGGCCGTCGGCGTTGACGTGGTACATCTGCGCCGTCGGCTGATTGTACCAAGAGCTCCAGGTCGCGCCGCCGTCGACGCTGATCGTTGCGCCCTGGTCGCTGGCCAAGGCGACGATCTCCGGATTGCGTGGATTGATCCAGACCGTATGATAGTCGTCGCCGCCCGGCGCGCCTTTGATTGCGACCAGCGTCTTCCCGCCGTCGGCAGAACGATAGGTCGACGTGTTCGTGAGATAGACGACTTGCGGATTCGTTGGATCGACCGCCAGCGAGACGAGGTCGTCCCCGCGCTGCGCGATCTCGTCGGCATTGTTGACGAGCGTGAAGTGGGCGCCGGCGTCATCGCTGCGGTAGAGGGCTCCGGCGTCGTCCCCTTTGGCATCTACGTCTGCGTAGACGTAAACCACTCTCGCATCGCTGGGAGCGACCGCTATTTCGGTGCGCCCTATGCGCTCCGGCAGGCCGGTTCTCAACTGCGTCCAGCTCGTGCCTCCGTCGCTCGACTTGAAGACTCCGCTTCCCGGCATCTCGAAAGAGGCACCGATCTCCCAGGGCGCTTGACGAGCCGCCCAAAGGGTCGCATACACGACGTTCGGGTCGTTGGGATCGATGACGACGTCGAAAGCGCCGACGTTCTCGTTCTTATATAAGACCTGCGTGAAGGTCGCGCCGCCGTCGAGGGAGCGATAGACGCCGCGTTGCGCGTTGGGGCCGTACGGATGGCCGAGCACGCCGACGAAAAGCCGGCTTGCGTTCCTCGGATCGACGGCAATCGAAGCGATCTGCTGGCCGTCGCGCAGACCGAGGTGCATCCACGTATCGCCGCCGTCACCGGACTTGTAAATACCGTTTCCCACGGCGAGGTCGGGCCGCTGCAAGCCCTCTCCGCTGCCCGCATAGATGATCCGTGGATCGCTTGGCGCAACTGCGAGCGCCCCGATCGAGCCGGTCGGTTCTCGATCGAAAATTGGGATCCAGGTACGCCCCGCATCTTCACTCTTCCAAATGCCGCCGTTGACCGCGGCGATGTAAAAGAGATTCGGCCGCCCGGCGACACCGTCGATCGCGACGGTTCGTCCACCGCGGAACGGGCCGACAAATCGCCAATGCATTCCTTGGTAGAGCGCCGCCGTAACGGCAAGAGCGGCGAGCGTCAAAGGCGCTTGCCGTTGGGGCTGCGGCCGCGCCGCTTGGGCTGGAACGCCGCCCCGACCTTCCAGGCCGTCTTTCGCGGCAACGCGGTGTCCACGTCGCCGCACCCGATGGGCGTGAAATCGCGGCAGTCGTGCGGGCGTGCCTCGTAAATGCCGCAGTAATGCCGGCCGCTGCGGGACCCCATGAGAAAGACGCATTGGTCGGCGATGTCGTCGCCAACTTTACGCAGCCATCCAACGTGAAAGCCATCGGCCGAGGGACGCTCGACCACATACCGGCGCAGCGTTTCCTCGTAGGTCATTCCGAAGTGACGGGCAATGCGTTCGACGTCGGCTTTGCTCACGAAGGGCTCGTAGCCGCTGCAACACTCCGCGCAGCCCGGCGGGCACGCGATGTTCTCGGGCAGATCCTTAAGGTGCCTGCGGGCGAGCTCGATCACTTTGCCGATCGCCGCAACGAACTCCGGATCGTCGTTGTACTTATAAATCCATTCGCGATGGGTGATCTCATTCGCATTGTAAAAGCGCGTGATTTTTTCGTCGTACTCCACCGTAATGTGCTCTTCGTCAATTTCGATCTTGTTGACGTGGTCGAGCGGGCGAGCGTCGAGCAGATCCGGGTGCGTCGCTTGCCCGGTACGGCGAGTATAGTTTCGTAACGCGGTGAGGTCGATCGTCTCCATAAGGCTTCTTCGATTCCCGCGCCTTGCGGGTACGGCCTTCGCCGATATCAAAAGAGCGGACCCATGCAAACGGCTATCGGCGTCGACCTCGGCGCGTCTCACGTCGCGGCCGCGGTCGTTACCGACGATGGCGCGATTCACGTCCAACATGAAGAGGATCTCGAAGACCTTCGTTTCGAGGCCGTTGTCGCGTCGGTCGAAGCGATGGTCGGGCTGGCGCTCAAAGATTCCGGGAACGTCGCGGGCATCGGCATTGGTTCACCTGGCAATATCGATGCCGCCTCCGGATCCGTGCTCTACAGTCCCAACTTCGGCTGGACGAACGTGCCGCTGGGTGACGCGCTGCGCAAGAAGTTTGCTCCACCGGTCTTCGTCGCCAACGACGCCCGGTGCGCGACGCTGGGTGAGTTTACGTTCGGTAGCGGCATGGGCTGCAAAGACTTCGCGCTCCTCACCCTGGGAACGGGCATCGGTGGAGGCATCGTTGGCGGGGGCAACCTGCTGCTCGGAAATCGTTGGGGTGCAGGCGAGATCGGACACCACCAAATTCGGCCGACCGATGGGTTCATCTGCGCCTGCGGAAAGACCGGCTGCTTCGAGGCTCAGGCCTCGGGTACGGGATTGATTCGACATGCTTTCGCAGTCGCGCCCTCCTTTCCGCGCAGCTCGCTGCTCGATGCGGCGCGCGAAAAGCTCAGCTCGAAAAAGATTCGCAAAGCGGCTCAAGCCGGCGACGCTCACGCCCTTGCCGCCTGGAATAATTTCATCGGCGATCTCGCAATCGGCTTGGCGAACGTGATCGCGTTCGTCAATCCCGCGAAAATAGCAATCGGCGGCGGCGTCTCGACCGCCGGCGACTTTATGCTTGACGCCGTGCGGCCGCGCGCCGATGCGCTGACAACGATGGTTCCGAAGGGCACAACGGAGATCGTCATCGCTTCGCTCGGCAACGACGCCGGGCAAGTCGGAGCGGCGACGATGGCGTTTCGCGGAGGATTGACTGCCGTTGCGGTATAGCCGTTTCTTCCTCGCGCTCGTATTAGCGCTGGGAACTTCCCCCGTGCGCTCCCAGAGCGGGGACTCGATCCTCAAGATTCGCCACATCGTGATTATCATGCAAGAGAACCGCTCGTTCGATTCGTATTTCGGAACGTTTCCCGGGGCCGACGGCATTGCGATGAGTAATGGCGTTCCGACGGTCTGCGTTCCCGCCCCGGCCGGCGCGTGCGTGCGGCCCTTCTACGATTCCGGCGACCTCAACCGAGGCGGCCCGCACAATGTCAACGCGGCGATTACCGACGTCGACGGCGGAAGGATGGATGGCTTCGTCAGGGCCGCCGAACGCCGGAGGCGCGGAGTTTGCCGCGATCCCAATGCGCCCAACTGCGGGGGCACGGTCGAGGTCATGGGATACCACGATGGGCGTGAGCTTGCGAACTATTGGAAGTACGCGCACGATTTCGTGCTCCAAGACCGCCTCTTCGAGCCGAATGCGTCATGGAGTTTACCGCAGCACCTCTTCATGGTCTCCGGATGGTCGGCGTGGTGCAAGCAAATCGGCAATCCCATGAGCTGCGTCAACGAGCTTCAGTCGCCCGATTTTCCGCCGGATTTCCGTTCCGCCAACCCGCGCTTCCGGCCACCCGGCGCAGGCCGGCCCGACTATGCGTGGACCGATCTGACATATCTGTTGCACGCGCACCACGTCAGCTGGGCCTACTACGTCATGCGTGGAAACGAACCGGACTGCGCCGACAACGAAGAAGAGTGCGGTCCGGTGCAGCAAAAAGCCAACACGCCGGGCATATGGAACCCGCTGCCCTTCTTCGATACCGTGAAGCGTGATGGCGAGCTCGGTAACATTCGCGACCTGCGCGATTTTTACGCCGCCGCGGCCAACGGCACGCTACCGAGCGTGGTGTGGATCACACCGGCGGGATCGTACAGCGAACATCCGCCGGCTCTCGTTAGCCGGGGTCAAGCCTACGTCACCGGGCTCATCAATGCACTCATGCGAAGCCCGGATTGGAAGAGCACCGCGATCTTTCTGACCTGGGACGATTGGGGCGGCTTTTACGATCACGTCGTCCCCCCACGCGTCGATGAGAACGGCTATGGCCTTCGGGTGCCTGGAATCGTGATCGGCCCCTATGCGCGCCGCGGTTTCATCGACCATCAGACGCTCAGCCACGATGCCTACATCAAGTTCATCGAGGACGACTTTCTCGGCGGGGCGCGCATCGATCCGCAAACCGACGGGAGGCCCGACCAGCGGCCCACCGTGCGCGAGAACGTCCCGATCCTCGGCGACTTGCGCAAGGACTTCGATTTTCGCCAGACGCCGCACGCGCCAGAGATTCTGCCGGGCGGCCTCATCTGGAACGGCGAACCCGCCCAGTAGCCGCTAGACTGCGGCGGCGGTTTGCAGTAGCGCGGTTTCCGTAATTTCTGAGATCAGCTCGGCGATGCGGCGCGAGCTGCGACGTGGCGCGACGACTTCTTGGTTGTGGCGGATCATCTCGAGCCGGTCGGGAGCATCGATCAGTGTTTTGACCGCGCGAACGACGGCCGCCGCGCCGTTGAGCGCGATTAACCCGAGGCCATTGGCGCGCACGAAGTCGACGTTGCCGCGCTCCTGTCCGGGAACGTAGTCGTACACGATGATGGGAAGCTGCGCGGCATTCGCCTCGGCGAGCGCTCCGGGGCCAGCTTTAGTAACGAGGAGGTCGGCGGCGCGAAAATACTCGGGAATCTTGTCGGTGAAGCCGAGGACGTGCATCGGCGTCGGCAACGATCGAGCGAGCTCTTTGAGCCGGGCTTCGAGTGGTTCGTTGCGGCCGCAGACGACGACCAGCTCGATGGGAAGCTTGGCCTTTGCAAGAGCGAGTGCCGTCGAAAGGAGCTTACCGCCCCCTTCGCCGCCCGCCATCAGCATCACGACCGGCGTCTTTTCGCTCGGCAGATTGAGTTGCTCGCGCAAGCTCGCCTTGCTTCCGGTGACGTCGTCAAACTTCGGATGGATCGGATGGCCGAGCAGATGCAAACGCCGCGTCGGTACGGCGCGCGAGAGCGCGCGTTGATAGACTTCGCGGGCCGGAACGACGACGGCATCGACGTTCGGGACGAGCCACGACTCGTGAACCTTGCCGAGATCGGTGATCACGGTGACTACCGGCACGTGTTGCATGTGCGCGTCGTCGCGCGCACGCATCGCGGCGTGGTTGAGCAGCGGATGAACCGAAACGATGACGTCGGGCTGGTAACTGATGAAGAGGTCGCGCAAGCGCTCGCGGTAGAGCGGCTCACAGAAGCGCACCAGCGCGCGATAGCGGCGGCGTCCGTTGGTGGCGTAGTAGAGCGCGCCATAGACCGGCGGAGCGTAGCGCAGGGCCATGCTGTAGCCGAGCCCGAGTTGCGTGAGCGGGAAGGCGCAGTGGGCCGCGACATCCTCGATCCGCGTTTCGAACGGGTCGTGGGTGCCGGACTCTTCCAGGGCGGCCACAATCGCGTTCGCGGCGCTGCGGTGACCGCCGCCCGTGTCCGAGATCAACAGAAGCGCCCGTTTGGGCATAGGACCCCCGATCAAGCTCTGGCCGGAACCCTCCTCGTCGTGCGCCGGCCGGCATTTCGCGCCCGGCGGCCCGTTGGTGCGAGCCATGCCAAAAGCGCTCGAGCCGGCGCATCGTA
>PMUK01000022.1 GCA_003166915.1 Candidatus Cybelea palsarum
TTGTGTTAACAGGCCCTAGTATGCTGAGCACTCTCGCGGCAGAGCTCCAGGGAGGGAAATTCGGAACGATAGAAGCTGAACGTCCCGAAGATCCTAATGCGGCCTAGGTCGCGTACAAAAAAGTCGAGCCCCATTGCCGGCGGCGCCGTATTAGACCGCATGTCATCTGTAACCGCGGCTTCAGGACCGACAGAGCCGATAAAGAAGGCATCCGCAGGCCGCCGAAGCATGAGCTCGTTTTCCACGGCGTCCGTAGGCATTATTCGACCGCTTGCGCGGTCGACGATTTGCCCGGCGAGGAAATGAGCAAACTCGCTAAATAACGGTTCCCTGACACCCATTTTCATAATCCTTTCACTACGGTGACTCGCTTAAGCGCGATGGCATCGATTACATCATGTAGTACGACGCTGTCTCCGTCAACAATTAGATTTATGGACCTCGTGTCGGCATCGCGAAAGGCCGACGTGACTAATCGATTTAACTGCACAAATCCAAAGGTCTCGGTAATTCGTTCGCGCTGAACCCCGATCCTTAGATCTCGAAATAGGTCCCTACCCTCTATGCCTGCATAGAAGAGTATCTTTGGAACGTAATCTGTGCGCTGCGATCGTGCGAATGTGTTGACGAGCAATGCTGCAACAAATACGGCCGGCAGCACGTACGAAGTCGTAGGATAAATGTACAGCTTGCTTTGTCGGGCGCAATAGGCAG
Organism: Candidatus Cybelea palsarum; assembly: GCA_003166915.1. Classification (GTDB taxonomy): domain Bacteria; phylum Vulcanimicrobiota; class Vulcanimicrobiia; order Vulcanimicrobiales; family Vulcanimicrobiaceae; genus Cybelea; species Cybelea palsarum. The sequence continues at coordinate 715 of PMUK01000022.1, forward strand.
AATAGACATCAGCGCACAGGCTTGTGTCGAGGGGATTGAGAGCGATCCGGCGGCCTTGATACCACAGCAATCCGCTCCGAGAAAGAACGTCGAGCGTCGGGGCAGTGCGGGGGCCGACCACCGTAGGTGGCGCGCGCATCAGCTATTGTTACGCGAGCGCATAGCCGCGGTCGAAAGTCGCGATGGCAATAGGCATTGCTTCCACCCTCTCTAAAAGGCGAGTTCGCGGAGCTGGGAAGCCCATCCTTACCGGGCCGGCGAGCTGACGTAAAGGATTTGACGTCAACTCGCGCGAATTGCTGCGAACGTGCCACGCGAGGACGAGCCAATACCGCTGCTGCCGCGGCCAAAGGGCCTGGCCGAGGAGACCGATTTCAGAGCTTGGCTGCGGGATACGCGGGGCCTGACGGGCCGGTCCCAAGGCGATGTCGTCTCCAGGGTGCGCAGGGCCGCCTCTTGGCTAGACGTTCTCGCGAGAGTCCCGGATGCCGAAATCCTCTTCAAGCTCAGTCAAGACCCTCGGTTCGAGGCTCGTTCTAGTAACGTCAAGTCGCAGTTGAAAAGGGCTGTGAATTATTACCGCGCTTTTTGGCGTCACACCCGCGATAGAGAATGNNGTTCCTAGACCTCTTTTCTGGCGCCGGCGGCCTCTCGCTGGGATTCGTCCAGGCTGGCTGGCGCTGCACCGCCGCCGTCGACTGCTGGAATGACGCAACATCCACGTACAAGCTAAACTTTCCCAGTCACGCGACGATCTCGTGCGATGTTGCAGATTTCTCAGCCAATGGCTTCGGACTCGGTAAACGCAACGTTGACTGGGTGATCGGCGGACCGCCGTGCCAGGGATTTTCGACCGTAGGCAAACGTTACAGACGTGATCCGCGAAATAAGCTGGTGAACCACTTTGCACGGATCGTTCAGGACATAAAACCTCTCGGGTTCCTCGTTGAAAACGTGGTCGGCTTGCGCGACATGAACTTCGTTGGCCGAACGATGGATCTTTTCGAAGGCATCGGATATCACGTGGATGTCTTTGTTTTGCGCTCGGCGGACTTCGGCATACCACAGTTACGCCATCGGATCTTCTTCGTTGGGAATCGGATGAATAAAGTTTTTATGCCGCCCACGCCGACCGTTCCCCAGATGAAGTGTGGTTCTGGTTCTAGATACACCACCGTATGGGATGCAATCGGCGACCTTCCGATTCTTGTGGCGGGCGAGCGATCCGCAGTTTACAGTACGCCTCCGGCTTCTGCTTACCAGCGGCTCATGCGACGACTATCTCGTACTCTTCAAGGGCACGAGGCTAGCAACCACCCTCCGCACCTTCTAACTGCGATCTCGTACATCCCTGACGGTGGGGACAGGACTCACATTCCAGAGCGATTCCAGCCGTCGAGTGGTTTTCATAATTCCTATTCGAGATTGCACAGCGGATCGCCAGCCGTCGCTCTAACGCAAAACATGGGAAAACCGAGCGGCACACGATGCATTCATCCGTTTCAAAACCGGGGACTTACCGCAAGAGAAGGAGCACGCCTTCAGGGTTTCCCTGACACCTTCCATTTTCAGGGAGGCATGACATCCCAAAGACTTCAAATCGCAAATGCGGTAAGCCCAATTCTCGCTTGCGTTCTTGCACAATCGTTGACCACCGATTCCAGCTGGCTTAGCAATTCGAAGAAACAGCAATCTGCAGCTTCGCTATTGCCATTTTGGACCGCGGTGTAGAGAAGCAGAGAGGCAATCGCTATGCCGATGGGGCGCTCAACACGCATATTAGTTCGCTTGCCACCTTCCGTGGATCTTCATGTGACCAGTATCGAAATACGGTCCAGCCTTCCAGCTCATGAAGTCGCGTCGCTCGAGCATCTCTGTCTCTGTTGTACTTCATTTTCCTTTCCCACCAGGACCTATTTCTTGCCGGCAGTGAGGCATGTTCTGGGCAGCCGTGCCAGAAGCAGCCATCGATAAACACGGCGACGCGAGCGCGTGTAAAGACCAGGTCTGCGCGGAACCTCTGGTTAGATGTTACAGCAGCGTCAACTCTGTAACGCAGGCCGCTCTTGTGAAGTATGCGCCGGATCGTCATTTCGCAGTCGGTATCCCGCCGCCGCTGCGCAACCATCCTGATGTGCGTGGTTTCATCGCTGGCGAGCGGCGCATCCATCTGTGGACTACGCCCAACGAGATGTCCAGACCGCAACATGATGCTAGTTTCCCTATTGGATTTCCGCGGCCCCTTTTACCCGGGGTTAGCCTGACCGGGCCGAAGCTCCGCGAGGGTACGGTTTCTCCCGCCCAAAAATATGGCGAGGTCCCACGACTTGAATCTAGCGATCACGGGGCAGCGGGCCCCGTTGCCCGCACCGCCTATCACCGAAGAGCCCGAGGCTTCAACTCCTTACGACGTCGCGCGAGTCGCCAGCCGTGAATATCTCGACAGAAAAGGAGCATCTTACCCAGTGGGCCAGTTGGATTGGCTGGGCGGATTCGTCGAAGCGGGTCAACTTCGCGTGGAAGCCATACTTGCGCCGGTCGTTAGATGCTTCGGGCGAGGGCCGACGGGGCTGTTCGTCTGCAAAGCATTCGCTCGCATTCCTCGGAAGCAGGCCATGTTTCCGTTGTCGCTGACATCGCTCGCTCGCGTCAGAAATGGGCATGGCTCGAGGTTCAGTCGATCACCCGCCACGATGCCGGCGCGCATAGCGGGACCTTGCGGCCGTCGCGAGCAGCTGCGCCTTTAGTGTTCGGAGCGCAGGGTCGTCAATCGCAACGTCCACCTCGTAGTCTACGGTAATG
>PMUK01000043.1 GCA_003166915.1 Candidatus Cybelea palsarum
CCTACTACGCCAAGAACGCCGAACGCTTCCTCGCGCCGGTTGAGCTCAACCCGGTCGTCGGCACGGCACACATGGAGAGCAGCCCGATGGGCGTGATCTTCTGCGTCGAGCCGTGGAACTTTCCGTTTTACCAGCTCGCACGTGTAGCCGGCCCGCATCTGATGGCCGGCAACGTCATCGTGGTGAAGCATGCCGGCATCGTCCCCCAATGCGCCATCGCCTTTGAGACGCTATGGATGGAAGCGGGAGCGCCGGCCGGCCTGTATACGAACCTTTTCGCGACGCACGCTCAGTCGGATCGCATCGTCAACGATTCGCGCGTCAGAGGCGTCGCGCTTACCGGAAGCGTCGCGGCAGGCAAGAGCGTCGCGTCCAAGGCGGGCGCAAACGTCAAGCCGTCGTCGATGGAACTCGGCGGAAGCGACGCGTTCATCGTTCTCGAGGACGCGGATCTCGACCATACGATCAAGTGGGCGGTCTGGGGCAGAATGTACAACGCCGGTCAGACGTGCTGCGCGGCCAAGCGCTTTATCGTCGTCGAAGCAGTGGCCGACAAGTTCCTCGAGAAGTTCCGTGCGGCGCTCGCCGCTCTCAAGCCGGGCGATCCGATGGACGAACAAACGACGCTGGGACCGCTTTCCAGCGAGCCCGCGTTGCTGCAGTTGCTCGAGCAGGTCGACGCGGCGGTCAAGCACGGCGCGAAGCTGGCGCTTGGCGGCAAGCGAATCGAACGCTCCGGCTCGTTCATGCAGCCGTCGATCCTGACGGACATCAAGCCGAACAATCCCGCATTCAGGGAAGAGTTTTTCGGCCCCGTAGCCCTCTTCTTCCGCGTCAAGGATGAAGACGCGGCGATCGCTCTCGCCAACGACTCCGACTTCGGATTGGGCGGTTCCGTCTTTACCAAGGACGAGGCCCGCGGCCAACGCGTTGCGAGCCGCGTCGAGACGGGCATGATGTTCGTCAACAACATCTCCTGGTCGGATGCAGAGCTGCCCTTCGGCGGGATCAAGTATTCCGGCTACGGGCGCGAACTCGGCGACATGGGCATCCAAGAGTTCGTCAATAAGAAGCTCGTCCGCTTCGGCAAGATCGAAGCCCCCGCGACCGTCCCCCAGAGCGGCGCACACGCAAACGGCAAGTCATGACGACGAACGCAGCGGTCCTGACACCCGAGGCCCCGGCGCGCGGCGGAGTGGCGACCATGAAGGCGCTCGTCTATCTGGGCGACGGGAAGAAGGCCTTTCAAGACAAACCCAAACCGGTCATCACCGCTCCGACGGACGCGATCGTGCGCATCGTCAAAACCACGATCTGCGGAACCGACCTGCACATCCTCAAAGGCGACGTGCCGACGGCCAAGCCCGGACGGACGCTCGGGCACGAAGGAGTCGGCATCATCGACGAAGCCGGCTCCGCGGTGCGCGCCTTTAAGAAGGGCGACCGCGTCCTCATCTCTTGTGTTACGTCGTGCGGTGCGTGCGTGTACTGCCGAGGGCTCATGTTCTCGCACTGCCTGGACGGGGGCTGGATCTTGGGTAACGCCATCGACGGCACGCAGGCGGACTTCGTCCGCATCCCCCATGCGGATACCAGTCTGTATCCGATTTTGACGGGCGAAGACGAGGAGCCGCTGGTGATGTTCAGCGACATCCTCCCGACCGGGTACGAGTGCGGCGTCCTCAACGGCCACATCGCGCCTGGGAGCACGGTTGCCATCGTAGGATCGGGACCGATCGGGCTTGCGGCGCTGATGACCGCGCAGTTCTACTCGCCGGCCGAGATTATCATGGTCGACCTCGACCAGAAGCGCCTCGACATCGCCTTGCGCTTCGGCGCGACGAAGGCCGTCAACAGCACGGACGGAAAAGCGAAGGAAGCCGTCCTCGCGCTGACGAGCAAGCGCGGAGTCGACACCGCGATCGAGGCCGTCGGCATTCCGGCTACGTTCGAACTCTGCGAACAGATCGTGGCGCCAGGCGGCCACATCGCGAACGTCGGTGTGCATGGAAAGCCCGTGATGCTCCACCTCGAGCAACTGTGGGATCGTAACATCGGCATTACGACACGGTTGGTGGACACCGTCAGCACGCCAACGCTCCTCAAGATGATGCGCGCCCACAAGATCGACCCCACAAAGCTGATAACGCACCACTTCAAACTCACCGACATCATCTCGGCGTACGACACGTTCGCCCACGCGGCAACGACCGGCGCGCTTAAGGTTATCCTCGAGGGATAGTGTTCGTAAACGTCGCGATCCTCAAGGTGACTCAAGCACACGAGCGCCGCGTGGCGCTCGTACCCGCGGTCGTACCAAAACTGAGCAAATTCGGCGCGAAGCTCCACATGCAGGCCGGCGCCGGCGGCGCCGTCGGCCTGCCCGACGCCGCGTACAAAGACGTCGCGTTCGTGACCGTTAGTGCAGCCATTACTTAAAACCGCCGAGCTGCGCTAACGCTTGCGCGGCCGCGCTGGAGTGAGGGCTGGCTGCGAGCTCGGCCTCTAGCGCGCCTTTTGCCACGGTGGTGTTGCCCATCTTCATCGCCAGCTCGGCCAATGCCATATGCGGCGAATAGTAATATAGGGTCGGCATCTCGACGCCGCCTGCGAGCCAATCGCCGTGCGTTGCGTCGCTCGACGCCGTGGTCAATAACTGCAATGCTTGTGCGTTGTCGTGCTCGTCGAGTGAAATCTGTGCCTGAACCGTCAGTCGCATCGCATTTTCGATCGCAACTTTCGAAGGGAACGCTTCCGGTGCCGCCGGCATCCCAACGAGCGCCGATTGCGCTTTCGAGACTTCGCCTAGTTTTGCAAAAGCCAGGGCTCGCGCAAACTCTATTGCTGGATCACCGCTCTTCACGTAAGGAACGTCGGACACGGCTTGCCACTCGCCCGCAGCGACCAGCGCCCGGGCAACCAGCGACGGAATAGCGGCGCGCCGTGCGACGGCGACGGCATCGCTCGCGTGTCCGGTTTGGACCATCGCATAGAGCAAGAATGCAACGTTATGGCCGTGATAGTAGCGCGGCGCGCTGTAAAATCCCGGATGACAGCAATCGATTGCAGAATAGTCCATTAGCACGGATCGTTGCCCAACATCGAGGGCTTCCTGGTACATGCCCACGTCGAAGAACGTGTGGCCGGGCATGTGCGTGAGGTGTGAATCTTCGGGCGGGAAACTGAAGGCGGCGAGTTGCGTAGCAGCAGCGACTGCCGCGTTCGACTGATTCGCTATCTGCGCCGCGTGAATGTAAAAGTGCAGCAGTCCGACGTGTTTTGGAAACCTTGCGAGGCTGGATTGAAAGTAGGGAAGCAACGCGGCAATGGTTTTCACGTAGGCTGCTCGTCGCGCGACCGTCCAGCCTTCCCGATTTTCGCTGAGGTCTCCAACGGCGACGTAGACCGCGGCTTCCGCGTAGAGCGCCGCCGCGTCGGGATCGTCAGGGTACGCCTCGACGATGCGCCGCAAAGCATCGCGGTAGTTTACGAGCAACGTTGCTGGCGTGGCCTTCGTCTTGTCGTTGAATCGCGCCACGGCGGCATCGATAAAAAGGCGGTCTTCCGCGGAAGCGTTGGCTTCGAGCGCCTTTGCGCGCACGATCGCATAGCGGGCTTGACTATTACGGTCATCAGTCGGCGGAACGTTTAAATTGGGTGCGTTGCTCAGCGCGATGCCCCACCACGCCATCGCCATCTTCGGATCGAGATCCGCTGCTGTATAGAATTCGTGGTTGGCTGCTTCTGGGTTATACGCATAATAATCCAGCAGGCCGCGGTCGAATGCCGCTTGCGCGCCGGCGTTGGAAGAAAAGGCGTGGTGGATGATCGGCGTCAGCCGCGTCTCGGTGGATTCCTGCTGCGCGATCGCAGCCAACGGCGCGCAGAGAAGAAAAGCGAGCAACAGGCCGGTCTTCATTTCGGAAGCCTCCATTCTTGCCCTGGAGCGTTTCTTTTAGGGCTGGGCCCTCCCTGCGCTCGCGCGCGCTCGTCCGCTGTGCATCGCGACCAGAGCCAACTTCCATGAGAAGGCCGGTCTTGTCAATGCCGCCGTGGCGGCAGGTCTCGCCGACAACCTCCGTTCGGGCCGCACCTTCGCTTCGCTTCCATTCGCACTCGTTGTTAAGCCATCGTAGCTCGGTGCACGCTGAGGTTCCTCGGAAGGTTCGGTGCTGCCATCTGTACATCGATCTTGGCTTACGCCGATCAAGCTGGATCCCCGCAGTCACCGGAACGCGGCTTAGTCATCGGTTATCTATGTTTTAACATTGTTTTGGGGCTGTAGCTGAACCCTACGCTACGCGATCGCTTCGTTGAACCGACTCGCCGCGTCTGGCTTCATATACTTCCCCCGTGGCTTTCGCCGTATTCATCGTCGAAAGGCTGCGCTTGTGTTAACACGCCCTAGAACGAGGGCGAAGGCCGGGTGTGAACGCGCTATGTCCTCTGTATCGTAAGTTCCATGATCTCGGCTCGCTGTGCCACGAGTCCGCGAGTCGTAAACGCGGTGATGACACGGCGTCACGACGGCGATTCCCGCAATCACTGGAATACCCGCCCGGTCGGTACGCTAGCCTTTGGCATCGGCCGTGCCAAACGAGCGTATTGCTTCGAACGAAGGGAGTGCCGTATCGCTCGAGCTTGACGTCGCCAACACCACCGATCTGCCGGAACGCCTGCAAGTAACCGGTTGGTGCATGCATAGCTCGCGTAAGGTCGTCCATTTCCGGCCTTTCGAGATCGAGCGACGAGTGCAGCACGACGCGCTGGGAGCGCGACCGTGTCGCGATGCAAGACGCCGTGCGGAGGCACGATGCGGTTGTGCAGGCGGCTATCGCCCAGCGCGGCGGCCACGTCTTCAAAACGGCCGGTGACGCTTTCTGCAGTGCGTTCTCGGCGCCTCAAGATGCCGTCGCTGCGATGCTGGCGCGTCGCGCTCTCGATCCTACCGGCGACGGCCGGGCCTTCATTGAGACGATCGCGCGAATCGGCTACCGTTTCACCAAGGAAGCGCGAGTCGTCGTCCCCGCGCCCGAACGCGCGGGCCGCTCGCTCCCCTACACTATTGCTGCTCTTTCGATGTTACTGATCGGCGCCACGCTTTGGCCGCCTTGGCCGCTTCGGCCGCATGGCGGCACGATTCCGACAGCCGCACGCGACGCAGACGCCCTCGGCCAGTATCACCTCGACTTGCGCTCCCCTGACCATCTGGCCTACGCACTGGCATACTTTAAAGAAGCGGAGCTCGATGCATCCGGCGATGCGGACGGTTACGCCGGAGCGGCGGCTGCATACGCGCTGCTAGCCGAGTTTCAAACGGAAGGGTCGCCTCGCCAGCAAGCGCTCATCTCTCTCGCGAAGGCCAGTTCCGACAGCGCGTTGTTCCGCGATGCAGCATCGTCGCGCGCCTTTGCCGTCTCAGGATTCATCGCATATCGCTTCACCGGCAATCGCGATGCCGCCAAACGTGATCTCGAGCACGCTCTCGCCATCGATCCGAACGATGCACAGGCGCACCACTGGCTTGGCGTGCTGTTTATTACCGAAGGGAAGCTCGACGCGGGTACCGCCGAATTTGAGGTGGCGCACCGTCTGCAACCAACATCGGAGGTCTACTCGCGTTGGCTCGCACGCGCGTATCTATTCAGTCGTCACCCAGGTGAGGCGATCGCGGAGGCGCAGCAGACCCTTCACATCGAGCTGGACGACGCACCTGCTTCGCTTGCGATCGCAGGAGCGGAAGAGCAGCGCGGCGATCTCAAGCAGGCTCTGCATACGCTGCTCGCGCTTCAACGCCGCGATCCCAGCGAAACTCCCTACGTCGTTCCCGACGCGGCGCGCTTAGAAGCCAAACTACACAGCGCGAGCCGCCCGGAGCTGGCTCGCCATATCGACCAGCTGGCCGCTGCAGGCACGGTCGATCCCTTCGAAACGGCGCTGTTCTACCTCACAATTGGCCGCAAGAACCATGCGATGAGCATGTTGCGAATCGTACATCGCTCGCTATACGCTGCCGAGCTTCAACGCTACGACCCGCGACTATTGGCGCTCCTGTGACGAACACCATCGTCGTTACCGGCGTTTGAAACGATGAAGCTCCATGAAAACGGGACTCCAATTCTGGTAGCGCCAACGGGAATCGAACCTTTGTCTATTCGGAAACTGAGGAAACTTAAGCAATCAACGAATACGAATCCGGCGCGGTCGAGCTTCCACAACGCTCCATTTCTCTAGTTTCCTTCATTACTCGTCACCCAGGCGTCACCCAAGTTCAAAGCAACAACGACGTCGCTCCAATGCTGCGCTACTCATGCGGGTTGGAACCGAGCCGTGAAATGCCGCAGCGGCGGTGCTTGCCACACCATGCGCAGGCCCGCGATCCGGTCGCGCCTCGCGAAGACGTCGCTCAACACCTCACACACGTAATCGATGTGACTCTGCGTGTAGACGCGGCGCGGAATGGCCAAACGGACGAGTTCCATCGCTGCGACTGTTTCTTCGCCGGTCTGCGCGTCGGTCGATCCGAACATCACCGTTCCGATCTCGACGGCGCGAATGCCGCCTTCCAGATAGAGCTCGGCCACCAACGCCTGTCCGGGAAACAACCGCGCGGGGACCTGCGGCAGCATTGCGGCGGCATCGATGTAGATGGCGTGGCCGCCGGGGGGTTGCACGATCGGGACGCCGATACGCGTGAGATGGTCGCCGAGATATGCGGTCGATGCAATGCGATAATGCAGGTAGTCTTCGTGAAGCACCTCCTCGAGGCCGGTTGCCATTGCTTCGAGATCGCGTCCCGCAAGGCCGCCGTATGTGGGAAAACCCTCGGTCAGGATCAGCAAGCGCGATTCTCGTTTTACAAGTGCCTCATCGTTACAGGCGAGGAAGCCCCCGATGTTGACCAGCCCGTCCTTCTTTGCCGACATCGTGCACCCGTCAGCATAGGAGAAGAGTTCTCGCGCAACCTCGCGAGGCGTTTTTCCGGCGTAACCCTCTTCTCGTTCGCGTATGAACCAGCTATTCTCCGCGAAACGACAGGCATCGATATAGAGCGGAATGCGATGCCTATTGCAGACCGCACGGACCGCTCGGATGTTCGCCATTGAAACCGGCTGGCCGCCGCCGGAGTTGTTGGTGACCGTCAGCACGACGAGCGGAACGCGATCGGCGCCGACTTGCGCGATCACGGTTTCCAGCGCGTCGACGTCCATGTTCCCTTTGAACGGATGGATCGCGGCGGGAAGGCGCCCCTCGGCGGTGGGCAGGTCGACCGCCTGTGCGCCGGTCTCTTCGATATTTGCGCGTGTCGTATCGAAGTGGGTATTGTTCGGCACGACGTCACCCGGTTTGCACATGCTGCTGAAGAGGATGCGCTCGGCCGCGCGGCCTTGGTGCGTCGGCAGAACGTAACGAAAGCCGAAGATGCTTTGGATAACGTCGAGCAAGCGATAATACGATCTCCCGCCGGCGTAGGATTCGTCTCCGCGCATGATCGATGCCCATTGCTCGGCGCTCATCGCGCCGGTTCCGCTATCGGTTAGCAGATCGATCAACACGTGGTCCGCATGCAGTAGAAATGGATTATAAGCCGCCTCTTCGAGAAAATTCCGGCGCTGAACGCGCGTCGTCATGCGGATCGGTTCGACGCACTTAATACGGAAGGGTTCGATGATCGAACGATGGCCCATTCTAGGCACGCTTCTCCGGAAGACGGGCCCGGCCTGTGCCTCGCGGGACGCGTTCAAAGAGATCGACTCTTTGTATTCGCGACGAAGCTCGCGTTGTAGGTTCCATGGCGGTAATCAGATGTGGACGCACCGCTCCCTAGTCGCCTCACACTCCCATTCGGGCGAGAACGCCGAGCACGTTGACGACAAGCCGAGGCGCTCTGCTATCGAGAAGTCCCACGAGCAGTTCAGCGTCGACCCTTCCGATCGACTCGAGCAATTAAAAAGCTCTCGGATCTCGAGCCGCTCGTCACCCATCCGTCACAAGACAACAGTTCGTAAGGCAAAACACCTTACAGGATAAAGGACTATTTTGGTAGCGCCAACGGGA
>PMUK01000243.1 GCA_003166915.1 Candidatus Cybelea palsarum
TGCGCCAGCGCGCCTTCTACTATATGGCGCTCACGGTCGATCCCACCAACCCTCAGGTCGTCTACGCGCCCGAAGTCGACGGCATCTACAAGACGACCGACGGAGGCAAGACGTTCACCAACATCGAGATACCCCATGGCGACAATCATATCGTTTGGATCAATCCGCACGAGCCAAAGATTCTGCTCGTCGGAAACGATGGCGGCGGAACGGTCTCGGTTGACGGGGGCGACAACTGGAGTGACGATCACAATCAGCCTACGGGCCAGTTCTATCATGTGGCGCTCGACGACCAGTTTCCATTTCACGTCTTCGGCGCCTCACAGGATGAAGGCGCGTACGAAGGTGCCAGCGCAGCCGTCGGCCCGGGCATTGGGCCGGATCAATGGCACGTGGTTGCTTTGGGCGAGAGCACGTTCGTCGCGCCCGAGCCCGGCGATCCATTCGTAACCTATGGCAGCGGATACTTCAGCTCGTTCGCGCGCCTCAACCGCATCACCGGAGATACGAAAAACGTCAGCCCGTGGCCTCGCTATATGTCGGGCGCGACGGCGGTGGAAACGAAATATCGCTTCGGCTGGACGCATCCGATCTTCTTCTCGCCGGCCGATCCGCGCGAGCTGCTCGTCGCGTCGCAGGTCGTATTCTCGAGCATGGACCGCGGCCAGACGTGGAGTATCCTCAGTCCCGATCTCACGCGCAACGACCCCTCTACCGAAGGCCCGACCGGCGGACCAATCGATAACGACCAAACCGGTGCCGAAACCTTTCCGGACATCTCGTCGCTTGCGGTTTCACCCCTCGATGCCAAGGTTCTCTGGGCCGGCTCGGCCGACGGCCTGGTGCACGTAACGACCGATCACGGTGCGACCTGGAAGCTCGTAACGCCGCCGCAGCTTCCGCAATGGGCTCAAATAAGCTCGATCGAGCCGTCGCATACCGACCGAGGCACGGCGTTTCTCACGGCTTCGCGCTATATGTGGGACGACTACCACCCATACGTCTTCGAAACGACCGACTTCGGCAACCACTGGGTCACGCTCACCACCGGACTTCCCGACAATCAATACGTGTTCGTCGTTCGGCAAGATCCGCTCGCACCACGGCTGCTCTTCGCCGGGACACGCAGCACGGCGTACGTGAGTCTCAACGGTGGTCAGGAGTGGCAACCTCTCACGATGAACTTGCCCGGCGTCCAAGTCCGCGACTTCGCGATCGACTCTCGCGAAGGAGAGCTCGTCGCGGCAACGCACGGTCGCGCCTTTTGGATTCTCGATAACCTCGCGTACCTCGAAGAGCTTGCGGGCAAAACAAGTTTTTCGGTCGCAAGCCTGCAGCTTTTCTCACCGGAGACCGCTTGGCTCTCGAACGCCTACGGCGGCCCAGATTCTTCGATTCCGGACTTCGGCGATAATCCCAAGTACGGGGCGGCAGTTTTCTTTAACGTTCCGGCCGCCTACCACGGAGAGTCGCCGCTGACGATCTCGTTCTTGGATTCGAACGGCGCAACGGTTCGCAGCTTTGCGCTGCATCCGAAAAATACGCGCAGACAGAAGCTGACCGCCGAACAAGAAGAAAACCTTGATGTGGTTACGCACCGCGCGCGCGATTTGGAAAAGCTCACGACCGTCAAGTCCGGGCCCACCCTCTTTCAATGGGATCTGCGCTACGAACCCGCGTATGAAATGCCGGGCGTCCGTGCACTCGAAACCGACGACTTCCCAGATACCGCCGACGGACCCACGATCGTTCCCGGCGCGTACACGGTCGTGCTGAGGTACGGCGCTCAGGCGCTTCAAGCTCCGTTCAAGGTCGTGCTCGATCCGCGCATTCATTCGTCAACGGGCGACCTCGAGGCTCGGTTAGCGCTGGAGATGCAGATCCGCAACTCCATCGACACGCTCGATCGATCGATCGTCGCCGCGATGAACACTCGTAAGAAAATGACCCCGGCGCAAGCCGCAGCCGTCATTAGCGAGATCGCCGATCTCGTGTTCCTCGACGTTCACTCGAGCGAAGCCGATGTGCTGCACGGAACCAAGGTGCGAGAACAACTCGGCTTCCTGCTCAACTCGCTCGAAGGTGCATATCAGCGACCCACCGTCGCGGAGTATGCGACCTATAAGGATCTTGCGGCAATGGCGGAGGCGGGCGAGGCGCGGTTGAAGGCTCTCATTCAGTGAAGAAGCTTCACGTCGGTCTAGCTGTTGCGGCTTGCGCGATTGTGAGTTGTGGGCAGCGCGACGGTGCCGCGCTCCCGTCTGCGACGACGGCCCGGGCCGCCACCGCGCCTCCGCAATGCAAGGATCAGCGAACGAGAGAAAAATACGCGCAGATCAAAGTGATGCTGAAAACCCGAGGCGGCTCGTTCTGTATCCCGGCATTTCACGGCTTTGGGGGAACGATGGAGTACCCGGGCGTCGAGCGCTCCGTGAAGCTCGTGCTTCGCTCCAGCACGAAAAATATTTACGACGAGCCGCAGCTCGGTTCGGGAACGCCGATCTTCTACTTGAACCTTCATTTCCTCGCCGGTACGCATTTCCATACGAAACTAAAGTCGATCGGCGGCCTGACCTCCGCAAAGATATCGGCCGGCCAAACCTACAGCGCCTTCGGCATCGTCGCGGTCGGGCATCTCGTCCTGATGCTTCCGCCATGCTACGCCGTCGCGACTCAAGGTCCGTACGGAGGTGTCCTTCCAGGGATCGGTCAGCTTTTCAGCGATACGACGATCACCGGCGCCGGATACGGCGTCATCGAAATTTATCCGGGCATGCAAGTCAGTCAAGCGTGCTAAGAACCCTCCAACTTTAGGAGCAATATGCCATCTCTGGGTCATCGCCTAGCCGGATCGCTCGCGATCGTGGCAACACTCGTCTTCTCTGCCTGCGCGCAGCATGACAACGGACTGCTTCCGGTCTCACCGCAATTGGTCGCAATTCCCGATCGCACACCGCCCAGTTGTAAAGGTCAGGTAAATAAATCCGAGTACGCCACGCTAACCGGTAACCTCAAGACCGCCGGTGGCTCGTTCTGCATTCCGGCGTACGGCGGGTTCGGCGGTGACCTCAAGTATCCCAGCCTCAGTCCCTCGATTCAACTTACAGTGAGCAGCGGCACCGACAACTTCGACAACTTTCCTACGCTCGGCTCGGGAACGCCGATCTTTTATCTTGCGTTTTCCACCTCCGGCGCAACGACGTTCGGCAAGGATCTCAAGTCGGGCGGCGGCCTGACCGGCAAACAAATCGTCTCAGGCCAGCCGTATACGGCCTACGGCGAAGCGACGGTCTTTGGCGGCAAGGTAAAATTCGGGCCCTGCTATACGACCGCCACCAAAGGAAAGTACGGCGGCGTCATCGGCGGAATCGGAGCGCTGCTAGAGAGCGAGGACATCCCGTTTAAGGTCAGCGGCATAATCGAGATCTATTCAGGCGAGCAGACCGGCACGCAGTGTTGATTCCAACGCATCGTCGGGCTCCTGCGCCGGCGTGATGATCCCGGCGAGATTTAACGGATCGTAAGCGCCGAGCGACAACGTCTCGACGCTTGCGCCGGTTCTGCGCACGGCGCGCAAGGCGTCGATCGCCTCCGGCAGCGCAAACTGTTCGCCGACAAACCCCGAAACGAAGCGTCCGCCGCGAATTTCTCCACGCGCCTCCATCCGGCGCAACGCGAGCAGCAACTCGCGCCATCTCGGTGCGAGGCTTTCGCGAGCAATGACATCCCGGAATACGACGCCCCAGCGCGCCAGCAAACGCCGCGCGAAGGCGTCCGGCGCGATGGCCTCGGTCGTCGCTTGCAAGAGCGTCCAGCGTCCGCTCGACGAGCGCGGCCGCGCGCGAAGACCCTTCTCACCCAACCGGCGCTTGGCATCGCTAAGCGATCGCAACGCGTCGAAGCCGTCGGCCGTCACCAAGCCCGCCGCGACGAGTTGCCACAGCGCTTCTTCAACTTCGCTCGGCAGGCGCTTGACGGCCCGCACGATCTCGGCAAAGAATGGCGCGCGCAGTCGCTCCACCTGTTCGAAAACTTCGTGCGCGGCGTGCGAGAGCGCTTCGACATTGCTTTGACGGCGAACGATGAGCTCGTCTGCGTGTCCTCGCAGAAAGAGCGCGATGGGTGCGAGGCGCGTGGGACGCACGCGCCGGCTCTCCGCCGCTTCCCGCAGCTCTAATGCTGGATGCGGTGTAAGGCGTCCCCACATGATGTCGCCGGCGTAACAGAGCCGGTCGAGATATTCGGGCTTATAGCCGGCGATGCGCGCCGGAAGAATCTGTCCCTCCCAGGCGACCGCCGGAATCTCGTAGCCCTCGAGCTGCCGGACGATTTGAAGCGTGCCATCTATTCCATGCAACCGCGTCGCAGGCGTCACGTGCTGCCAGCGTTGCAGGAAGGCCATGTACTGCGCCGCGGTGACCGGTTCGATTTCCCGGCGCAACCGCCCGATCGTCAGACGATGAATGCGCGCGAGCACGCGGCGGTTACACCACTGCTCGCTCTGCGCCACTGCGGTGAAGCGGCCGCGCAAAACTTGGCCCTGCGTTTCCAGGCGAAGGAGCGCCGAGGTAATCGCTTTATCGTCAGTGCTCAACCGTTCCGCCATCCCCGCCACCGTCATCGGTCCGCTCGACTCGAGCCAGCCGCGCAAGATTTCGGTCGTTGCTTCATCGCGAGCCGGCGAGGGCGCCTCGTAGGCCGCGCGAGCGATTTCAAGCCGCTCAGCACACGTCCAGAACTCGTGTCGCCCTTCGACGGAGCCTTTCCTGAGCGAAGTCGAAGGACTCAGGGTGACACGAGTCACACGCATCGCTCTTCGTTGGGAGACGAGTTCTTCGAACCAGTGCGTCCATTGCGCGACCGGCGGCGCGACGATCAATGTCGTCAGCGCGTCGTGCAGCTCGTCGGCATCGCGCACGACGGGCCACGATTCCGCCGCCACCTGCGCAATTGCGGCGGGATCCAAGATCCCGGCACCATCCACGTCGTCGCGCGTCGTTCGGCGCAGCGCCACGGCCCGCGTCCGCCGCTCTTCCAGAGGCGCGTCGTCGAGAAACGCGTACGGATTGGCGTTGAGGATCTCGTGGCAAAACACCGACGGTTCGGGCGTGTCGACGGCGACCGTTCGCAGCGTGCCGTTCTCGATCTCGCGCAGAATTTCGAGAAATCCATCGAGATCCATCGCTTCGTGCAGACAGTTCGAAAGCGTCTCGCGCACCAAGACGTGATCGGGAATGCTAATTGGGCCGGTGAGGTTCTCGGGACAAGCGGCCTGATCGGGGAAGACCGCCGCGACCAGATCGTCGGCGCGCATCCGGATCAGCTGCGGCGGCACCTTGCGCCCGCCGCTGAAGCGTAGAATCGCGAGCGCTCGCGTCGCGTTCCAACGCCAGCGTGCCGCGAACATCGGGGCGGGAAGGAGCGCCTGCGTGAGCGTTTGCTCCGCGCTCGCCGACTTCACGAACTCGAAGACCACGTCGAGCGGAAACGCATGCTGATCCGTTAAGGAGAGCACGATCCCATTGTCGGTTGCGGCAGCCTGCAGTTCGAGGTTGAAGGAACGGCAGAAGCGTTTGCGCAGCGCCAAACCCCACGCGCGGTTGATGCGCGCCCCAAACGGCGTGTGCAGGATCAACTGCATGCCGCCGCCTTCGTCGAAGAAGCGCTCCGCGACCAGCGTGCGATCGGTCGGAACGACGCCGAGAATCTTCTTACCGGCGCGCACGTACGCGACTGCCTGTTCGGCGCCCGCGCGGTCGAGGGCACCTTCCTGCTCGAGCCACGCGATCGCGCTCGCGTCGTCGCGCTCGTCGATCGCGGTGCGCACGGCGCAAACCTCGCGCGAGAGCTCGATCGTGCGGCCACGCCCTTCGCCGTTCCAGAACGGAATGGATGGCGGCGCACCGTGCGCGTCCTCCACGCGGACCACGCCGGCTTCCACGCGACGGATCTTCCAAGAGTTCGTGCCGAGAAGAAAGATATCGCCGGCCATGCTCTCGATCGCGAAGTCTTCGTCGAGCGAGCCGATGACGTGGCCGTCCGGCTCAAGGATGACGCTGTAGTTGGCCGTATCGGGAATCGCGCCGCCGCTGGTGATCGCCGCCAGTCGCGCGCCCCGGCGCGCGCGCAGGCGACCGTTCACGCGATCGTAGTGCAGATACGTGCCGCTGCGCCCGCGCGAGGTCGCGATGCCGTCTGCCAGCATGGAGAGAACGGCTTCGAAATCCCGGCGCTCGAGATCGCGGTACGGAAAGGCCGTGCGAACGGTCGCATAGAGCGTTTCCACTTCCCATTCGTGCTGCGCGCAGGCCGCAACGATCTGCTGCGCGAGAATGTCCAGCGGCGCTATCGGAATCTCGAGTGCATCGAGCGAACCACCGCGAATCGCGCGCACGAGCGCGGCGCACTCGAGCAGCTCGTCTCGCGTCGTCACGTAAAAGATTCCCTTGGGCTTGGCTCCGACCCAGTGGCCCGAGCGCCCGATGCGCTGCAGCGCAACGGCAATGGAACGTGGCGACCCCAGCTGAACGACGAGGTCCACCGAGCCTATATCGATGCCCAGCTCGAGTGAGGCCGTCGCCACGACGACTCGCAACTCGCCGCTTCTCAGGCGCCGTTCGACGTCGAACCGCATCTCGCGCGCAAGACTGCCGTGGTGCGGCATGACGAAGCCTTCTCCGAGGCGCTCGTTGAGCGCAAACGCGACACGCTCGCTCATGCGGCGCGTTCCGACGAAGACCAGCGTCGTCTTATGGTTGCGAATCTCGCCGGCGACCCGATCGTAAATCTCGCCCCACATCTCTTTGCTCGCGACGGGGCCGAGCTCGTCGCTGGGAACCTCCACTGAGAGCTCCATTTCGCGACGGTGCCCAACGTTGACGATCGTCGCGCGCTCGCTCAAGAACTGCGCGACGCGCTCCAAGGGACGCACGGTGGCCGAAAGGCCGATGCGCTGAGGTTTTCGCCCGCTCGCCTGTGCGACCAGGTAATCCAAACGCGCGAGCGTGAGCGCCAGATGCGAGCCACGCTTGTCCGCCGCCATCGCATGAATCTCGTCGACGATAACCGTGGCAACGCTTGCGAAAAGCGCACGCGACTTCTCGGCCGTCAGTAGGATATAGAGCGACTCGGGTGTTGTTACGAGCACGTGCGGCGGCTTTCGCAGCATGCTTTGGCGCTGGGTAGCGGTCGTATCGCCGGTGCGGACGGCGGTGCGAATCGGTGCCATCGGCAGGCCCCGTTCTCGAGCGAGGGCCGTCAGCGCGGCGAGCGGCTTTTCCAAGTTCTCGCGAACGTCGTTGGTCAGGGCCTTGAGCGGCGAGACGTACACCACCAGCGTCTGCTCCGGCAGCGTGCCCTCGGTTGAGCGGCGGACGAGGTCGTCTAAGCAGAGGGTGAAGGCCGCCAGCGTCTTTCCGGAGCCGGTCGGAGCGGAGATCAGGACGTCCTCGCCGGCTCGAATTGCCGGCCAGCCAAGAACTTGCGGCTCCGTCGCGGCAGAAAAACTCGAGTCGAACCATTCGCGTACGAGCGGATGGAAATCGTCGCGCATCTAAAGATCAACCGCTCGGTAAAGGTAAAGGATGCACAACATTTTTCTGGCGGTTTCGCTCGCCTTGGCTGCGGCCGGTCCAGGGCCCGCGGCGCCCCCGCCGCTGAGCCTCGACGACATGGCCCGCATCGTCGATCTCGAAGAGCCGGCGATCTCTCCGGACGCGCGGCACGTCGCGCTCGTCGTCGTCACTCAAGATCGGCCACACGATGCACTCGATAACGCTCTCGCCGTCATCGACGTGAGAACCGCACGAATGCAGGAGGTGGCTTTTCGCCACGAGGTAGCGGTCCCCCGATGGTCGCCGGACGGTTCGCGCCTCGCCTACCTCGCGCGACCCTCTCCGAGCCTGCCGCTCCAGCTGTTCGTCCGCGAAGGCGGCGCGAACGTGCAGCTCACGCACTCAAAGGGCGACGTAAGCGATGCTGCCTGGAGCCCTGACGGGCGCACGATCGCCTTTGTCGCCGCGGATCCGCCCAGCACCGCGCCCTTCTTCTTTGCGGGCGACAACGACTATACGGCGGCCTCTCTGACGCCGCCGCAGCATCTGTGGATCGTTTCGGCGAGAGGCGGAAACGCACGGCGAATTACGAGCGGCTCTTGGACGATCGCGCCAACCGATCCCGGCGGTATCTTCTCACCGCAGATCGCGTGGACGTCCGACGGCCGCTCGATTACGTTCACGCGATTGAAGAATACGTCCAGCGGAGACGACGAGTACTCGACCCTCTGGCAGGTCGACGTTGCGAACGCAGCGATGCACAAGCTAACCGCTCGCTCCGAACTCGAGCTAAGTCCATCGTCCGCGCCCGATGGGTCGCACCTGGCATACTGGTATCCGCTCGGCGGCGATTTCAATGCGGAGAACACCGTGCGCGTCATCGGAGGCGGCCACGACGTTGCAATCGCGCCCACGTTGGATCGGAATATCGCCGCATCGCTCTGGTTCCCCGATTCGAAGCGGCTGCTGCTCTGCGGCAGCGACGGAACGCAGACCCTCTTTTGGACGGCCGATTTGACGGGGGCCGTGCAGCCGCTGCCGCTTGGAGATCTCCATCCGGTCTGCGATCCATACTCGAGCTCGACGTTCGATGCCGGAAGCGCGGCCGGCATCGCGCGGGACGGCACCATCGCCTTCGTTGCAACGACGTCCGCGACCGCGCGCGAGTTATACGTACTCCCGCCCGGCTCGACGAAGCCACGGCAGTTGACGCACATCAACGGTTTCCTGGCGAGATTACGGCTCGGCCACATGAGCGAGCTTCGCTGGACCGGCCCAGGTGATTTCGCCGAAGACGGCGTCGTCACCGATCCACCATCCAACGGGAGAAAGTTTCCGATCGTCGTGCTTATTCACGGTGGCCCTGGACTATCGAATGCGCGCGACTTCGTTTGGGAGCAGTGGCCGCTCGCGCAGATGATCGCGGCGCGCGGCTACGTCGTTTTTCAGCCCAACTACCGTGGCAGCGATAATCTCGGCAATGCGTACATGACGGCAATCGTACACGATACGGTCGCTGGCCCGAGCGCCGACATCATGTCCGGCTTAGCGGCGCTCGAACGCCGGCCGAACGTCGACGCGTCGCGTGTTGCCGTGTGCGGTTGGTCCTACGGCGGCGAGCTCACGTCGTGGCTGATCGGACACTACCACAACTGGCGCGCCGCCGTCTCGGGCGCCGCGGTCAATAGCGAGTTTGATGAGTACAATCTCTCGACGTCCAACGTGCAGGACCGTTATCCGCTAGGGACGTCACCCTACACCGGCGATGGCGAGCGGATCTACCGCGAGAACTCGCCGATCACGTATTACGCGCAGATTACGACGCCGACGCTCATCTGGGGAACGACGCTGGATCCCGTGGTCCCGATCACGCAATCGTACGCCCTCTACCACGCACTGGTCGATAATCACATTCCGGTTCGGTTCGCGGTTTTTCCGGCAACAACGCACGGCCCCGACGGTCCCCGGCAGACGGCCGAGCTTACCCGGCTCTGGCTGGACTGGCTCGACGAGTACATGCGGTAGCCCTTCGACGGAGCCTGTCCTGAGCGTAGTCGAAGGGCTCAGGGTGACAGGGGGTCATCCAATTGCGCTCTGGACGCGTTGTAGTGAACGTGAAGATTCGTAACGCCATCGCTCTCTTTCTCGCCCTTGGCATCTGCGCGGCAACGGCGCCGGCCGTCGCTACAGCCGACGCGGCGCCCGGCGGCACCGAGCGGGTCGTCCTCGCCGGTGGATGCTTCTGGGGAATGCAGCTCGTCTTCGAGGAGCTCAAAGGCGTCGACCGCGTCGTGGCCGGCTACTCCGGCGGCAGCGCCAATTCGGCGCAGTACGAAACCGTCAGCACGGGCGCGACAGGACATGCCGAGTCCGTCGAGATCACCTACGACCCGTCGAGGATTTCGTTCAAGACGCTCCTCAACGTGTACTTCAGGGTCGCACACGACCCGACGCAGCTCAATCGCCAGGGCCCCGACGAAGGCTCGCAGTACCGGTCGGAGATTTTCTACACCACCGACGCGCAGCGTGCGGAGGTGATTGCAACAATCGCTCACCTGCAGCAAACGCACGTCTTTACGTCGCCGATCGTCACGGTCGTCGCGCCCCTGCGTGGATTCTACCGCGCCGAAGCCTACCATCAAGAGTTTGCGCTGCACAATCCGCACGATCCATACATTGTCTTCAACGATCTTCCGAAACTCAAGGTGCTGCGAGCGGACTTTCCGGAACTGATTAAGGCGAACCCGCCCTTCCCGGCTTAGGAGGGTGCGTCGTCGACGTGTTGAGCGTACGTCCGCGGATCGAAGTACCAATCCGGTAGAGAGTTCGGAAACGTGATATCCGTGAAATCGTAGTCGACGGTGGCGTCGATCCCGAGATAGTCGGCGTCGGTCTGATACGTCGGCGTACCGTGGATGTGCGTGACGATCGGCATATTGTGCATCCACCCAAGCGTGACCGTAAAGAGCATTGGATAGACATGCTTGCCGCTATCCCCTTCGTCGTAAAGCTTATCGGTCGCGATGACTTCTTGCAGCTCGAGAGTCTTTGCGTCGACGTAGAGGTCGCGTAAGCGATTTCGATCGGGATCGCGGCGAGCCTGAAGGCTGACGTGAATCTGGTTGCCCTCGTTGGCGATGCGCGTGACGCGATAGTCGAACTCTCCGAGCGCGGTGACGCTGGCGATCGTCAGCAGGCTGCCCGTCGGCTCCGGCGTCGGCACGAACTCGCGCGGGCTCGTATGCGGATGGATCGGTGCCGGCTCGAAGAGATCGGCCGTCGGAGGCCCCGGATCCCAAGGCTCGTTGAACGAGGGCCGTAAGAACTCAAGGGTGCCGCGGGCGGAGCCCCGATAGACGCGGCGCCCCAATGCCGCGCGGTCCGTCGTTCGGCACCAGATGTGATACGTATAGCTGTTGAGCAGATCGGGATAGCCGTCGTCGAGCGTTTGTTTTCGAATCAGCGTATAGGTGACGTACGGCGGCGGGGGACGATGCGATCGGAACTGCCGTCGAATTAGATAGAGTAACCGCTCGGGCGAAGGCAGCGGAATCGGCGTGGCGACGGGCGCGGGCGTTCGCGTTGCCGCGTGAGAGGGTTGAACCGCGATAGCGAGGCCGATCAAGGCGATCGCGGCAACGAGCGTGGTTTTCACGGATAGCCGGCCTTAACGGGGTGCCATTCGGATCGCGCCGTCGAGGCGTATCACTTCACCGTTGAGCATCTGGTTCTCGGCGATATGCCGAGCTAGCGCCGCATACTCCGCCGGCTTTCCAAGACGCGACGGGAACGGAACCTGCTTACCCAGCGACTCGCGCGCGGGTTCGGGTAAACCTGCGAGCATCGGCGTGTCGAAGATTCCCGGCGCGATGCTCATCACGCGAATCTGATGCTGCGCGAACTCGCGCGCAACGGGAAGAGTGAGCCCGACGATGCCGCCTTTCGAGGCCGCATATGCGGCCTGACCGATCTGCCCGTCGTAGGCCGCTACCGATGCGGTGCAGATGATAACGCCGCGATCCTCGAGCGGTTCGACGGGGCGTTCGATCATTTTGGCCGCCGCCAATCGAATGACGTTGAACGTACCGATCAAGTTCACCGCGATGACTTTCGAAAAATGCTCCAAGGGCAGCGGACCCTCGCGGCCGATGACTCGTTCGGCGGTAGCGATACCCGCGCAGTTGATCGCACCGTGCAGCGCGCCGAACGCCTCCGCCGCCAGATCCACCGCGCTTTGAACTTGCGCACCGTCAGTGACGTCGGTTCGCGCGAACCGAACGGCGGCGCCGATCTCGCGCGCCAGCTCGTTTCCGCGATCGCTGACGTCGCAAATGACGATGTTCGCGCCGGCCCGCGCGAACTCCATGACGCAGGCCGCTCCTAGACCAGAGCTGCCGCCGGTAACGATAAATGTCTTCCCCTGTAATTGCATAGAACGCACTGCTACATCCCGGCGAGGGCCATATCCTGGATTGACGAATAACTAGCGCCGGTGCCGAGAAGAGCTTCGCGACGCTCCGGCTCCCGCATGGGGCCGCTCGTTTCGCTGATCGCATTGATCCTTTTCGCGGCCGTCGCCGGGTGGTGGCTGTTACGGCCCAAACCTCACCCCGTTACCCACTACGTCTTGCGCACGCTTGCGCCGTCGGCAGAGCCGGCGACTCCGACGGTGGCGTCGACGACGCCCATCGCGACGGCGTTGCCCACGGCGTCGCCCACCGCATCGCCCACGGCACTGGTTACGGGCAATCCGCACGGTGCTCAGCTCGCGCTGATCGTCGACGATTGCGGCCAATGGATTGCAACCGAGCGTGGATTCGTCGCCTTGGAAATACCGTTGACACTCTCGGTCTTACCCGACGTCCCATACACGAACGTCATCGCCACGGAAGCGTCGGACGCGGGGAAGGGTGTTATGCTGCACCTTCCGATGGAGACGCTCTCCGGCCTCAATCCGGGCCCTGGGAAAGTCACCACCGAGATGAGCGATGCGCAAATCGTCGCGCAAGTTCAAAGCGACCTGGCAGAAGTGCCTCTCGCGCGCGGCGTGAACAATCACGAAGGCAGCAAAGCCTCCGCCGATGCGCGCGTCATGCGCGCGGTAATCGGCGTGCTCGCGCAGCGCAGCCTGTTCTTCATCGATTCGCGCACCAACGTCGCGTCGGTCGGAGAAGCAACCGCGCGCGCGATGGGAGTTCCGACGGCGGGGCGGGACGTCTTTTTGGATAATCGGGCCGACGAGGCATATAGTGAAGCGCAGCTCTCCGCGGCGGCCGCGATCGCCCAGCGGACCGGCAGCGCCATCGCGATAGGGCATCCGCGCCCGACGACGCTGGCGGCAGTACGAGCGATGATTCCCAGGTTGCAGGCGCTCGGCGTCCAGTTCGTTCTCGTCCAAGATCTCGTCGGTAAGAACGGACCCTGAGCTTCATCCTCGTAAATCCGGGGAGAAAGAGATTATGAGCATTGCGCTGTTAATCGTTCGACTGATCCTTGGGCTCGGCTTAGCGGCCCACGGCACGCAGAAACTGTTTGGCTGGTTCGGGGGACATGGGCTCGACGGGACCGGCGGGTTCTTCGAAAATCTCGGCTTTCGCCCTGGCAAAATGTTCGCGTTGATGGCCGGTTTGGGAGAGACTGCCGGTGGTCTTTTGACCGCGTTCGGGCTGGGCGGTGCGCTCGGCCCAGCATTGATCGTTCTCGTGATGCTGGTCGCGATCGGAGCGGTTCATATCACCAAAGGTTTCTTTGTGACCAATGGCGGTTGGGAGCTCAACGCGGTCTATATCGCCGGTGCGATCGCGGTCGCATTCGCGGGTAGCGGACTCTACTCTCTCGATAACGCGTTCAATCTGCAGTTCCTTACCGATCCCATGCAGATTTGGTACGCATTCGCGGCCGCGGTCGTCGTCGCGGGGATCAATCTGCTCGCGCGCCGGCCGGCCCCGAAGACGGAGTAGCGCCCGGTGGAGACCGTCGCCTTTTACGGTGCCGGAATGCTTGGCTCGGCGATGATTCGCGCGATGCTGCGCCGTGGCCTTACGGTGCACGTTTGGAATCGGACCGCAGCGAAAGCGCACGCTCTCGAATCGGACGGCGCACGCGCATTCACCGATCCCGCTGAGGCGGCCGTCGGCGCAGAGCGCGTTCACCTCTGCCTGAGCGACGACGCAAGCGTCGACGCCGTGTTGGATGCCGCGCTCGCCGGGATTACGACGGACTCCCCGATCGTGGACCATTCGACCGTGCTGCCGCAACACGTCGCGGAGCGGGTCGGGCGGCTCGCGGAATCGGGGCACGCGCTGCTTCACGCGCCGGTTTTCATGGGTCCGCCGATGGCGTTGGAATCCACCGGGGTGATGATGGCGTCCGGCAACCTGTCGCTCTTTGCGCGCCTTCGCCTTGCGTTGGAGGCGATGTGCGGCGACTTGCGTTATGTCGGCGAGCGTTCCGATCTCGCCGCCATCTATAAGCTAATGGGCAACGCAATGATTCTCGCGGTCGTCGGCGGCATCAACGACGTGCTGCGTATGGCGGAGGAGCAAGGCGTATCTCGCGCACAAGCCTACGAGCTCTTCGAGTTCTACGATCCGACCGGGCAAATTCGCGGCCGCGGGAAGCGCATGGTCGAGAACGATTACGATCCGCGCTGGAGCGTCGATATGGCGCATAAGGATGCCGCGCTCATGCAGACCACGGCCCACCACGAACGCCTGCCGGTTATCGATGCGATAGAAGCGCTGCTGCGCAACGTTTCGGATCGCGGCATGGGCGATCGCGATCTTGGGGCCGTCGGATTGCGCTAGTGGATCTAAAGTGGAAGGCGCTGAGAGTCGAGCAGTTTGGCCCGCTCGAGAACTTGCGAATCAGCCAGGTGCAAGACGCGCCGCTTCCCGCCGGTTACGTGCGCATCGAAATCGAGGCGGCGGGAGTCAATCCCAGCGACACCGGCGTCGCCTTGGGTCGCTTCCCGCAGGTGACGCTGCCGCGGATTCTCGGACGCGATTTTGCCGGCCGGATCATCGAGGGTCCGGATGCCATGATCGGGACGGAGGTCTGGGGTTCCGGCGGCGGCATCCTCGGGTTCACCCAGGACGGCTCCCACGCCGAGCATATGCTGCTGCCGCTCGACGCGGTGATCGCGCGTCCTTCCCACTTGACCGCAGAAGCAGCCGCCGTCACCGGCGTGCCCTTCGTGGCTGCGTGGAGCGCGCTGGTCGAGCTCGCGCGCTTCCAAACAGGCGAGTGGGCCGTAGTCTCCGGTGCGGGCGGCGCCGTCGGATCGGCGGCAGTCGCACTGGTGAAAGCGCTAGGCGGTCACGCCGTCGCGGTGGATCT
The DNA here is from genome assembly GCA_003166915.1 of Candidatus Cybelea palsarum. GTDB lineage: Bacteria > Vulcanimicrobiota > Vulcanimicrobiia > Vulcanimicrobiales > Vulcanimicrobiaceae > Cybelea > Cybelea palsarum. The sequence goes on from PMUK01000243.1 coordinate 14,892, forward strand.
TTCGAGCGTCGACCTCGGCCCGCCACTGCACGGGCTAAACGTTGAGGCCGTTTTGCGTTCGGACACCGACGACGTCCCCAAAACGGTCCTCGAACTTACCGCGGGAAGGGGTGCCGAGGTAGCCCTCAATGGTGTTGGCGCACCGGTCTTTGCCCAACTGGCGGATTCGCTCGGAAAGGGCGGACGCATGCTCATCTTCTCGGCCGCCGGCGGCCGGGAAGTCCAACTCGACCTCTTTACGCTCTATCGACGCCGGCTGCAACTATTTGGGCTCGATACGGCCCAGCTCGATTTGGCACAGATTGCGCGGCTTTACGGGAAGTTCGGCCCGCTCTTTGAATCGCGAGTGCTTACGCCTCCGCCGGTTGCGGCACGCTTTCCGCTCGCGGCCGCACGAGAAGCCTACGAACGCGTCGCCGGTGGCGCGCTCGGAAAGGTCGTGCTCATTCCGGGCGAGGCGGAAGCGGGAGCGGAGTCCGTCGAGGCAATGGCGAGCCGGTCCAGATCGGACGCGGCGTCACCGGCGGCGAGGGTGTGAAGACCGTCGCCGGCGGAACCGACGGCGCCACCGGGTCGAAGGGCGTCGGCGTTGCAATGGTGCCTCGCTCTGGAAGCAGCACGATCAAACGGCGGCGTTTGGGCTCCCAGCAGAGCGACGCGCCTAGCGCTCGAAGAACCGGTCCGATAGCGACGTACGCACCATCGAACTGGTCTGGAAACGTTTTCTCCAGACGAACTCGGACGCGCCGCGCGCCGCGCTCGATGACTAACGTGTCGCCTTCGTACCAAACGCGGTCGGCCAATCGCGTCAACAGTGGGGCGACCGGCGCCAAAACACGTCCACCCGCCACGTACGCGCGTACGTAGCTTGCGAGCGGGCGGCCATCGACCAGAATCGCTACCGGAACCGGTGGGAATAGCGGCACGTTCCAACGATATACCGCTTGCGATGCGGCGACTCATCTCCGCTTTTCGTGACGCCCTAGTTCGTTTCTCTCGCGATGGTTGCGCCTTTCACGCGCAATCGATCGCGTTCAACGCCCTTTTCTCGCTCTTTCCACTCGTGGTTCTCGCTATGAGCGCCGCGACGCTCGTCTTTCCCGATGCGGAGCGTCGAACCTTAGCCCTCGTCAATACGCTGGCCCCGACGCTGCACGATTACATCGCCATGAACCTGCAATCGTACATCTACGGGCGCGGCATCTCGAGCCTGATCGCCGCCGCGTTCCTGCTTTGGTCGGGAAAGAATCTTTTCATGGGCCTCGCTTTTGCGCTCGATCGCGCGCTCGCCGTCCCGAAAGGGCGCCCGCTCGTGCACAATCTGTTGCTGTCGGTCGTCATGCTTCCCGTGACCGGAATACTCTTATTGATTGCCATCGCGCTACCGATCGTGCTTTCAGTTTCGTTTCACGTCGCCGGAATTCACGATCCGCGACGCGTCACGCACATTTTGGCCTACTTGATCTCGATCGCGCTGGTCTTCATCGTGGCGGTCGTGCTCTATCGCTGGCTGCCCAATCGCCGTAACTCCTGGGCATTCGCCCTGCGAGGGGCCACGGTGGTTGCCGTCGCCTGGCCGGCGGTGCAATACGCCTTCGCGGCGTACGTGACTCACGTGGACTTCACACTCATCTACGGGGCCCTCTCGGCACCGCTCGTCTTGCTGCTCTGGTTCTACTGCATCGGGTCGATCTTTCTCTTTGGCGCGGAGTACAGCATCGCGCTCTCGACCGGATATCAAGCCGCTGCGCGCGAAGAGCAATCGGTTGATGGCTGAAACACCCTTCGCGCGCCGAATGACCGGCTTGATTCTCGCGTGCTCGCTCCTCGGCTTCGTCGTCGGGGCGACGCCGTCGCCACAACCCTCGCCGCAACCCTCGCCTCCCCCGTCCTCCCTCGAAGCGCAGCCCGTCGTCCTCGTCTATACCTTCGACGTGCAAACCGGCGCAGATCCGCGGATTGGGACCGCAATCGCGCAGATCCTGGGCCAAGAGATGGTGGCCGCAGGTGGCATTACGGTGCTGCCGGTTCCCTCGGGGATAAAACGCCCCAATTTTCTCGACAATGCCCGCGCCGCAAAAGCGGACTTTTATATCAGCGGCTACGTGACGCCGGTCGGAGAGTCCGCCGCCGTCGTCGAGCAAGTGGTGAGCGTCGAGAGCGGAGTAATTCTTTTCTCCCAGACGGCTCAGGTCTCCAGCGTCGCGGACGTAGCGTCGCAATCGCTCCTCGCCCGCTCACAGATTCTGGCCTTCGTCGGGCGCGAGACCCAGAACGTCGGAACGCAAACCGCAAACACCCCCGCGCCGGCCTCCAGCAACGGGGCGCAAGTTCCGATCTCGGGCATCTCGAACATCGTCGATTCGGTTTTCAAGCATAAAGGCGCCGCGCAACCATCGCCCACCCCGGTGGTCAAGCCATCGCGCGGCATCATTATTGCGCCGGTCACCGCTTCGGGATACGTCGCGCCGGCCGAGCTTACTAATGCGCTGCGCGAACTCTACCTTGCGCTCGACCGCCGGTTCGTTACGCAAATGACGGCGGTAACGTCGCCGCCAGCGCAATCGGCGGACGCAATCTGCGGCCCCAACCGCAACAATACGATCGCGGCGGGCGCGCTGACGGAGACGCCGGCTAGTCACAACCACGTGACGGTAACGTTCGTCTTGCTCGTCTACACGTGCTTCGGCGCACCGCTCGAACGCGAAGTCGGCAAGGGGACGTCGCTCAAAGCCGCGGTCGACGCCGCCGTGGCGGCCTACGCGATCGCGCATCCGCAGAACAGTTAGCGCCGCGATCCGCGAAAACTATTATTAAACTAGTTGACAGGTAATACCCGAGCGGCTATCCTACTATTATGAAACTAATAGTACGGGACGCCCGCACCAGGAATGCCGCGTAAGAAATCTGCGGTACTCACCGACCACGAGCTACGGCTCATGGAAGTGCTCTGGCGAGAAGGAAACGCGACCGTCGCCGATGTCGTCAATGGGCTCGCTCCGCCGCCGCTGACGTACAGCACCGTCCTCACTACGCTGCGAACCCTCGAACAAAAGGGCTACATCGCTCATGAGGAAGACGGGCGCGCATTTCGCTACCACCCGGTCGTTGCGCGCCGCCAGGCGGCAAAGTCGGCTATTGGAAATCTGCTCGGCCGGTTCTTCGGAGACTCGCCTGGGGCGCTGGCCGTCACGCTGCTCGACGACACACGATTGAGCGACGAGGATTTGGCGCACATTGCGCGCGCCGTCGCCCGGCAGAGGAGAAAAGGCAAATGATCCTTCGCGTTTTGTTCGATGGTTTGTGGGAGGGCGGTGCTATCGTTGCGATTGCATATCTCGTCAATTGCTGCGTTCCGCAGCGCAATGCGACGACGCGCTATGCCCTTTGGTTCGCGACGCTGCTCGCGCTGCTCGTCGTGCCGGTGTTGACCGTCCTTTCCAATGCCGGGGCGCTTTTACTCACCGCCGTGCAACCTCACGCTGCCATTGCCCAGCATACGTGGACGATTTCGCTCTTTCCGGCGCAGCCGCTGGTGCACGGTGCGGCCGCTTTCTTCGCTCCGGGACTGCGCTGGCTTCCGATCGTGTGGCTCTTGGGCGCAGGAGTCTGCCTCGCTCGGCTCGGCGCGAGCCTGGCTCGGATCGGCCGCATACGGAAGAACGCCATACCGTCACAAACGGCAGGCGACGTTCTCATTTCGGCCGACGTGGCGATTCCGATGGCCGTTGGCTTCCGTAAACCGGCAATCATTATTCCAAAACATCTCTTTGAAACGCTCGCGGCCGCCGACCTGGATCGCGTCATTGCGCACGAGCGCGCGCACGTTCGGCGACACGACGTGGCTGGCAATCTCATCCAGCGATTGGTCGAGGCAATCCTGTTCTTCAATCCGTGGGTTTATTTTGCCGGCCGCAATTTAGCGCTGGAACGCGAAGCCGCGTGCGACGACTGGGCAGTTCGAAAAACCGGAGACCCGGGCGAGTATGCGGCTTTTCTGGCAACGCTTGCAAGGCGTGTTTGTCAGGCGCGCGCGCCCCTTGCAACGCCGAGCGCTCTTGGATCGCGCCACGAGTTGGTCGAGCGCATCGAGCGGCTCGCCGGCAGCGCGCCGCGCGGATTTACCGTCAACTACTACATCATTGGGGGAACCGTTATGATTTTTGCACTGCTGACCCTCGCACTCGAGGCGTTCTCACCAGCCGTTGCCTTTGCTCCGGCCCAATCCGCCTCTACGCCGGCCGTGACGGGCTCGGCAGTTGCGGCTGCAGCCTGCGCGAAACCCAACGTCGACGCGCTGGTTACGGAGCCTGCCGAGCCACAAATGCCGCACGGATTGAAGGCCGGCGGATCGGCCATCGTCGCCGTCACGATCGCGCCCAACGGAAGCGTCACCCGATTAAGCCTGTGGAAGTCGAGCGGCAATGCCCAGATCGATCGGTCCGTTATCAACGCGGCCCAGCACAGCAAATATTCGCCGAAACTCGTAGATTGCAAAGCGGTCGCAGGCAGCTATCTCTTCCGTGCGACCTTCAAGCCAGACGCGCACTAGGAGCCCTACAGGCTCCTAGTTTCGCCTAGTCGAGCAGCCCAGCCGGCGGGTCGATGACGATGCGACGGCGACCGAGATCGATCTCGGTAACGATCGCGCGCACCATCGGCACGAGGTGTCCGGCGACGACGAGCATATCGCCGGCGGGATAGTGCTCGACGCGCTCCACCGTTCCGTAGGGTGTGTCATCGGTGCCGCACACCTCGCATCCGACGAGGTCCTCATCGAAATACTCGCCCTCGTTCAAGACGACGTCTTGACGCGGCGCGTAAAGTACCGCGCCAACGAATGCGCCCGCCGCATCCGCATCGTCAACACCCTCGATGCGAATCAGCAGACGCCCCTTGTGCGGCCGGACCTGCGCCAACCGAATCGGTGAAGAAGTTTGGTCCCCTTCACAGCGCAGGGTCGCGCCCGCAGAAAAAACGATGCGACCCGCGCTGGTCGGGTCGCATTTGAGCTCTCCGTGAAGGCCGAATACTCCAGCGATCCGCCCTACCTCAATTTCCGTCATCTCGTCCTTCGACTGCGCTCAGGATGACATAGCTCAGGACTGCGCCCCGCGCAGGCGCTAAGGTGTAGCCTCGACGCCTTCAGCCGCCTCGTCGCTATCCAGAATGTCGACGGCAACACGCCCCTCTGCCGTCGCGCGAACGATCGTCCGAAGTGCGTGCGCCACGCGGCCGCCGCGGCCGATAACCTTTCCCAGATCATCGGGATGAACGATCAGCTCGATCACCGGCTGCGCGCTTTCGTCCACGAAGAGTTCGACCGCGACGTTTTCGGGATTCGCGACGAGCTTGCGGGCGAGAAACGAGAGCAGTTCCGATGCACGCCGGTGTCCGGCCCACGGATCGCTCGAGGGTGCGTTTGGCCTCCGCTCTCGACGTTCCGGCGGCCGTGCGGGTCGCGGCGGCGCTTGCCCCGTGCGCGGCGG
>PMUK01000015.1 GCA_003166915.1 Candidatus Cybelea palsarum
ACGGAACCCGGGCAGCTTCAGCGAGTAGCAGCGACCTCAACGTGCCAGAGAAACGTTTCACGCCTCTTCCTCCTTTAGCGACGTTCTCCGCGAAACGCAACGCACAATCGCATTGACCAGGAACGCCGTCTGCGCGGTAGCTCGCATTCGTGCTAGCTGCGAGTCAATATACCCTGACGCTGAACGGACTCCGCTTAGGGCGTCGTTCGTCGTGTCGATATAATTGGCAAGGTCAATCGTGGGCCGAGGGATTCCCGAGAATCTGGGGGATGGTCGCAGCCGAGACAGTTGCCGGCAGGACAGGCAGAAGCGCGAGGGCCGTACGGAGATAACGAAGCATTTGGGCATGGCATAGACCCCCGAGGCTACAAGTTATTGGGTCCAGAATCCTATACTACAGTGCCGAGCCGCTGACCGACAATCGGCTCCGTGTCCGATCTCCGCAAAACTCGGGGCACCTGGCTTGGCGTGGAGCACGCCTGCGGCTTCGACCCGGAACCCAGCGGTACAGTGACGAGAGTTGCCGATCGGCGACGCCGCGACGGAGCTTCGGGCCGAGGTGGCTTCCGGGATTGGTCCCTGGGTGCTAAGATCGAACTAACGTGAATCGGCTTGGGTTTTTGCCAACGCGCGTCCGTTCCGACGTTTACGCGCATAAAAAATTCAAATTGTACCCTTTAAGACGAATAAAGGAGGCCCTTGGTGTGAGCTCAATTTCGGCGTTGGTCGAGGTTGCTAAAACTTATAGATTAGGACGCTTCGTAAGCTAGGCTTTCACTGTGGCTAGCGGGGCTTCAAAAAGGTCGTCGGGCGAGAGCGATGCGGCGGCAGCACAAACTGCAACTTCGCTTCTATCATCGGCTCGTGACTTAGCGTTCGTTCTCGCAATCTTCGCGTTCTTTGCGGGTTTCGAATATCGTTATTACTACTATCACTATCTGGGCATCCCAGCAGCGACGTTTTCGCTTGTAGACGCTCAGATGCTCGCCGGTTCATATTCCGTCTTTTATTCGCATCTTTGGTATTTAATAATAGTATTCGCAGCTATATTAGCCGTAATGCTAGGTTTGGGATATATCCCAGTTGCGCGGGAGCGATCTTTGAATTACCAACGTCTTGCGCTGCTATTGCTCTTGCTCGCGTGCTTCCCAGTTCTCAATTACTGGGCACAGCAGACCGCAGGTCTAGTTTTTGAAAGCCTCGTTGCAGGACAGACGCCTCGGAAGCCAATTATCGTCTCGCTGATCCACGGTCCAGAACAGCCGTTGATTGAATCCGCAATGAAAAGCGGCTGTGTGGAGTTGATTACACAGTCAAGTGATACGCTCTATGTGCTCGTGCGCCAAAAGGCTTACCCTCACTTCTTTGTAGAGGCCATACCCACGCAGGCCGTCGCTCACTGGATCACTCCTCTAGATGAACGGGGAGCAACCTATGCGAAACGCTGCACATCAGACTAGGTCCACCCTAATCGCGGTCGGATCGTGGTTGACTTGTGCGGTTCTTTGCGCCGCGGTTCATGCTACGAGTCTAGCGGATAATCCGCCCCCTCCACCTCCACCTCCGCCTCCACCTCAGCCATGTTTGTTCTGTCCGCAGCCTCCGGTGTTATCTTTCCCGAGGGAAGCGCCCATTTTGCAGGCCCCGCTACATGGCGTCCCGGCACCACCGCATTACGTAACCCCTCGGCATCATTCTGCGGATGAATCTAACGGGGGGCACCACCAGGAAGCTGCAACTCCTTCGCCTGGTGAGCCAGCGAGAGATAAAAATGTTCAGAGGGTTGCAGTCGCTCTGATCGGCATTAGTGTCGGCGCGATTGTTCTGATCGTCGCGATTCTCTGGTCGTGGAGAAAGCGAGAGAGCAAATGACCTCGCGTCGGGAGCGGAGGGGGGCCTCGTTTGGGAAGGCTCTGTCTCTACCCCTCGTTCAGCGTCCTACCGCGACGGATGGCACATAACTTCACGCAAGGCACTTCAGAGGAAGTCTGCTAAAACAAGCTTCCCTAGCAACAGCTCAGGAGGAACGTAATGAGTTTGTACCTCGTGTTCGGCCCATTTCGCGCGTGTACCGACCACCGCACAAAGCCACGATGCTCAAAGCCTTCTGGCCGTTCCGAAACCCAGAGCGTGGACCGAGAAGAGTGGTCCAGTGAAGATCCCTTGGAAGTGGCCACACGCGCCTTCGAAAGCGTCCTTGAGGCGACTGGCATGCCACGACCATCGAACGTGATCCCCTTCCGACGGTAGGGTTTTTCTTGACGATCTCGCTGACAAACGGAGTCTCGAGCCCGGCGGAAGTAGTGTGCTGGTCACCCAGGGGGTCTTAAGGCGACTAGAAAGGCCTGAAATCGCCAAAGAGGGGGCTTCTAATAGAGGCCATCTGACGCACGAAACGCTCGCGAGATTTGAAGCTCCGCCTTCTTGGGGCCAGTGCATCATTGACCGGAGCTGCAGCCTAGAGTGCCACGACCGGGATTGGCAGCTGCGCAGGACGCGTTGTGGGCACGGGTTCCTGGACGGGCTGCAGCCAACGCCGACGGCGTGATATCTTAACAGCAGAGATGCTAGTGGCTGCCTTTGCTTTGAGTCTCCTGGCCCCAGAATTACAGAGTCTGCGGCCAGTGAAAATGATCGCGCATGTGACCTCCGATCGCGCGACACCTACCTCTTTCCAGATGCCTGCCTATTTTGGCGATGGAACGATTACAGCGCCACTACGCCCGATTGCATCGATCCTAAGAGGCTACGTTTACTACACGCCACGCCTAATTTACATGGTAGCGACAGATCGATCGTTGGCCATGAAGACGGGAAGCCGCGCTGCGCGTGAAAAGGCGGGCCAAACCGTTAACTTAAGTCTCCCCTTGTACATCGTTGGGAACGTCGCCTACGTACCCCTTCGTTCAATGCTGGAATACTTCGGAGCACACGTTTATCTCGAATCCAGAGCCACACCGCTCCGCGTTAGCATACACCTTGCGTCACTTCCGTCCGGTCAGGGAACCTCGAACCCATCCGCGCCTACAACGAAAACGCTAACGATCACCCTCCCACCGCTCACCTCGCGACCGCTTACCCCGCCACCGCTAGAGCGGCTGATAACGGCAACGCCTCCCAGCACGCCGCT
>PMUK01000224.1 GCA_003166915.1 Candidatus Cybelea palsarum
CTGGCCGCCCCATCGGGCAAGCCGATCGCCTTCGCGATTCGTCGCGAAGGGGAGCCTCGGCGCATTGCGCGCGTCGCTCTTACCGCGACGGGTTCGAACTTCGTGGCGGAGGTAGACGAGCACGGCGAGACGATCAACCTAAGCGTGAGCGGAAGCCGGGCGAAGCCGCCGAGACTCCGCGCAATTAATAATCCAGGCGTCGCCGCCCTCGTCGAGCGGGCGATCCTGTCGAGTCAGAACGATCGGGTATTTCAAGCGTCGCTGGCGGCGGCGGGCGCTATTCTCGCGGTTGGAACGCCGTCGCCGTGAACGAACGCATCGACCTCCGCATCTACGCCGATGCCGGCGCGGTCGCGCAAGCGTTGGCGGACTATTTCGTTGCCACGGGCGAGCGCGCCATCGGGGAACGCGGCAAATTTACGGTGGCGCTTTCGGGCGGCAACACGCCGCGCGCCGCCTACGAGCTGCTCGCCACCGATCCGCTGCGTGAGAATCTGCCGTGGAGCAACGTCTTCATCTACTTTGGCGACGAGCGCTGCGTCCCGCCCGACGACGAACGCTCCAACTACCGGATGGCGCGCGAAGCCTTCTTGGATGCCGTTCCGATTCCGAGCGCGAACGTCGCGCGAATGCGAGGCGAAATCGATCCGGGGCTGGCGGCCAACGAGTACGCCTCGATTCTGCGCTGCGAACTCGGAGGGGTGCCGCAGCTCGACTTAGTGATGCTCGGCCTGGGGGAAGACGGGCACACGGCCTCGCTCTTTCCCGGAATCGCGCAAAAAACCGAGGAGCATTCGCTGGTGGAAGCAGCCTACGCGCAGTCGCAAGCAATGTGGCGCGTGACCATCACACCGAAGCTGATTAACGCGGCGCGGCGCGTCGTGTTCGCCGTCGAGGGGGTTGCGAAAGCGCGCGCGCTCGCGGCGGTCTGTGAAGGCCCGCGGGACCCAATGACCTATCCCGCGCAACTCGTGCAACCGAGTTCGGGTGAGCTGACGTGGCTCGTTGACGAAGCCGCCGCGAACCAGCTTCGCTCGATTGAGTAGTGAAAGGGGCGCCGTATGAAACGTCAGATATTCTCGCTGGCTGCGATATTCGCGATGCTCGCGGCGCCGGCCGCGGCCAAGTCACTGCCCGCGGCAGTCATGGCTCCGATCGATGCGATGCTCGCCGCGACCAACGCAGATAAAGGCGGGGACCTCGCCGCCTACTATACTTCGGACACCGTCGTCGTGGACGAGTTCGCGCCGTACGCATGGACCGGTCCGACGGCCGCGACCCAGTGGTGGGCCGGCGTAGACAAGCAAATGGCGCAGATGGGCACGAAGACGATTCACGCCGTGGCTCAACCGATCACGCATTACAACGTCACGGGTGATAGCGCGTATGTCGTCGTTCCTCTCTACATTTCGTACGCGGTGAAGGGTAAGCCGGGGCACGAAACCGGACTCTTTACGTTGACGCTCCGCCGCACCGGCGACACGTGGAAGATCGCAACGCAGACCTGGGCGACGGCGACGAGCACGATGTAGCTCTAGGGCGCGGTGGTAGCGAGCGCCTCCGACCCGAGCCTTTTGAGATTGACGCCGTTATCGGTGAGTATCGTGCCCTCGACGCGCTGAAGCTCGACGACGGCCTTGTTGAGATCGGTCTGCGCTTCCAGCTCCGCGCCGCGCGCTTGCGCCAGCTCGACCTGACGCTGCAGAACCAAGAACGTCGTCGACTCACCGTTATGAAACTTCCGAACTTCGCTGGTGTAGACGGATTCCGCGGCCGCGCGCGCCTGGCCCGCGCTGGAGAGGCGCGAGAGCGCCGATTCATAGGTCTGCAAAACGTTGCGCGCCTCGCTTTCAATGCGCTGGTCGAGGCCCTGGCGCTGCAACTGCGCCTGGTCTTGCTCTTGACCGGCGATCTGTTTGAGACCACGCGCGGTGTTATTCTCAAGCGGAATGTTGACGACGAATGCAATGTTGAACTCGGGATACGCGCCCGTCCACATATTATGAAAGGCTTGCGTCATGTTGCCTTGAGACTGCGGCGGTGGCGTCGGGCAGCTGCCGGTTGGGAGGGCGCAACCGAGGGCCTCGAAATTAGGAACCGGCTGTAAGATGCCCGCGAAGCCATTGCTAAAATATTGCACGACAACGTCGGCCTGGGGAAGCGCTTGGTTCTTCGCATAAACCATGTCGAGATCGGCGACGCGACGTTCGTCGACGACCTGTCGCACCTCCGGCCTCTGTTGCTCGGCCAAGGCGACGATCTCCGCGAGATCTCCCGCCGTCGGCAGCTGCTGCACGGGCGAAGACGGTACCAGATTCGCGCTCCAGATCGGATCGCCGGGATCGGCGACGATCAGGCTCTTGAGCTGCGTTTGGAGCTCGGAGACCGCCTGCAGTGCCGAAAAGACGCCTGCCTGGAAGTTGGCGACCTGAGTCTCGGACTCGATCGCCGTGATCCGCGCGACGGCGCCGTGTGTTGCAAGACGAACGACGCTGCGCTGCTGCACCACGGCTTCGTCGAGCGCATCCTCTTGAATCGCGACGTTGCGCCACGCCGCGACCAAATCCCAGTACGTATCCTCGACCTGCGCGATCGTCGTCGAGGCGTCGACCAGCGCCTGCGCTTCGTCCGAATCGGCGCCGATCAGCGCCAGCTTCAGCTGACGCTTAACGGCGTTCATCCCGGCGTTCTTGAGCAACGGCTGCGTAACAGAAAGGCTCAGGGTGGCCTGATAGTAGGGATTGAACGAATTGATGATGACGTTGTTGTAGGTGCGCGTCTGGGTAATGCTCGCTCCCCATTGCAGTCCGTTAATAGTTTGGCCGCTCACTCCGGACGAAAACGAATACTGATGCTGCACGATGTTGCCTGGGCCGGTCGTGGAACACGGAGCGGGTGTGCCGATCCCGATCGGTTGGCAAGTATAACCGTTACCTCCGATTCCCGGTCCGGCGAAGAAGAGATTCTCCGGCGGGGTCACGGAGAAGTTCGACGACGGCTCGACGTGGAGCTGCACGTCGAAGTTGGCTTTGGCCTGGACGATGCGGTAGCGCGCGATCCGAACGTTTGAGGCGGAGATCGCCAACTCCGGATTCTTCACCAGCGCCATTCCGACGGCGTCCTGCAGCGAAATCCCCACAAACGGATTCTGCGTAACGCCGATGATTCCGGGGCTGCTCGGCTCGGCTTCGGGCGCACGGTATCCCGGCGCCACCGTCGGGACGGGGGCAAAACTTGGTGTCGGAATCGCCGTCGGCAGGGTGGCGCGCGGCGGAAGCGCGGCGGTCATCTGGGCGGAGGTGCGCTCGCTCGGCAAAGCCGCAAGTACGAGGGCGACTGCAGCGACGACGGCCGGAAGTGCGCGAACTCTTACAGGCCGCATTATTAGTGCGCGAGCGTCTGGGTGCCGAGCGTCTGCAAATTGACGCCGTTGTTGGTGAGAATCGTACCGTCGACGCGCTGCAGCTCGACCACCGATTGATTGAGCTGCGTCTGCGACCGGAGCTCCAAGCCGCGCGCCTGTGCGAGCTGCAGCTGGCGCTGGAGCACCAGGAACGTCGTCGATTCGCCCTGGTGGAACCTCCGCACCTCGCTTGCATAAACGGCTTCGGCGGCCGCGCGCGAATTGCGCGCCGCGTTGAGCTTCGCCAGACCCGATTGATAGCTTTGCAGCGCGTCGCGCGCCTCCGCGCCGATGCGTTCCTCCACGCGCCGCATCAAGAGCTTCGCCTGCATCTCCTCCTCACTTGCAACGCCGCGCATGCCTCGCGCGAGATGGCCTTGAATCGGGTAGCTAACGACGAGTGCCGTGTTGAAGGTCGGGAAGTATGCGGCCCACATGTTGTGATAGGCGAATGCCATCTTCCCTTGCGTCTCCGGGGGCGGCGTCGGACACGTCGTCAACCCCCCCCCAGTGCTAAAACATTCGCCGATCAAAAATCCTGGGACCGGAGTAAGGATACCCGCGAAACCGTTGCTGAGGTATTGTACTTGGACGTCGGCCTGCGGCAGCGACTGGTTTGCGGCAAAGCTGCGGTCGATGTCGGCCGCGAGGCGCTTGTCCTCGGCTTGACGCACCTCGGGACGATTGCGGCGCCCTTCCGCGATGATCTGCCCCAGGTCGCCCGCACTCGGAAGCTGCTCCACCGAGGTGGACGGAACGAGGTTGGCGGTCCAGATCGCGTCGCCGGGATCGGCGACGACAAGGCTCTTGAGCGCAACCTGAAGCTGCGAAACCGTCTGCAACGCTGAAAAGACGTCGTCCTGAAAGTTCGAGACCTGCGTCTGCGACTCGACCGCTTCGATAGAGGCCAGCGCGCCGCGCCGCGCGAGCCGAACGTTGCTCTGCTGCTGCGCGATCGCTTCCTTTAGCGCTTCCTCTTGAATCGCTACGTTGCGCCACGCCGCCACTAGATTCCAATAGGCATTCTCGACTTGAGCGATCGTGCTCGAGGCGTCGATGAGCGCCTGCGCCGCCGAGGCGTCGGCGTTGACGAACGCGAGCTTCAATTGCCGCTTCGTTGCGTTCATTCCGGCATTCTTGAGCAGCGGCTGCGTGAGCGCGACGTTAAGCGTCGCGATGTAGTACGGACTGTAAGCATTGAAGACGGTGTTGTTATAGGTTCGGCTCTGCGCGATGCCGGCCTGATACGTCAGGCCGTTTTCGGTCTGCCCTCCGACGCCGTACTGGAAACCCGACTCGTGCTGGATGATATTGCCGGGGCC
>PMUK01000116.1 GCA_003166915.1 Candidatus Cybelea palsarum
GTCTCGACCGACGAGGTGTACGGCGAGGTCGCCGAGGGTGAGTCCACGGAGAGCGACCCGCTTCGGCCACGAAGCCCATACGCCGCCAGCAAAGCCGCAGCCGACTTGCTGGCGCTCGCCTACCACGCAACCTACGGCGTGCCCGTCATCATCACTCGCGGAAGCAACACCTACGGCCCGAATCAGTATCCCGAAAAGATCGTTCCGCTCTTCATTACGAACTTGCTCGACGATCGGCGCGTACCGGTCTATGGTGACGGTCTGCAAATTCGCAATTGGCTCTACGTCGAAGACCACGCGCGCGCGGTTCTCCACGTCCTCGAGCACGGCGCGGCCGGCAGCGTTTACAACGCCGGCGGTGGATCCTCACTGACCAACCTCGAGCTCACGCGGGTGCTGATCGGCGCGTGCGGGCGTTCGATGGAGCGTCACGTCGAACACGTCGCCGACCGGCTCGGGCACGACCGCCGATACGCGCTCGATAGTTCGCGGCTGCACTCTCTGGGCTGGAGACCGCAGGTGCGCTTTGAGGAGGGCATTGCCTCCACGATTGCGTGGTACCGCGCCAACGAAGGCTGGTGGCGCCCACTGAAAGGCGAGCGTGCACCGGCCTGACGTGCCGAAGACTCTCAAGGGGGTCATCTTGGCGGGTGGGCTCGGCACGCGATTGCGCCCGCTGACGAAGGTGACCAACAAACATTTGCTGCCGGTCTACGACAAGCCGATGATCTACTATCCGCTGGAGACGCTCTGCTCGGCCGGCATCGTGGAGATCATGATCGTGACCGGTGGAAACTCGGCGGGCGAGTTCCTTCGTCTCCTCGGCAACGGCGCGGAGTTTGGGCTGCGCGATATTTACTATACGTATCAAGAAGGCGAAGGCGGAATCGCCGATGCGCTGCGCCTTTGCGAGCATTTTGCCGAGGGCGCTTCCATCGTGGTCGTGCTCGGCGACAATATCATCCAAGAAAACATCGCGCCCTACGTCGCCAAGTTTCGGGAGCAAGGGGCCGGCGCTCGCATTCTCCTCAAAGAGGTTGCCGATGCGAGGCGCTTCGGCGTACCGGCCTTCGACGGTGACCGCATCGTCAAAATCGAAGAAAAACCGGAGCATCCGAAGAGTCCGTATGCCGTTACGGGCGTCTATATGTACGACGCCCGCGTCTTCGACTACATTCGCACACTATCGCCCTCGGCGCGCGGTGAACTCGAAATTACCGACGTCAACAATCGTTATCTGGCAGACGGCGAGCTCCGCTACGACATCATGAAAGGCTGGTGGAGCGACGCCGGCACGTTCGAAAGCCTACTTCGCGCGAACGACCTCGTCGCTCGCGAACGAGCTAGGCGTGGTGAACAGGAATAGATAGGGCCAGCGCCACGACGACGAGCACGCCCGCTAGAGCGCTGCGAAACCACCGCTCCGGCAACCGCGTGACGAAATGCGAGCCGACGAAGACGCCTGGAATCGACCCGAGCAGCAGCGACCCCGCAATCGAAGGATTGACGTCGCCGAGTTGCCAGTGGCCTATGAGCGACGGCACGAGCACCACGACCGCAAAGGCGAGATCGGTACCCACCAAACGCCGCAACGCTACGACTGGCGCAGCCATCAGCAGGAGCGGCAGCGTCAGCGAGCCGGCGCCGATCGACGTAATGCTCACGGTGAGTCCGACGAAGAAGCCAATGGCGGCAAGGCGCAACGTTGGAAGCTCCGCGGCCGTTGGTTCGGACTGATCGCGCGCAAGCTTGCGATTGAAGATGATTCCTCCGGCAGAAACCAGCAAGGCAGCGCCGACCGCCAATCGCAGAATGCTTTCCAACTGATGGATGTCGAGCATCTTGTGCAACTGCGCGCTGAGGATCACGCCGATGATCGCCGCTGGGAATCCGCCAATGGAGAGACGCCAGAGTACCGAGACCTGAACCGTCCGTTTCTGAACGTGCGCGATCATCGCAACCAGCCTGGTGCCTAAAGCAAAGAGTAGGTCGGAGCCGATTGCCTTCGAGGTCGTGACGCCGAGGAAGATCAGTAGCGGCGTCGTGATGGCGCCCGCGCCGACACCGCTGTACGCCGTGCAGGCGCCGACGACGAACCCAACGACGACGTAGCTAAGGTTCAAGGGCTCCACTCCTCGAGACAAACAGCAAAGCAGACAACGACAAAACTCCCGTAAGTAAGGCCTTTCCAGAGACCTGGGTTATCATTCTACGAACTCCGGAGGGTGTCCCCGTCTCCCGGGCCGCTCGCCGCGCCCCCCGAAGAACGGCCTTCGTGAATCTCCGCAAAAATCTCGAAGCGGTGCACGGGCACATCGCGCGGGGCCTCGATGCCGAGCTTCACTTGGTCGCCGTCGAACCCCACGACGACTACGCGAATCGCATCGCCGATCATTATCGATTGATTGGTTTTGCGGCTTAGCACCAGCATCGACGCCCTCCTTGGCTTGGCGCCGTGCTTCGCGCGCCCCGATTCTCACGCCTGCGCCAAAAGGTGGCCATAGCTTCGGCACGGAATTCGGGAGCGCTTCGGGAGGATCGTACATGATCAAAGATATCGCGTTCTTCGCCTATTCCGTTCGGGACGTGCCGCGCGCGCGCGATTTTTATCGCGACGTGCTGGGTCTGCAAGTCGGCGACTCCTTTGGCGACCATTGGATCGAGTTCAATGTTGGAAGCACGACCTTCGGAATCGGCAACGGAGAAGGGCTGGGCTTTGCGCCCGGCGCTTCGACCGGCGCGGCATTCGAAGTCGACGACGTCGCGGCCATGCGCGAACGGCTCATAGCCAGCGGCGTCGAGGTCGGCGACGTGCACGAGTTTCCCGCATGCATGACGTGCTTTGCGAGCGATCCCGAAGGCAACCGGTTCGCACTCCACCAGCGCCGTACGCCCGCGCCCCACAACGCCGCCTAACGCCGTATCTATCGTTTATGCCGAGGTGGCAGTCTCGCGAGACGCTTCGATCAGAATCTGCGCAACCTCCGGCCGCGAGAACTCCTGAGGCGGAAGCTGCCCGGCGCGTAGCATCTCGCGCACTTGAGTGCCGCTGAGTGTGACGTGGTGCGTGGGGTCATGGCTGCACGTCTTCTGCGAACCCATCCCTTCACAGCGCAAGCAGTAGAAGCTGTTTTCGAACTTGAGCGGAATGATGCCCAACTCTTCCGGGGTGAAGTTGTCGAACATCTTCTGCGCGTCGTACGTTCCGTAATAGCTTCCGACGCCGGCGTGATCTCGGCCCACGATGAAGTGAGTGCAGCCGTGGTTCTTACGCATGATCGCATGAAAGATCGCCTCGCGCGGCCCTGCATAACGCATCGCTGCCTGCAGCGTGCTCAGTAGCACGCGGTTGGACGGATAGTAGTTCTCGAGCAGCGCGCGATAGCACCGCATGCGGACCTCTGCCGGAATATCGTCGCTTTTGGTCTCGCCGACGAGCGGGTGGAGCAGCAGTCCGTCGACGGTCTCCAGCGCGCATTTTTGAATGTACTCGTGAGCGCGGTGCACCGGGTTGCGCGTCTGGAAGCCGACGATCGTCTTCCATCCGCGACGCTCGAACTCGGCTCGACATTCGCTGGGAGAGAGGTTCTCGGGATCGTGCTCGCGGGCAAACACCCTGACCGGCCCACCGACGAGCACGTCTTTGCGCTCGTAGAGCGCGGCGACGCCCGGGTGCTTCTCATCTTCGGTTAAATAAACGTTCCTCGCTTCGCGCGCCTTGTCATAGTCGTAGATCTCTTCGACCTCAATGACGCCGCGCAAGACGCCTTCGCCATCATAAAGTGCCGCCCGCGTGCCGGGGGTGGGCGCCTCTTCGCGAGTGACTCCTAAAACGACCGGGATGCTCCACGGTAATCCGTTCGCCAATCGCATTGTCTCGACGACGCTCTCGTAATCCTTGCGAGACATGAAGCCTTCCAGCGGGCTGAGCGCGCCATTGGCGATCAGCGCAAGATCGTTGAGCTCGCGCCCTGTGAGGGTAAGGCTACGCAGTCCTTTGCTTTCATCGCGCAACGCGCGCTCGGACTCTGGAGAATCAACGGTCCGACTGACCAGCGTACCGCCATGCGGAGCGATCACGACGCCACCGGTGCGGCGGCCTCGACGAAGCCGCGTCTCTCGAGTTCCAGAAGGATTTTCGACACGCTTTCTTCGACCGCTTCGAGCTCACTGTCGACCACTACGTCGGGATTCTCGGGGGCTTCGTACGGATCGGAGACGCCGGTGAAGTGCTGCAGTTCGCCGGCGATCGCCTTGGCATAAAGCCCTTTGACGTCGCGGCGAGTGAGCTCGTTCAAGGAACAGCGCACGTATACTTCAACGAACCGTTCGTCACCGATGCGCTGACGCGCCTCGGCCCTTGCCAGCGCATACGGGGAAATGGCCGCGGTGATTACGGCGGCACCGTGCTTGACGAGCAGCGAGGCCACGAACGAGATTCGCCCGATATTGATATCGCGGTCTTCTCGGCTAAATCCGAGCCCTTTAGAGAGATGGGTGCGGACCTCGTCGCCGTCAAGCACTTCGACGTTGCGCCCGCGAGCGGTCAGCTCTGGTCCGAGCCGTTCGGCAATAGTGCTCTTGCCGGCACCGGAAAGACCGGTGAGCCACACGGTGAATCCCTGGTTCAACTGGAGTTCCTTTCTGGGAGGTTAACGATGTTAACCCCGGTTGTTTTTTTTCGCATCCATACTTTTGGGTTCCGCGCCTTGGGACCTCCGTCAGGGCGCTCCAGACGAGAACTGCGCCGCGTGCAGACGCGCGTAGGCACCACCCTTCGCGAGCAACTCGTCGTGCGTCCCGACCTCGATCACGCGGCCTGCTTCGATGTAGAGTACTTTGTTCGCCCGCCGAACCGTTGAAAGACGGTGGGCAATCATCAACGTCGTGCGTCCGCGCAGCAACCGGTCGAGCGCCTCCTCGATCAGAGCTTCGGAGTGACTATCGAGCGAGCTGGTTGCCTCGTCGAGGATGAGAATCCGCGGATTTCGCAAGACCGCGCGCGCAATCGCGATCCGCTGGCGCTCGCCCCCGGACAGACGCGTACCCCGCTCGCCGACCTCCGTGGCGTAACCATCGGGAAAACCGCGCACGTACTCCTCGACGTTCGCATCGCGCGCTGCGGCGCGAACCTCTTCGTCGCTTGCCTCGAGGCGCCCGTAACGAATATTTTCGAGAATCGAACCGCGGAAGAGCTGCACGTCTTGGGGCACGATTGCAATGGCGCGACGCAAGTCGGATAGACGCACGTCCGCAATGTCGATGCCGTCGAGCCGAACGCTTCCCTCTTGCGGCTGATAAAAGCGCGGAACCAAGTTTACGATCGTGGTCTTACCGGCGCCGGATGGCCCGACTAGCGCGACGACCTCACCCGCCGCGATTGAAGCATCGATGTGGTTGAGCGCGGGCGGTTCGCCCGGTCCGTAGCGGAACGTCACGTCAACGTAATCGAGTTGCCCACGAACGCTGGGCATTGCGATCGCATTTGGAGGATCGCGTACCTCGACCGGAAGGTCCAGCAACTCGAACACGCGCCCGGCGCCGACCATCGCCTTGCTGATGTCTCCGAAAAATGCCGCGACGCGATTCATGGGATTCATCAAGTTGACGAGCAGGCCCCAATACATGAAGACGCGGCCGGTATCGAGCCGTCCGACCAGGACTTCGCGTACGGAGAGCCACATGATCGCTACGACCGCCGCAACCATAATGGTCGAAACGACCAAGGGCTGAGTTTGAATGAACTGCGTCAGCTTCATGTAGGCGCCGAAAAAGTCCTCATTTCGCGTGCGAAAGCGATCGACTTCAAACTCCTCCCTCCCGAACGACTTGACGACTCGCTGCCCTTGAAGAATTTCGGAAAGGTTTGAGGTGAGATCGGCGATCCGTCGTTGCGCCAAGTGGGTGCTCGCCGAGATGAGCCGCTGAAAGTTGGAAACGGCGAAGGAGACGATCGGCGCGACGATGACGAGCGAGAGCGTCAAGAGCCAATCGAGATAGATCATCGTCACGAACGACGAGATAAAGGTCGCCAACGCGACGACGAGTTGGGGAACGGAGACGCTCACGGCGTCGATCATCATTTGTAGATCGGTCGAGAATCGCGCGATGAGTTCTCCGGGGCGCCATTTAGCGAATTCGCCCAGCGGTAAGTTCAGCAATCGCTCGAAGAGGCGGACGCGCAGGCGCGCGACCAAATTCTGGCCGCTCCATGCCGTCATATACGTTTGGCCGTAAATGGCGGCGTTCCCCAACACGAGCGCAACCGACGTCAGGCCCAAGGCCAGATAGAGCGCCCGCAAGTCGGGAGCGTGTCCCCGCGCAGGAATGAGAACGTCGTTGATGATGATTCTAAACGAGAGCGGGGGAACAATCGAGAGAACGCCGGCAAAGACTCCCAGAGCCATCGCGACGCCAAGGCGCGCGTAGTACGGGCGGGCCTCGCGAGCCAGACGGTAGAGGATCGAGCGGCGGTTCATCCGCCGAAGGGGCTTGCCGCCGCCGCGGAGTGAAACCTCCCGCCGCGCGCTCTGGTACGTGGGGATGCATGACTCAGGAGGATCGCACGACTTACATGGACTGTTATTTCCACTCCAACGTCCCGTCGATTGCGCCGTGCATCGAGTGCGGGAAGTCGATCTGCGCGACCTGCCGCGACGAACGCGGCGGCTGCCCCAGTTGTCGTCTCGCAGCGAAAGTCGAGGCGGCTACGGCAACTCGCCAACAAATTCCGGGGCAAGTTCCGCCGCGCCCGGCGCCCGCGAGCGTGCGCGGCACGGCGACCATCGTCGCACCCTCGGATCCCGCGGAATCGCGCGCCTTAGTCGCGCTCGGTTACCCGCTCTGGCCGCTCGCACTCAT
Source organism: Candidatus Cybelea palsarum (assembly GCA_003166915.1). Classification (GTDB taxonomy): domain Bacteria; phylum Vulcanimicrobiota; class Vulcanimicrobiia; order Vulcanimicrobiales; family Vulcanimicrobiaceae; genus Cybelea; species Cybelea palsarum. The sequence continues at coordinate 6,862 of PMUK01000116.1, forward strand.
TTCACTCCTGGATCGCAAGCAATCTCGAAATCTGCGACGCCAAGCATTTCAAGCACTTGGATTCAACGTCGGCCTCTTCGGTTTCGCCGCCCTGCTCAGCGTCGTCGCGCAGGTTCCCTTCGTCGGAATATCTGCCGGCGTTCTGTTAGGGCTGTTGGTTCCGGCCTTCCTGATTGCGAGCGTCTACTACGGCATCAAGACGTGGAACGGCGACGAGGTTCGCATCCCGGTCGTTACGAGCTGGCTGGACGAGCGCATGCCTCACGGCGATACGAACGCGCGGTAGCGCGCTAGAAAAGCTCGCGCGGCGACGGCGTGATCGACGACCGGGTGCGGGTAAGCATCTCGCTCGAAGAGCGCCAGCGAAAGTTGCGGTGAATCGTCGGCGCGCCCGTGCCACGCCTCACGTGGGATATGTCGCAGCTCGGGGATCCAGCGTCGCGCATACGTACCGTCGGGATCGTATCGGCGCCGCTGCCGCTGCGGATTATAAATTCTTGGAAACTGCGCCATGTCGGCGCCGACGCCCGCGATCCACTGCCAGTTACCCGTCGCGACCGCCGGATCGTCCTCGACGAGCCAACGATTCCATTCGTCCCGCCCCACACGCCAGTCCACCGACAAGTCGAAGCAGAGTAGCGAGGCCGCTACCGCTCTGACGTGCGGGTGCATCCATCCCGTTTGATGCAGCTGACGGATGCCCGCATCGACGAGCGGGTAACCGGTCTTACCGGCGCGCCACGCGTCGAGCCCCGGATGATCCTGCGCGAGCGCAAATCCCCGCATCTTCTCTTGCAGCGGCTGCTCGGTCGCCCCGGGGAAAAACCACGAAAGTTGCAAGAAGAAATCCCGGCGCGCGAGCGCGCGCAGAAACAGCCTCAACGAAGCGCGCTCCTCGCCCAGCGCAAACGGATCGCCAAGCCGTTCGCGAACTCTGCGCGCGATCGTTCGCGCCGAAATCGTTCCGAACGATATGTGAGCCGAGAGTTGCGCCGTTCCGTTTTCGGAGGGAATCGCGGCTGCGGCGCCGTACTGCGCGGCGCGCTCCGCGAGGAAACGCTCGAAGAGCACACGAGCCGCCGCGGAACCTGCCGCCATGCCATCGTCGTCTGACCCGAACTCCGCAGCTTCCGGCAACGCTTCGCCGCCGGCTTCGCTGATGGTAAACCGCAGCAAGAGCGGATTCTCATACGAGGCGACGGCGAGCTTCCACCAGCGCTCGAAATAGGGCGCGAAGGCGCGATAGCCGGCGCCGTCTGCACCGCGTGCCGCGGCGCTCTCCTCCGGCGGAACCACCGGCGCGTCGTGCACGACTAGTGCGGCAAGACCGGCCTCTTCCAGCTCGGATTGCAAGCGCCGATCGTCACCTATCCCTTGCGCGTGATACGAGGCACTCCACGCCGCCCCATCCGCGCCGGTTGCACTAGCGATTTCGGTGATGATCTTTCCCGGCGGTCCGCGGCGAACCACGAGCCGGCTTCCCATCTCTCGCAGCTCGGCGGCCAGTGCCGCAACGGCGGAGCAAAAGAACGCGGCCCGGCGCGGTGAGGCTTTCAAGCGCGACGCGAGCGCGTCGTCAATCACGATTGTGGGAAGAACGGCGCCGCGCGAAGCCGCGGCGGCTAAGCCGGCGTGATCGTCGAGGCGCAGATCGGTTGAAAAGCGATAGATGAACGGCCTTTCCGCCATAAGGCCGAGTTCGGTCGGGCTGTAAGCTTCCCCCCGGGATGATGCCCAGAGGTAGCGGCGCTTGGCGCGTGGATGGACGGCGCTACTCGGTAGGCGGCTCTTGCCGAACGCTTGTTACGCCAGATGCGACCTATTTGGGAAAGGCTCGGCCAAACAAAGCGGGGATAGGACATCGTGCGCGATTCTGACACTCGTCTGGCAGCCAGTGATCGGCGCGGCGCGCAACCTGCAACGTCGCCGGGAAAGGGATTACCTCGCTTGGCTAACGGTCCACCTTCTGGGAAGTTGAGTCCGCTTATAACACACTAGGCTGAACGACGATGGTCTGGAACGGTCGTTGCGCGCTAAGGGCTAAGCGGCTGACCTAGCCTCGCAGGTTGGATCGCGGCGCTTAACGCATTGCGAGCTCGGATCGTGGCGGCTTCGATCGCTGGGCGCATAGCGGATGCCTATCCTGAGCGTTTCCTTAGAAGCGCCTGAGCTACTAAAGCGGAGGTGGTTTACATGCGTTGCCGCTGCGGCGACACATGGCCATCCACGCGGGGCCGGTGCCCGCGGCAAATGGCGATCCCTTCACCTTCATCAGTACGCCGCTCTTCGCGTTGATCTTATACGCCGAAATATTGGCGGATCCATAATTCAGGGCATAGGTGAATGTACCGGAAGAATCGACGGCCATACCAGTGGCTTCGGAGCACGCAGAAAACGGCGACCCTTTTATTTGCGTCAGCGCGCCGCTCCCGAGACTGACCTTATAGGCCGAGACGTTGTCGGAAGTGTAATTTGGCACGTAGGCATATTTGCCGCCGGGATCGAGGGCGACGCCACCGGGATTGGCACCCGCCGCAAACGGCGATCCGCTTAACTGCGTCAGCGCCCCGGTGCTGTTGTCGACCGCATACGCTGAAACGTTGCTGGAACCGTCATTGGAAACGTACGCGAACGCGGCCTTCGGATCGACGACTACGCCGGTTGGAGCGCTGCCAGCCGCAAACGGGGAACCGGCCACCTGCGTCAACGCGCCATTGGCTGCGTTGATGGCGTAGGCCGAAACGTCGTTGTCGTTAAAGTTCGCGACATAGGCAAACTTGCCGTTAGGATCGACCGTCGCGGCAATCGGTGAACTTCCCGTTGCGAACGGCGAACCAGCTAGCTGCGTCAGCGCGCCGCTGTTTGCATTGATTTTATAAGCGGAAACATCGTTGTTGCCGGAGTTGGCAACGTACACGAACTTGCCGGCAGGATCGACTGCCACGGCATCGGGATTCGTGCCGGCGGCAAACGGCGAACCCTTGACGAGCTTGAGCGCGCCGCTCGACGCGTTGATGGTATAGGCAGAAACGTTGGCCGACCCGTCGTTGACCACATAGAGAAACTTGCCAGTAGGATCCACGGCCGCGGCAAGGGCAGCGCTGCCCGCCGTGAACGGCGACCCCGGCACCTTAGAGAGCGCGCCGCTTGTCGCATCGATCTTGTAGGCGGAGATATTGCTAGAGCCCGCGTTTGTGACGTAGGCAAACTCGACTGCTGCGGCGTCCGGGTTTACCAAGGTTTGCGCCGGAGGCGTCTGCGAGTCGGCTGCGGGGCCAGGCGGAGTAACCCTTTCCGACAATCCCGGACCGGAACAACCGGCAAAGAGTGCCGCAATTCCGAGTGACGGCAACACTCGAGCGATGAAGTGAGTTTTCTGCATGAAAGCGCCTTACGTCCAAAGCGAGGAAAGCCTGCCGGCACTCGCGCAAGCTCCAAGTGTTGTTCCGCTCAAATGTGCCGCCGCGTCCCAAGCCGCAACGCATTAACCGCGCGGCGTTAAACTGCGAGGTCGCTGCGAGGTCCGAGCCGCTGCGCTGCGAGGCGTGTATAGCTGCAATGCGAGCAACGCTAAGCCGCTAAGCCCATTATGCGCAACGGCCTCGCGATCGCGAAGCCGTGCAGATGCAGGCACTAACAACTCCTTTGTGCCGAGTCCCCACCCCCATATCTAAACGCTGGGCGCGAGCGTGGTCGGTTGGGCGAACGCTCCTCTCGACGGCGTGAGGAATGGAGGCCGGGAGGCAGCGATCCCCGTGACATACGAAGCCATTAGCGCGTTCTCGGCTTTAGGAACCTTCGTAGTAATCCTGGCGACGGTGCTCCACCTATTTCAAGATCCACACCTGCACGACCTAATCGATTTCGTGAGGACCGATTTGCCGAATCTTATGGAGAATCCGGAGTTCGTTGCCGGGCTCGAACGGATACCCGTCCATAGAAAACAGCACCCGGAGTATCACCTGGCGGAGTGGGTTCTGAGTTTCCAGAGCCCTTACGCGGGCGTGCGCGCGCGTGTACGCACGCCCGGTGCGCGACGATCGCGGGGCCATCGGCATTGCACCAACGACGCGCTCCTGAATCAGCGGTGGAGATGGTCCCGCCGCGTCAGACGACTTGCGATTACCCAGGTATCCTCAATCTGAGCGTGTCTGCCATATTCTCGAGGGAACCGACGTTCGAGAATCCAGGCCGCAACCGAGCTTCCCTTTCCACCAGCCAGCAGCCGAACCGTGGGCTTGAAAACGGCCCGCGCACCTGACCGAATAACAGCTTGGCGGAATGCCGCGTAGGTTCGATGCCCGGCGGCGCCCTTCTTCATCCACTCGTGGAAAGTGGACTCGGCGATGCCGTTACTCTCGGCGGCGTATTTTTCGGGCACGTATCCGTGCAAGCACTCTCTTATGTGTCGCCGAGCCTGTTGCTGTTCGATCGGATATTGTACGGCACGACGGCCCAAGGCGGAAAGGGAGCTGGGAGCGCCTTTGACTTGACACCGTAAGCCAGAGATTTACTAGCGCGCTCGCATCACCGCATCGCAGAGAGCCGCATCGAGCGATGCCCGGCCGGAGTGCTTGACGATCGTGCATCGCGTCGGCTTGCCCCGTTCGTTGAGCCTCACCTCGAATGTTATCGTTGCACGAGCGGCTTGCGCGCTGGTGAACGCCAGCGATTCCGCACGATGCTCGCGCTGCGGCATCGTCTGGGTACCGAGGGCCGCGACGGCTGTCACGTCCGGCATTGCCACGCTGCGTACGACGACGGGAGCGTGTCGCTGGGTCGCAAGGATCGCGACGGTGAGCGCTCCCGCGGCCGCCAGGCCGGCGCCCCATCTCCAGGCGTGGCGCCGAGAGGGGACGCGCGCCAGAGCCCTTCGCACGTCGGGCTGCCACTGCTCCTGATCGCGAGCCTGCGCGACAACGTTGATGACTCGCTCGATCTCGCGTTCGCCGCCGATTGTCGCAAGGCAGCGCCGGCACGTGGAAAGGTGTTCTCTATAGGCGTGGCGTTGCTCGTCGCCGGCCTCTCCGAGAGCGATGGCGCCGGCCAGTATCTCGGCCGCAGTGCAGTTTGAAGCAATTTTCACGAGAGCGAATCCTCATTCATCACGTGTCGTAACGTTTTCATCGCGCGGCAGACTCGCTGCCGAACGGCATCGGCGGTGGTTCCAAGAATCTGCGCGGCCTCCGACGAGGAGTACCCGGCGTAGCTCGTCATGAGAAGTGCCGCCGTCTGTTCCACCGGCAAGCGCGCCAGCGCCGCCTGCAAATCGACGGACTGCGCCCCGTGCTCGTCGATGCGCCAGGCGCTGCGATCCAGATCACGATCGAGCGGCAGCACGTGCAGAATCTTTCGGCGGCGCATGAACGAGATCGCGGCGTTCGTTGCGGCGCGATAGAGCCAGCCCGCCCGCAGTTCCCGCGCCGGATCCGCCTGTAACGTGCGGTATACGGAAAGAAAGACGTCCTGCGTCAGATCGAGCGCGACCTCCGCGTCACCAACCATGCGGCGGAGATAGCGCGCGAGCTTCGTTTGGTGCTCGATCACTAATTCTTCCGTTCGCCTTTGCGCGATCGCGGTTCGATCCACCGCAACACACGTTTCTAGACCGCTTCTCATTTCGGAGTTCGCGAAACCTCCTGTACCGTGAACAACGGCGGGATCACGCCGCTTGTGACTGGATTTGGAACCTCAACCTCCGATTTCGGAGAAGGCCCGCATGCGCGAGGCGGTCTCGCCTAGGCGAAGGTGATGGCGCGCGGGCTTAATCAGCATAGACGAGCGCAAAAGACCGGCAAGCTCTTCGGTGCTTGCTCCGGCGCGCAAAGGGGTTCGCAGATCGAGCGCGTGGTCGCCGAAAAGACAGAGTCGCAGGCGGCCGTCGGCCGTCAGGCGCACGCGGTTGCAGCGATCGCAATAGTCGTGAGAGAGCGGGCTGATCACGCCGACCGCGCCCCTGGCGCCAGGAAAGGCAAAATATCGCGCGGGACCGTTACCTTGCGGGCCGGGCACCGCTTGCAGCTGGCCGTTGACCGAGATGCGCTCCAAGATTTCCTCAGACGAAACGTAGGTATCGCGCTGCAGCTCGACGTTGTCGTGCACCGGCATCACTTCAATGAAGCGCACGTAAATTGGCCGATTCTTCGTTAGCATCGCGAACTCGATCAGCTCGTCGTCGTTCTGCCCGCGCATGATCACGCAATTCAATTTAATCGGCGCCAGCCCGGCATCGATGGCCGCGTCGAGACCGCGCAGCACGAGATCCAAGCCGGGCCGGCGCGCGATGGTTTCGAAGCGATCGGCGCGCAGCGTATCGAGGGAAAGATTGATGCGGCGCAACCCCGCCGCCGCCAGGTCACCAATCTGCTCTTTCAAGAGCAGTCCGTTGGTAGAGAGCGCGATCTCTTCGATGCCGGGGATCGCAGCCAGCGCGGCAACGAGCCGGCTCAGATCCCGCCGGAGCAGCGGCTCGCCGCCGGTGAGGCGAAGGCTTCGCACGCCGACGCTCGCCGCAGCGCGCACGATCTCGGCGATCTCCTCGTAGCTCAGAATCTCGTCGCGGCGAAGCCACGGTAGCCCCGATTCGGGCATGCAATAGACGCAGCGCAGGTTGCATTTATCCGTGACGGATATTCGCAAATACGTGATCAGCCGGCTGAATCCGTCAACCAGCGAGATCGTCGGAGAGTTCCTAGTCACCTGCAAAGATATCATCCGATAGGGCCGGATTGAGCTTATAATCGTCCATCGTCGAGCTGATGTCGGCCACGTAGCCCGGCTCGGTGACGTGCCCGGTTTGCGATGCTACGACGACGTTGCCGCCCTGTTGGCCGTAGCGATTGGTCATCTCCGCATAACCGCCGTTGTAGTAGTTCCAACGAAGCGTTGTGACCGTTGCCGTCCGATCGTCCGCCATTGCGTCGATATGCTCGACGTTGCCGCGCTTGCGTGGCACGAGCCGGAATTTGGTCGTTGTGCCGTCGTCAGAGGCAATTGTGACCGAATAGAGATCGCGCCATCTCGAAGGAGGCTCGATATGAGCGTACAGCTTATCGAACTGCGCTGCGACCACGGGAACGCCGCTCGTGAAAATGACCTTGTACTTATCCGGTTGCTTGTAGTAATAGGTCCCGACCAGATCCGCCGACAGAAACGGAAACGACTTCATGGCCACGTGAGCGTGCAGCGTCGCCGTGAACGCCCGAAGGTTTGGGTTGATCGAAGCCATCCGGTCGAGCAAACCGCCTGGGGAGGCGGCCGGACCCGGCGCCGCGGCGCACAAAAGGGCGGCTAAGAGGCACGAGATTGGAGTGGTGAAACGGTTCATCTAGTCGAGCATACCCGAGGGCGAGGGTTCAAAGTGTTGAAGCGCCATTGAAATCTCGGCGCGGACCTCCTGGCTTACTTCCACGTTCGACTGCCCGAGCAATGCCGCCACCGCCGCGGGCGAGCCGATTCGGCCCAGCGCCCAGGCCGCATGTCCCCGCACCATCGGGTGCGGGTCGCCGCACAAGCTCTCGACCAAGGGCCCGACCGTCGACCGGTCGAGGGCGTTCCCAAGCGCCACGGCGGCGTTGCGCCGCAGCACTGCGGCGCCCCGCCAGCCCATCGCCGTGAGCCGGAAGCGCTTCTTGAAGGCGCTGCTGCGCAGCCGGAGCAAATCGACCAGCCTCGGGCGGCCGGCTTCCGGACTGGCCGGCGCCCAGGCGGCGCCGCTTTGGGGGCCGGCATCGCGCGTCGGGGGGCAGACGAGCTGGCAGATATCGCAGCCCCAGACCCAGTCGCCGATCAGCGGCCGCATCGCCGCCGGAATCGCGTCGGTGCGCTGGGTTAAGTCCGAGATGCAGCGGTTCGCGTCGATCGTATAATCGCCGCGCAACGCCCGCGTCGGACAGGCCTCGACGCAGCGCACGCAACTGCCGCAGCTCTTGGCAATGGATTCGTCGGGCGGCAGTTCCAGCGTCGTAACGACTTCGCCGAGAAAGACGAACGAGCCCAATCCGGGCGAAATCAGGTTGGTGTGCTTGCCGATCCATCCCAGGCCGGCACGCGCCGCCAGCGCCCGTTCGGCCAACGGCCGCGTGTCGCATGCAACCGTCGTCACCCGCTTACCAACGGCGTCATCGATCGCGCGCGCGACCGCATCGAGCAGCGCGCGCAACCGCCGATGGTAATCACCCGACCAGGCGTAGTTCGAGACGCGGCCATGCAGCGGTCCGGCACGTGGGGCAGGAGTTGCATACGGAAGCGCGATGCAGAGAACGCTGCGCGCGCCCGCGCAGAGCTCGCCGGGGTCGGTCGCGCGCCGGGCGTACTCGTCGTCATAGCTCCAACAAAGAAAGTCCCTGCGAGCGAAAGCTGCTTGCATTCGGCGGCGCGATTCTTCATCAGCGCGCGCACTCGTAACGCGAACGGCGCCGGCGCCCAGTGCGAGCGCCGTGCGGACTGCTAGTTGCTTTATCGCTTCGCTCACAACGTCGCCAGCGGCCCCGCTCTTCTTCGCGGGAATGCTTCGTCGATCGCGACGATGTCGCCGGCGTCGAGCGTCAGTGATCCCGCTGCAGCATTCTCTTCGACGTGGGCCACCTGCGCGGCTTTCGGGATTGCAAACACGTTCTGCTCTCGGGTGAGAAATGCAAGGGCGACCTGCCGTGGCGTCGCGCCGTATTTGCGCGCGACGCTTTCGAGCACGCTGCGCCCCTTTGCCGTACGCAAGAAGCCTCCGCGGCCAAAGGGTGTGTAAGCAACGATCGCAACTCCGCGTTGACGCGCAATCGGAATCAGCTCATGCTCGATGCCCCGTTCGCCCAAATGGTAGAGCACCTGATTGCAGGCCAGCGGTACGGCGCGCAGGTACGATGCCGCCTCGAGCATGGAATCGGTCTCGAAGTTGCTGACGCCGACGAAGCGTGTGGTTCCCCGTTCCACTAGGGCTTCAAGAGCTTGCATCGTCTCTTCGAGCGGATACGAACCGGGCCAGTGGAGCAAGTAGAGGTCCAAGTAATCGCAGCGCAGACGCTCCAGGCTACGCTGCGCCGCGTCCAACGTGCCCTGGTAACTCGCATTGCTGGGTAGTACTTTCGTGGTGATAAAGAGCTTCTCGCGCGGAATGGCCCGGATTGCTTCTCCCAAAAACTGCTCGACGGCGCCGGCGCCGTACATCTCCGCCGTATCGAGGTGGGTCATTCCCAACTCGATCCCACGCTCGATCGCGCGTTGCGCTTCCCTGCGCGCGGAACCGCTCTCCGGGGTATTCCACGTGCCCTGACCCATCACCGGAAGATCCACCCCGGTCGTTCCAAAAGGTTTATGCTTCATCAATAATCAGAAAAACTCGAAATCTTCCTGGCGCGACGCGTACGCGAGCAAGCCTCCGCGCAAATGCAGCAGACGCTCGAATCCCGCTTCCCGTAAACGGCGTACGGCCCAGAGCGACTTTACACCGACTCGGCAGGCGACGACGTACCGGACGGCACTATCGAGTTCGAACATCCGCTCGTCGAGCTGGGATGCGGGAATTCGTACGGCCCCTGCAATCGAGCCAAGCACCGCTTCGTGCGGTTCCCGAACGTCGAGCAGCGTTGCATCGCGCAGCGCTTCGTCGAGGCGATCCGCCTCGATCTCCGCGACGCCGCTTTCCACTTCGACTGGTTCGTAGGCACGCTTTTCGATGCCGGTAAGCGTCGGGCGTGCGCCACACAACTCGCAGGCCTCATCGCGATCGAAGCGCAGCTCGCGAACGCGCGCTTGGAGGCTGTCGACGAGCAGCAGCCGCCCGATCAGCGGCTCTCCAATCCCGAGAACGACTTTGAGCGCCTCCCCAGCTTGCCACGCCCCGACGAGTCCCGCGAGGGCACCCAGGACGCCGCCGTCGGCACAAGTCGGCGTTAGCTCCGCCGGCGGCGCTTGCGGATAGAGACATCGATAGCATGGACCGTCGGGCGCGCACAGTACGCTCAGCTGTCCATCGAAGCGAAAGATCGAGGCGTAGACGTCGATCTTTTTCTCAAAGTAACACGCATCGTTGATCAGATAGCGCGATGGGAAACGATCCGTGCAATCGAGCACCACGTCATACGCACGCACGAGCTCCCGAGCGTTCTCCTCATCGAGCCGAAACGGGAGCGCGTCGACGCCAACGTGGGGATTGAGCGCGTGCAACCGCGCTGCCGCCGCGACGGCCTTGTTGCAGCCGACGTCACCGGTCGTAAAAATGGTCTGCCGCTGAAGGTTCGTCTCGTCAACGGCGTCGTCGTCGACGATGCCGATGCATCCAACGCCGGCGGCGGCCAAATACTGCAGCGCGGGCGAACCCAATCCTCCGGCGCCCACAACGAGCACCCGCACCGCCGCGAGCCGCTCTTGACCGCGTAATCCTACTTCGGGAATCAGCAAATGGCGACTGTAGCGTCGCCGCAGCGCGCCGTTCACTCCGAACGGCCCTCCGAGCGTTGGAGCGCGGGATGCCGCTCGTCGAACCATTCCAAGACCGTCGCGCGCGCGTGCTCCGCCGCGTAGGTATGGTCGCTCTCGATCATCGCCAGCGTCTTCGGCTCCGGAGCGCGGCCGTAGAGCTCGCGCACGCTTCGTGGGCTTACCATCGCATCGCGACTCGCCGCGATATAGAGCGCCGGCCTGCCGGCTAGGAGCGCCAAGAGCTCGTCGTACCGGGCTTCCACGCCGGCCACCAGCTCCGGCAACGTAACCCCGACGACGTATGACGCGCGAAAGTCGGTGACGCCCACCTTGCGCAACGCCTCCAGCGACGTGGGGCGGCCATAGCCGGTAGCGATGGCGACCGTGCCCCGGATGTTCGTATCGAGCGCCGCCGTGAAGATCGCCGTCATACCTCCCATGCTGTGCCCCAGCGTGTAGATTACGTCGTCGGAGCGTTCGCGGACAAACGCCACGACGCGGAACATCGCTTCGATGCAATCGTCGACGCCGCGCAGCTCGCCGCCGCTCGCGCCGAGTTTATGTCCGGGAAAATCGAGGCTGTAGACGCCCATACCGTGGCTTGCGAGAAACGAGCAGAGAAAATCGAGGTTCTGTTTGCTCGAAGAGTAGCCATGACCGGCGACCACGCAGACGCGGCGCGGCCGGCGTGGTTCGTACTTTAGGACCGCAAGGGGATTCCGTTGCGCCTCAATGCGTAAGAGCTCGACCCTACCCACGGGTTTCGTTCGCTCGCCATTGCGCCTCGCCGTCGGCATACCGTTCCTTTTTCCAAATCGGCGCCCGGGCTTTTAGTTCATCGATCGCAAAGCGGCACGCCTCGAATGCCGCGGCGCGATGTTGGGCTGCAGCCGCCACCGCAACTGCGACCTCTCCGACGGCGAGATCGCCGACCGCATGTGCGATCCAAAGCCGCACGTCGCCGAAGCGCTCACGCGCTCGTGCGTCAATCGTCTCAAACTCATTGCACGCCATCGACTCGTAGGCTTCGTACGAAAGGCCGACGACCGCGCGTCCGTCTCGCGCGTCGTTGCGCACGATGCCTAAGAACGTCACGAGCGCACCCTCGTTCGCCTTCGCGACGTTTGCGAAGCGGCGCGGATCGATGGGTCCCCGCACGATACTAAAACGCTCGCTATCCACCGCCCACCGGTGGAAACAGCGCGATCTCGTCGCCATCGGACAGCGCACCATCGGAATCGACGAGCCGGCCGTTGCGGGCGATTCGCATAGAGGAACGATGCGGCACAAGCGCCGGAAATTGCCGTTCCAGGAGTCTCTGGGCATCACTGACGCGGGCGCCCTCAGGCAGGTTGAGGCTCCTCTCGGGTGTCTGAAGGATCTCGCGCAGGCTTGCGAAGGCAAGCAACCGAATTTGCATACGTTATCTCTTCGACGGGAATACGTTCGACCCGTACTGGAATTTAGAATGATAAGAAGCTCGACCATGACCGGAGCGTTGGCGCTCTCGATCGCCTTGGCGGCTCCGACCGCCGCCTGGGCTAGCGCTGCCCAGTGCACGGTCGAGGTGCTCACGGTGCAAGGGACGCCTGTGACGGTCTCCTACTGCATTACGGGAGCGCCGCGCTCCACGGGCACTCAAGAGATCATCGTCCCAGTGGTCGCCACCTATTCGGCGCCGGGCCGCTCCCTGCGCTTCACGAACGAACTGCACTTTCTCGCCGGGGAAGGCGTCTCTCGCGTGTTGCAGAGTCTGGACCTTTCCAAGCTCGGGCTGCACGGCACTCTGCATCTCACGCTGGCCTACATCCAGGGTCTGGTGCACGTGGAAGGGGCACTGCTCACGCCTGGAGCGATCACGATTAAGTGAGCCTCGACCCGCTCTAGTGCTCCCAACTGCAACCGCGAGGACGCTCCGGCCGCTCTAGAGCAAAGTATGCGCCGCCGCTACATTGCCTACAGTAGCTCCAAGATCCCCGACGGCTGTCGCTAGAGGAGAATTCGTTTCCCTATGCCTTGTACGGCAACCATTCCGAACCTCACGGCTCGCGAGCAAGCGCACCACCTTTACGAGACGATACCGCCCGGTCTCTTCCGAGTTCAAGACGAAACCGAACGTATCCCATGGCGCGTCAGCCCCGAGCCGTTCGCATTGTCCAAGGAACAGCTCGACGCGATCGAACGCCTCGGTACCGATCTCGTTCGCTTCTATCGGGCGCTCAACAATCTCTACAATCGCAGCGTCCGCGGAACGTCCCCAAGCTTCATCGCCGAGTATCTCGACCGCGGAAAGCCCGAGCAGATTGTCAAGCTGGGACGCCAGAACCGTTTCAAGCAAGACGTTCCGGGCGTCATCCGCCCCGACCTCATCATCACCGCAGATGGTTTTACGGCGACCGAACTCGACAGTGTTCCCGGCGGAATGGGTTTTCTTGGCGCGATGACGGAAGCGTACTGCCAACTTGGCCTCGAGAGTGCCGGTGGCGATCACGGTATTCCGGCCGGCTTTGCCGCGATGCTGCGCTACGTAACCGGCGTCGAGCATCCGACGGTCGCGATCGTCGTATCGGAGGAATCCGCGGATTACCGCAACGAGATGTCGTGGCTGGCCGACGCGCTGCGCCGGTTGGGTTTTGCCGACGCGTGGGTACGCGATCCGCAAGAGGTCACGTTTAGCGAAGAGGGCCTCTTCATTCGCCACGATGATGGTCGCGAGGCGCGGCTCGACGCGCTCTATCGCAACTTCGAACTCTTCGATTTGTTCAACGTGCCCAAGCAAGAGCTGATGCTCTATGCCGCTCGTCACAATCGTGTGAGAATCGTGCCCGCGCCCAAAGCGTCGCTCGAAGAAAAACTGGCGTTCGCGTTGTTGCACCACCACGCACTCTCGACGGCATGGCGCAGCGAACTGGGTGCCGACGTTTTCGAACGGCTGCTCCGAATTTTTCCCCAAACCTGGGTGATGGATCCGCGCCCGATGCCGCCGCAAGGGGTGATCGAACGCTTAGAGGCCGGCGGCGCTCCGGTCTCGGATTTTCGTCAGCTAACCGCCCTTCCAAAGAGCGAACGCGCGTATGTGATTAAACCGTCTGGTTTCTCGCAGCTAGCGTGGGGCTCGCGCGGCGTCAAGATCGGGGACGACCTTACGCGAGAGGAGTGGGCCTCCGCCATCGAGGTAGCGTTGACGTCGTTCGACCGGACGCCCTACGTGCTTCAGCGATTTCACAAAGGCAAGTTGATTCGGCAGAGCTACTTCGATCGCGACCGCGACGAGATACGCGAGTACGACGGCCGCGTTCGCCTCTGCCCGTACTACTTCGTAACGGGCGAGGAGAGCGTCGTACTCGGGGGAATTTTGGCGACGATTGCACCAGCCGACAAGAAGCTCATCCACGGCATGACCGACGCCGTCATGACTTCGTCGATTTTGCGCGAACGCGACGTCGAATAAGACGCGTTTGCGCGAAATCGTTCTTTGTCGTCACGGCGTCACGGAAAGCAACACCGCGGGACGCTTTCTCTCCCGAACCGACGTGCCCTTGAGCCCACTGGGCATCGCGCAGTGCCGGCAACTTCAAATCGAGTTGGAAGCCTTTGATTTTGAGCGCTGCTTGGTCAGTCCGATGCGACGCTGCCTGGAGACGCGCGAGATCGTCGCGCCGCAACCTCCGTTCGAAATTGAAGCCGCGCTGCGTGAAATCGATTTCGGCACCTGGGAGGGCGAAACGCTGGAGTGGTTGCAGGCCAACGATCCCTCCGGGCTCGCGCAGCGACGGCTCGATCCGGTGCATTTCCGGCCGCCGCAGGGCGAGAGCTTCACGGACGTCGCGCAGCGTCTCCGACCGGTCGTCGAAAAGCTGCGTCGCCCACTGCGCTGGTTCGTCGTCGCACATCGCGGCACGCTAGGTGTGCTCGAACGGCTGCTACGCGATTTGCCGCTCGAATCCCAAGCGGTAAAAGGTCTCGAGCCGGCGCAGTTCCGAGTTGTTAGCTAGCGCACGCGGGTAACGATCGTGTGCTGCGACGGAACCTCGATGCGATCCGGTATGAAGGTGACGGGGTCGTACCACATCGTGACCGGAATCTGACCCGTCAATGAAAGCTCGACGTCTTGGGCCGGCACACCGGCCGGTCGCGGAGGCGACGCTGCCGAGTCTTTCATCAGCGGCTGCGCCGCGCCGGTAACGGGCGAAACCCACGTCACCGTCGACTCATTCCACGACGCAAGTTGCGCCGGCAGCGCGAAGAGACCGGCAAGTAACCCCGGTTCGATCACCACGAAATGATGGGTATTCGCCCCGAGCGCTACCGTGCGGGCAGGGTCATTTTGCGTGCCGGTGATCGTCGCGGAGGCCGGGGTTAGCGCAACGGTAACGGCGACGTTCTGGCCGGCCGCGCGATAGTTGCCCGTATATCTCGTCGGCGAAAGATCCGACCCTAGCGCGAGCGTTGCCTTCGCCGAAAGCATCATCCCCATGACTGATGCCCACGAGTCTTCGTCGATCTCCGTCGCGGAATCGTTCCGTTTGACGGTCACGTTCCACTGCCCAATCGGCTGTCCGCTCATCGAAGCGGTATAGTTGTACGCACCGGATGCCGGAAACGCAACGGTCGCAGCAACCACCGCGAGCACGAATGCCGGTATCAACATTTAGACCGGTACCTTCGCGAGCACCGCAGATGCTACCGCATTCACGATGATGTCAATCTCTTCTGCCGTATTATACCCATGCGGCGAGACCCGGATGCCGCCCGTTCGATAGGTCGTCACGATGCCTTGGCTTTCCAGCGCTCGTCCAAGCGCAATGCTGTCGAGGCCAGGGATACTGAAGGTCACGATTCCGGAAGAGCAACTTCGTCCACGCAGCGTGGAGAACTCTGCGTCGAGAGCCGCAAGTCCTTCACAAAGCCGGTCGGTCAAGGCCAGAACGTGATCCGCAATGGCCCGTGGTCCGCTACGTTCGAAGAGATCGATCGCGCAAACGAGCGAGAGCGTCCCCAGCAAGTTGGGAGTCCCGCTTTCAAAGCGAAGAACGTCCGGCGAGAAAGGCTGCTCGTAGTTGTGAAAGTCCCACATGTCCGCGAGCGACCGCCAACCCGGCATCGCAACTTCCAAGCGTTCGGCAAGGCTGCGACGCAAATACAGAAATGCGGCCCCGTGCAAACCGAGCATCCACTTTCCCGCGCCCGCATACAAAGCGTCGACGCCGAGGGCATGCACGTCGAGCGGAAAAACGCCCAGCCCTTGGATGGCATCAACGCAGAGCAGCGCGCCCGCTTCGTGCGCCACCGCCGCCAAGCCCGCTAAGTCGTGACGGTAGCCGTCGGCGTACGAAACCCACGACACGGCGACCACGCGCGTTCGCGGCGAGAGCTCCCGCCTCAAACGCTCGGGCGTCAACCGTTCTTCTCTCGTGGGGATCAATCTCACGTCGACTCCACGACGGCGCAATCCAAGCCACGGAATCACGTTGGCGGGAAACTCGTTGTCGCAGAGCACCACTTCGTCGGCAGGCCTCCAGTCGATTCCGAGCGCGACGGTATTCGCACCGGCGCCGGTATTGAGCAGTGTTGCGATCTCAGATCCGCTCGCTCCGATGAAGCCGCCGATCTTCGATCGATACTCGGCCATCTGGAGATCGTACGGAAAGGTTCCCAGAACGCCGCCGGAGGCGTGCGCGCGAACGAACTGCTCGATCGCCGCAACCGTTGAGGCAGGCAGCACCCCGGCGGCGGCGTGATTCAAATAGACGTAGTGCTGCGTGACTCCAAACTCGCTGCGAGTAAGCGGGGTGCTCACTCCGCGCCGATCATGTCCTTCGTGTGCCAAGCGATATTGCCGGCGCGGTCGCCCACGCGCTCGAGCGAAGCGAGGACGAAGAGATAGCGCGTTCCGGGACGTACGATCTCCGGATCGGCGCGCATCTCCGACTGCAGCAGTTTGATGCTGCGCTTGTACAGCTTATCCACCTCGTCGTCCCGGTCGATGACAATGCTTGCCAGGTTGGGATCTCGCTCGGTGTAGGCGCGCATGGCATCGAGCAGCAACCCGTGCGCGACGCTCGCGATGCGATCGATTTCGACCTTTTGGGGTCGCATCGGCTGATCCGAGAGTTTGATGGCGTTCTTCGAAATGTCGACGGCATAATCGCCGACCCGCTCGAGGTCGGTGGCAATTTCCAGCATAGCGGCAATCTCGCGTAGCTCGCCCGCGACCGGCTGCTGCCTCCAAATAAGCTCGATGCAATGGGCCTCGATGCGCCGGCGAAGATCGTCGATGGCGTCGTCTCCGGCGACGACACGCGCCCCCGACGCGGCATCACGACGGTCGAGCGCGTCCACGGCCACGCGGATCGCATCGCTCACCAACGCGCCAAGACGAACGACGTCGAGCCTGGTTCCCTCCAATGCCTCGTGATACGCTGTGCGCACCGGCACCCTCACCTCCCATGAAAATGGACCACTAGTTTAACAAGGGGGCACTTCCGCGCAATCCAACGAAGGAACCTGCGTCCTTTATCAAATCATAAGGTTAAACATGCCATTTGAAGACATCCTCGTCGCGGTCGAAGAGCCGCTTGGCTTCATTACGCTTAACCGTCCAAGCGTTCTCAATGCATTGCGCACACAGCTCTTGGACGAGCTCTCAACGGCGTTGCGTGACATGGAGCGCGACGCCAGAGTCCGCGTAGTCGTCATCACCGGCGCGGGAGAGAAGGCTTTCGCCGCGGGAGCGGACATCTCCGAACTCAACGCATTGGCTTCGGCCGGCTCGGGAGCGGAGAAGGCCCGCAGAGGCCAGGGCATCACGCGTCAGATCGAGCGTCTCGGTAAACCGGTCGTGATGGCGATCAATGGATTCGCGCTCGGCGGCGGCTGCGAGCTTGCGATGGCCGGCGACATACGCGTCGCGAGCGAGAACGCGAAGTTCGGGCAGCCGGAGGTCAACCTCGGATTGATACCGGGTTACGGCGGCTCGCAACGTTTGACGCGGCTGGCCGGCAAAGGTGTGGCAACGCATCTCTGTTTAACGGGCGAAATCATCGATGCGCCCGAAGCGTTGCGCATCGGCCTGGTGACTCGCGTTGTCCCCGCCGGCGAGCTGATGAACGAGGCGAAACGGATTGCGACGCTCGTCGCGTCCAAAGCTCCCTTAGCCATCGCGGCCTGCAAACGGGTCATCAACAACGGCGCACATCTTTCGATCGACGACGCGCTGGAGCTCGAGGCACTCGAGTTCGGTACGCTCGTCGATACCGAGGACATCAAAGAAGGCACGCGCGCGTTCTTGGAAAAGCGCAAACCCGCCTGGAAGGGTCGTTAGCGCTGTAGGAAGCCCGGATTCAGATTCAGCTCTAGGAGCCGAGGTCCGAAGTTTACTGACGTAATCGAGGACCTCGGCGACAACGAGATGGCCTGAATCAGGGCTTCCCGAAGGATGACAGAGCGTGGTTCATTGCGAGTGTGATCGCCGGGTTGAGGCCTTCCCACTTTGCCCGGATGAAACCGTTGCGGTCGATCACGACGATCGTCGGAAATCCTTCTACGGCAAAGAGCGGCCCCGCGCTACCGTTCGGATCGAGCGCAACGTTTTGTAAGCGGTATCGCCGCGCGAAAGCAGCTGCAATCGATCGCTCTTCGCCAACGTCGACCGGCACGACCGCCGCGCCAGGATGCGCTCGCGCCCACGCGGCCACCAGCGGCAGCTCCAGCTTGCACGGTTCGCACCAGCTCGCGTAAAAGTCGAGAAAGAGCACGCGGCCGCGCTTGTCGGCAACGCGGAAGGCGTCGCCATTGAGCCGTTGGTAGATCGCTGCAGGCGCGGGATGCGTCCCAGCGGCCTCAAACGAGCGGGGCGCGACGAAGATCTTCCAGACCGCAAAGCCGATTACGAGCGCCGCGAGAACATCCCAGAATCGTCCGGCGGTAAAGAGCTTGCGCGTCGAGGTGCTAATCCGAGCGGAAAAGAGCTGCGATGCCTTGGCCGCCCCCGATGCATGCCGACGCGATGGCGTAGCCGCCGCCGCGCCGGCGCAGCTCGTGAAGCGCCGTGATCGCGAGTCGCGCACCCGACGCGCCCAGCGGATGGCCGAGCGCAATCGCGCCGCCGTTCGGGTTGAGGCGAGCGCTCGCGCCAGAATCTTTTGAATCGCCCATCTCGCGCAGACATGCGATGACCTGCGGCGCAAAGGCCTCGTTGATTTCCATCACGGCTACGTCGTCTGCAGCGACACCGGCGCGCTCGAGCGCTTTCGGAATCGCAAAAGCCGGACCGATCCCCATAATCGAGGGGTCGACGCCGACGACACCGGCCGAGACGAGTCGTCCCATCCATTGCAGACCGTCTTCGCGCGCGCGCTTTACGGTCGTCAGGACCAGGGCCGCGGCACCGTCGGTAATTCCGCTGGCGTTTCCGGGCGTCACAACGCCGTCCTTAACGAAGCGCGCAGGCAGTTTGCCGAGCTTCTCCATCGTTAACCCAGGGCGCGGCCCTTCGTCTTTTTCAACGCGTACCGTCGAGCCTTTGGGCCCGGGAACATCGACCCCCACGATCTCCTGCGCGAAGTAGCCGCTGCTTTGCGCAGCCAGCGCGCGTTCCTGGCTCGCGAGCGCAAACTCATCGCATTCCGCGCGAGACACGCCATATTTCTTGGCAAGATTCTCAGCTGTGATTGCCATCGGCGTATTGCCGTACGAATCGATGAGCGCCGTCCACAGCGAGTCTTCAAATGCAACGTCCTGCCCCAGACGAAAACCTTGGCGAGCGCCGCGTACCACGTGGGGCGCTTGACTCATATTTTCCGTTCCACCCGCCAGGGCGTAACTCGCGGTGCCGAGGGCCAGGGACTGCGCCGCCGACAGAATCGCTTGCAACCCCGAACCGCACAGCCGATTGACCGCGAGCGCGGGCACGCCGACCGGGAGCCCCGTCCGCAGTCCGACGTGGCGCGCGAGATAGATCGCATCGGCGCTGCTCTGAATGACGTTCCCGAAAACCACTTCGTCGATCTGTTCCTTGCGGACGCCGCTGCGCCCAATCGCCTCTTCGGCGGCCGCGACGGCGAGGTCGGTGGCGGTAAGGCTCGCCAATTCTCCGCCGAGATTACCGAAAGGCGTGCGGGCCCCGGCGAGAATGACGATGTCGCTGTCCTGCATAGAATTGCTCATATCGACCGCGACTATTCCCCAACGGTTGCGCGCGTCCCGGCAGGCGCCGTCGCCGACCGTCCCTAACGGCGGCGTATGCCCATCAACCGACCGGCCGCGATCACGCTCGATGCCCGATCGCTCCTTCCTGCGACTAGGACGACGCTAATACTCGAAACCTTCGACAAGCTTCCGATCGGAAGCGCTTTGGAGATTACCGAAGAGACCGACCCGCGCGCACTTCGTAACGAGATGGCGCAGCTGCGTCCCGGCCGCTTCTCCTGGGACGCGCGAAACCTCGGCGCCAACCGGTGGACCGTCCGCCTCGAACGAATCGACGAAAATGCCGACGGCGAGGCCTTCCTGACGTACGTCTCGGCGTTTACCTCCGCCAAGGCTAGCACGATCAAGGAGCTTGCCGCTCAGATGAGCGAGCGCACCTACAAAGCCGGTGAAACCATTTTCGACGAAGGCGAGGTTTGGCCGTATCTCGGGATCGTTAAGGCGGGCAAGGCAATCTACACGTTACTCTCGCCCGACGGTAAGACGCACACCATCGGCGAACGCTTGACGCACGACACGCTCAATGAGAGTGGAACTTTCGACGGCGGCGGCGCGACGACGCGCGCCGAAGCTTTGACCGACGCGACGATCGTGACGCTTCCCAGCGAAGCGATCATTCATGCCGCCCGCAGCGACGCGGAGCTCGCGCTTGGCTTTCTAATTGCCTCGTCGCAAGCTCGGCGCCGCTCGATCGACACGATTGCCGACCTGGCTTTCGCCCACGTGCTGCAGCGCGTCGCCAAGTTCTTGCTGGGATACGCCCGCGCATCCGTAGGTATGGCGCCCGGCCTACCGGGAGTGGACAACCTCTCGCAAGCGCAGATCGCCGCCGCCGCGGGCACGGTACGCGACATGGCGGCGCGCGCGCTGCTGCGGCTTAAGAACGCGGGCGCCCTCGAACTCGACCGCGGGCGCGTACGCGCCATCGACCGTGCGCAGTTGGAGGCTTTTGCCGCCAACGTCGCCGCGCCACCCGTCTAGATTCTGTAGACGTCTGACGTAGCGTTCGGATCTACGAGCGCCGAGTGGACGCGCGGTCCGGTGCACATTATCGCGTCGTGACCGATCTCGATGCGCATGTGCGTAACCTCGCCGCCCATCACGTCATCGACGGCGCAGCCTTCGACCTTACCGGGGAATCTCGCCATGACGATATACCGTCCCGGGTCCAGCGTAACGTCGCTGAAGAAGCCGTGGCCGTTTGCCTTCAGCGTGGCGATATGGTTTGGTCCGTTCTCGAGATAGGGGCTTCGATAGTAATAGAGCACCGCGTGCGCCATCGGCTGGCCGGTCTTCGCATCGACGACCGTACCGGAGATGCCGCCGAGTTGCGCGCTCAAGGCCGGTGCAATTAGCATCCCGGCGAGCGCAAGCATGGTTGCAAGCTGTTTCATGTTCAAGCTTATTCCCGAACTAGGGGTCGCTTAGACGGATTCCAGGGCGGCCGTCTCCTCGGCGGCGGTTTGCAAGTCGAAGGCCGCGCGCTTGCTCTTGGCAGCGGCTTCCTCGAGCGGGCGCTCCGCGCCCTGGCCCTGACTGTCGAGCACTTGCCGCCCTTTACGGACCGCTCCGAGCGCGCCGAACAGACGGCCTTCCATCTCGGCC
Organism: Candidatus Cybelea palsarum; assembly: GCA_003166915.1. Taxonomy (GTDB): domain Bacteria; phylum Vulcanimicrobiota; class Vulcanimicrobiia; order Vulcanimicrobiales; family Vulcanimicrobiaceae; genus Cybelea; species Cybelea palsarum. The sequence continues at coordinate 28,093 of PMUK01000116.1, forward strand.
AGCACGTCGTTGGCGTACCGATCGGCGCCCTCGCGAACCTTGCGCGCTTTTTCCTCGGCCTCGCGGAGCACGACGTCGGCAGTCGTGCGGGCACGCCTCACGATCTCGCTATCCTCGACCAACTCTTCGTGCTTACTGGCCGCTTCGTCGACGATTGCCTGCGCCTTCTCTTGCGCGGCTCGCATCATGCGATCGTGATCTTTGGCGATCACTTTGGCGCGTCCGACTTCTTCCGGCAACGACGCTCTAATTTTCTCGAGAAGTTCGATCAACCGCTCCTCCGACAGGATGCGGTAACCCGCCGGCAACCACGTTCCTTCGTGAACGTAGGCCTCAAGTTTGTCCAGCACGCGATAAACCGACATTGCTACCTCCGTTGCAAATTGTTGCGTTTCTCCGCCATAACGCGAAGAACGGGTTCGGGGACCAGTGCGGCGACGTCGCCGCCGAGAAAGAAGACTTCTTTGACGATACTGGAGCTGACGAACGAATAGTTTTGGTCGGACATGAGAAAGAGCGTGTCGACGTCCGAGAGGGAGCGGTTCATGAGTGCCGTCGACATTTCAT
>PMUK01000032.1 GCA_003166915.1 Candidatus Cybelea palsarum
GCGAAAATACCGTCGCTATTGCGATGACGATGCGTGTGAGCGATCGGCTCGACGCTGGCAAGGTGAAGCGTTTCCACATAGCACAAACCTCCGAGGCCCAAGCAGCGGGCTTCGGACCTCTATTACAGCGCCGCTCCTTCGTGCTCCCCTCCGTTGCTCCGCGATGATCTCGCGACTTCGCTGCCCAGCCTGTCTTGCCGCCTCCCGTTCTAACAGGCCACGACTGACCGCTTTAATGAGCATCTCCACCCCGAGCCGTCTATCATGCGCAANNCGGTATGGCGAAAATTCGTGCGCGCGCCGGATGGGGAACGCCCCGCCCCCAGCCGGTTCTCAGCCGTTGGCGTATCGGTCGGTTCCGGTACGTTTCCCGGCCGTTAGTGAGCCGCTGCGCACCCTTCTGCCCGCGTTTGACATCGTTTTGACCGATATCCGCGAGCTTACGACACGTATTGCGCTGTCCGCGGAGTCCGTTCAAGGTTCACAGGCCAAACGCCCAGACAATCACCCTTGTGACGCCAGTCGGTACATTAGCCGGGTTCAACCGTTATACGGCTTGCAGGGAGATCGCCTTTTTCGCGAAGGCCGCAGCAAATGGCTCCATGCGTACAATAGCCGTGCTCGGGGGGTTCTCGGCTCTAGGCTTGTGGGCAACGTAGCAGCCAGGCCGCGCTCTTCACAGTGGCGAGTTTCACCGATCAGAAGAGGTGATGCGGTCGATACAATTCTCGATCGTCTCGCTGACTTCGCGGTGAACACGGCACCATTCTAGGTTACCCTTGAACCTCTGTTCCGCGACGTACGCGGATAGGTAGCGAAGGGGCGGCGTCTCCATGACCGCGATCGTCAGCCCAAACGTACCAACTGAGCCCAGAAGGAATGCCCAAAACCAGCGCTTGGCAAAGATCGGGCCTTGAAGCGAATCTTCTCCCACAGGCGTATCGAAAAGCCGGGTTAGTCGGAGTAGGAACACGGTCCCATTCAGGGCTGCCACGGCAATCACAAGGCACAGCGCAATGTACGCAACCTAAAGCATTGGTTTCCCATTCGCGAACGCGCAGCAAAGGCCCATGCGAAGGCATTGCGCGGCCTCTGAGCCTCGGAATCGCTAGCGGATGGCTTGGACATCGTTCAATGAGGTGCACCCCGTCACGCGGGGCGCAGAATCGGAGCCTGCCCTTTCGGTTGCCAAACGGTTGCCGTCAATGGCAACCGCCGTAGCCCATCGACGGCTAGGTGCCGGGGCGAAAAGCCATATTTTACGCGGCCTTTTGACCGACCTCGACCGGCCTCGGCCCCGCACGGGCGGATTCGAATCCCGCTGGGGCTATTTATTTCGTCCCTATACCATAAGGTTTTCGCGACACGCCGGGGCTTCGTGGGTAACGATTGGGTAACGCCAGGTCGTCATCGCGAAGGGAACAGCCAGCGCCGTTGCAGGATGATTCGCATCTAGTTACACCGATAGCGCCATCCCCCGTGCCCTTTCCGCTACCTTAAAAGGAGCACCATGCGCACACCATCGTTTTACGCTCTCGCCGTCATCGCCGTTCTGACGATGGCCGGCTGCTCGACGACGAGCCAATCCACGCTCATCCCGGGCGCCGGCGTGCCGACCCTCAAGCACAAGACCGGCGTGGCTGAGACGGTGATCGATCCTCGCGAAGTTCAGCGAGGAAGAGCTGCGCGCGTCGGCGATTCTGCGGGGGCAGTGATCTATCAGTTTTCGTTTAGCAACGACAAGGCAACGCTCGCGGGCACGACGAGCTTGAGCGGCGCGGGTATCGTAGGTCAGTTCGGCATCGCAGATTCAACCGTCGTTACGCCAAATCAGTTCTTCAGTGGCTCGGGTGTCTTGGTCTACCCGTACCCGGGCGGCGGCGCTTCGACAAAGTCCATCACGAACGGCGTCTTCTATCCTTTCTCGGCAATCATTAGTGCCGCTTCGGGTAAACGTTAAAGCGCATCCGCCCGGAAATTGTCAAGGAGTTTGAGTCCAGTGTTTCTGACAATGTTGTTAGTAACTACGCTGCCGCTTCATCCGTGGACGGGCGATTGATCCAAACTTCGCCAGGCGAGCTGGGCGCCGGTGCGCTAGTGAATCGCTAAACCCCAGACGCAGCCGACGCTCAGGATGCCTTTGTTCGTGTAGAACGCCGGCGCAAGCTTCGACGAGAACTTCTTGCCGGCCAGAGGATAGGCGTAGATGCCGGCGGTGCCGCCGCAGTCGCCGTCGTACAAATTACCGGCGTGGTCGAACGCGAGGTCGGAACCGTACGGGTTCGCTTTAATACCGGTAGAATCTACGACGCTCGGCTTGTCGCCCGAACGCAGATGTCCGCTCGCGTACTGTGCCATCGCGCCCGTCGCGCCGTTATTCGAGGCGGCGTACAGATTGCCGTGCGCGTCGAAGGCAAGGCCGCCCGGACCGTTGATGCCGTCGAGGTAGTAGGGCTGCTTGTTCTCGATCGGTTGCGCGAAGACGGCGACGTCGTTGTCGCTTCCGTTGGCGATATAGAGATTGCCGTTCGGATCGAAGGCCAGGCCCTGCGGGCCGTTTAGGCCGGCGGTTAAGGTGAGCGATGGCGTAAGGTCGCCGCCTTGCTGAAGCAAATCGCCGGAATATTCGTACACGCTGTTATTGCCGCCCGCGCTGGCCCAGAGGTTGTTGTGTTTATCGAACTGGATGTGAACGCCGACGAGCGCGCCTTCCAGCGTATCGTAGTAGAGCGGCTTACTCGAGGGGGTCAGCGGCAGCGAGAAGATGAGCAGAACGCTCGGCGCCGACGATCCGTCGGGCTGGGTGAGAACCCACGCAAAGTTCTGACTGAAGCGTATGCTGCTCGCCTCTTGCAGCATGTTGCCCGAGCTGCCGTTAATGAGCTGGACGTGGCTCTTTTTCGTCAGCGGTTCGGCGGCAATCTCCAGCTGCGGCTGCGGCTGCGCGGCAAAGAGCGCCCAGTAGACCTTTTGCTTCGCCGCGCCGGCGGCCGCGGCGGCGGCTGCCGTCGTGCCCGTAGGCGTCATGGGCGTAGCCTGATATGCCGAACATCCGGCCCCGGCGAAAGCGAAAAGTAGGAGAATCAGTCGTCGCATAGCGCGCAACCTCCCAGTTGCTAGCCAGGCGTTCGCTGGGCCACGGGAAGCACCCGCCTTTACAAGCGTCTAATCGTTGCCTGCGGGGAACGCGTAGACGTAGGAGGCCGTTTCCAAGAGGCAACCTTCAACACCGCTCCAGGTACAGTCGCTCCGGATACGGTCGCGCTGGGTACAGTCGGTGCGGCTATTGACGCGCGGTGAGGCCAGGGTGCCAGCAAGACGATCCTAATGTCTATTGAAAAGGCCTGGGGGGAGATAAATGCAAACGACTATACAACTGCGGTTTCGAACGCTCACCTGGCTTCCCTCGTTGGACACATACAGCCAACCATTTTTGCCGAGCGAGACGCCCGTCGGCCCATTAACCTCATCTGTAATGGCCCTGTATGGATGGCTTTGACCGGCGTGATATTCTTCCACATCGCATGGATAGTTGTCGTTCGCTACGTAGAGGGTTCCTTTCGCGTCTACGGCGATGCCGGTCGGCCACACGATTCCGTCGGTAATCGTTCTTGTAGGGGACCCGCCACCCGGCGGATACACTTGGACGTTCGTTGTCCCGTACAGCACGTGATTTCCGACGTAGAGGTTGCCATCATGGTCGATGGCGATCCCTATAGGATAAATCTGAAGTTGCCCGGCTTTCGTG
>PMUK01000238.1 GCA_003166915.1 Candidatus Cybelea palsarum
TGGGCAAAGGCTCGTCGCATCGGTTCGGTCCCGGCGCTCACCCGAATGTACGAATCGAGCGGCGGCGCGCCGGGCTTGCGTACCCAAACGCCGCGCAGGAGCAGCTCGTTCATTACCCGCGTGGCACGCTGCGCACTCTCCATGCCGACGCACACGAAGTTGGTTCGCGACTCGATGCAAGGGGCGCCCAGTTCGCGCGCGAGCCCGTAATACGCCTCACGCGCGCGGACGGTTTCGGCGACGACGTACTCTGTAAACGCGTCGTCCTGCAGCGATGCGAGCGCGCCGATCTGCGCGTTGCGGTTGATTCCGTACTGCAGCCGAATCTTCGCAAAGGCCCGGATGTTGCTCTGCGTTGACATCGCATAGCCGATTCGCGCTCCCGCCATTCCGTACGCTTTCGAAAACGTGCGTAGGCGTATGAGCCGGTCCTCAAACACCGGCGGCAAGAGGTCGGATTCGTCAACGAAATCGGCATAGGCTTCGTCGAGAAGCAGTAGGCTGTCGTGGGGCAACGCGTCATAGAAACGCTGCATCTCAGCGCGCGATACGAAGTGCCCGCTGGGATTATCTGGATTAGCGAAATAGACGATGCGCGGGAGGACTCGTCGCGCGATGGCCGCCAATTCCTCGATATCGGGCCGGCCGTCGTCGCGGTAGGACGCATAAACCGGCGTCCCGCCATAACCCACGACATGATACAGAAAAGTGGGATACGTTCCGCGCACCATCAGCGCGGGTTCGCCGGGTGCTACGAACGCGCGGACGGCTAAGCCCATAAGATCGTCGATCCCGGCGCCGACCACGATCTGCGACGGAGCGCAACCATGTTTTTCGGCGAGAGCGTCGCGCAGGTCGAGCGATTCCGGATCGCCATACCAGGAGAGTCGCGGCAGCTCGGCGGTCATCGCGGCCACCGCGTTGGGTGAGGGTCCGAACGCGCTCTCGTTCGCTCCCAAACGAACCAGTTCTCGCCGGCCGGTTTCGCGCATCAGCTGCTCCGGACCGATAAATGGCGTCGTCGCTGGAAGACCTTCAACGGCGGGGGTCGGTCGAATCACGGGTGCGATTTAGCCTCCTAGAAAGCGATGCACGGTCACGAGCGTGCCCGCGGGCCACTCTTCCTCACGCTCATCCATAACGATGTAGCCGTCGGCGCGCGCCGCCAAGCTCACTGAAAACGAGCGTAAGGCAAGAGGATGCGCGAGAGGTACTCCTCCATCATGCCGCAGGCTGACCGGAACGTACCACGTCCAGCCCGCGCGGCTGGTGGCCGGTTTTTCCAAGCGTGCTTGCAGCGTCGGCGGCTCCAGTGGAGCGCCCGTGAGGGCCGCGACGATCGGCGCCGCGACCGCTTCGAGCATAAATAGCGCCGACGTGGGGTTTCCGGGCAAGCCCAGAATCGGCTTCCGCCCGTCGGCGCCAAAGAGCGTTGGCTTGCCGGGCTTGACTCGCAAACCATGCACGATCACGCCGGGCGTCGCGATCTGCGCCACCGCTTGCGGCAATCGATCGCGCTCGCCCACCGAGGATCCACCGGTCACGACGACTCCATCGCATTGCGCGAGGGCGCGCGCAAGCCCCAATTCAAACGTGTCCGCTTCGTCGCGCAATGTCGGATAGTGGCGGGGGAGGGCGCCCATCGCTCGCAGTGAAGCCGCGATTGCATAGCGATTCGAGTCGCGAATCTCTCCGGGGCGTGGCCGTGTCTGCGTCTCGACGAGCTCGTCTCCGCTCGACAGCACGGCGATCGTAGGACGCCGGTAGACAAGAACGTCGGTAATGCCGAGGGTGGCGAGAACGCCGACTTCTCCTGCACGTATGCGGCGCCCCGGCTTCAACAGCGTATCGCCGAGCCGCATATCCGCGCCGCGTTCGGCGACGTTCGCCCCAATCTCGATGGAGGTTTCGACGCGAAGCCGGCTTCCATCGACGCCCACATCTTCGATCGGCACAACCGCATTGGCGCCGAGCGGAAGAAGGCCGCCGGTGGGAATCGGCATCGCCGTTGCCGGCGTCAGCCGGATCTCCGGAGCGGCGCCCATCACCACGCCGGCGACGATCTCGAAATCACCCGGCGCAAATTGCGACTGCAGCGCAAAGCCATCCATCAGCGAACGCGCGGCATTCGGATAATCGTCATCGGCGGCGACGCTTTGCGCGAGTACGCGCCCAAACGCGTCGTCGAGCGTTACCACCTCGCTTCCCGGTGGTGCGAGCGGCGCGCGCGCGAAAAACGCCACGATCGCCTGTTGCGGCGCGAGCAGCGTTTCCGTCACAAATCCAACCGTCGGTAGGACTGGATTTACGGACTGGTTAATGGCGCGGTTCTCCATGCTCGATATTGCTCTGGTTCGACGCGATCCCGACCGCGTGCGGCTCTCACTCTCTCGCCGCGGGGCAGATCCGTCTATTGTCGACGAGCTTCTGCGCTGCGACGAGGAGTACCGCTCGGCGCTGACTGCAACAGAAAGGGCGAAGGCCGAAAAGAACCGTCTTTCCGCTTCCGTCGGCCAGGCAGACGACAAAGCCGCCGCGGCGCGCGAAGTACGGCCAAAGATCGATGCGCTCTCCTTGGAGATCGCTGCATCGGAAGAACGGGCTCGCACCCTCTCAACGTCGGGCGAAAGCTCGCCGCTGCGAGCGATGCTCGAACAAACTCCGAATCTTCTCGACGACTCCGTCCCCGATGGAACCGACGAAGCATCGAACGTCGAGCTGCGACGCTGGGGAACGCCGAGAACTTTCGATTTCGAGGTGAAACCACACTGGGAAATCGGCGAGCAGCTCGGCATTCTGGATTTCGCGCGAGCCGCAAAACTCTCCGGCAGCCGGTTCGCCGTTCTGGCCGGCGCCGGCGCGCGCCTATCGCGTGCGCTCGCAACGTTCTTTCTCGATCGTGCGCAGGAACGTGGGTATCGCGAGATTGCGCCGCCGTTGCTCGTGTCGCGGGCGACGATGTGGTCGACCGGCCAGTTGAGCAAGTTCGCCGACGCAATGTTCGAGGATCGCGATGGCGACCTTTTCATGATTCCGACGGCGGAAGTTCCGCTGACGGCGATGCGCGGCGCCGAAATTCTCGAGTTCTCAGACCTGCCGCAGAAGTACGTCGCGCATACGCCGTGTTTTCGCAAAGAGGCGGGGGCGGCGGGCAAAGACACGCGCGGGCTAATGCGACAGCATCAGTTCGAAAAAGTGGAACTCGTGTGGTTGGCGGCGCCGGAAGCCTCCTTCGAGGCACTCGAGGTGCTAACCCGAGATTCCGAAGGACTGCTCGCGGAGCTCGAGCTGCCGCACCGGGTCGTCGCGCTCTGCGCCGGTGATACCGGTTTTAACGCGGCGAAGACCTACGATATTGAGGTCTGGGTTCCGAGCAGCAACGCCTATCGTGAGATTAGCTCGTGTTCCAACTGCACGGATTTCCAGGCGCGCCGTGCTTCGATTCGCTTCCGGCGCGAGCCCGGCGCGAAACCGGAGTTCGTGCATACGCTCAACGGCTCGGCTCTGGCGATCGGGCGAACCCTTATCGCGATTCTGGAAAACTATCAGCAGCGCGACGGGACGGTTACGGTGCCGGAGGTTCTCCGGCCGTACACCGGTTTCGATCGGATTCCGGCTTAAGAGACGTCCTGGATCAGCTCCAAAAGAACTTCGCGATCGAGGTATCGGATATGCCCGTGCTCGCGGCGTAACGCATTGCGAGACTCGAGTTCGGCGATCGCGCGAGCTGCGACTTCCTTGACGGTGCCGCCGGCGGCCGCGATCTGCGATTGGGTAATGGTGGACAGGGAGGTGGCGGCCTGCACGAGGCCACGCTCGTGCATCGCGTACGGAAGCAGCACCTTCGCGATACGGCCGAGAATCGGAAGCGATCCTTGCACGCTGAGCGCATCGGCGAGCAGGCGAACCCGCTGCGCTAAAACGATGCCCAGCGCATTGGTGAGCCCTGGATAGCGCGCTGCGACGCGCGAGACGGCCTCCCAAGGCAGTTTGAGGACGTGCGCGGACTTCGAGAAGACGGCGATCCGCGCCATCTTCAGACCGCGATCGAAATACTCGGCGACACCGAAGACCTCGTACGGAAAAATTTCATAAAGGATGCGTTCGCGATCGCGGCCGCCGCCGTTGGCGCGCGCGACGATGCCTTCGGTCACCATCCCAATAAAGGGCCAATCGGCATTCTCGGCAACGAGGGTCTGTCCGCGCCGGCCGGTCTGCCAGAGGACGGCCGCAACGAGCTCTTCTCGAACCTCGCTATCGAGCGCGGCAAAAGCAGAAGAGCGGCTTAGATGCTGGGCCCCCGAGTTGCGATTGGTCTCTTCGCCCATGCGAGGAGTCAGGCGGAGATGCCACGTCCGGCTGCCGATGTGGCGCGCTTCCATTACAAAACGGTCCGGCCGCTCCTGACTGATGCGCTCCGACAGTGCTCGCGGTTCGTTCTCCGTGATGAGGGTAAGCGAACTCCCCGATGGGAGACGGTCGAGAGCTTTGCGGACCTGGTCGGGGCGTTCCCACGCCGGGAAAGTGCGTAGATCAATTTCCGCAGGTTGTGCCACGTCCGTCACGTTCTCGGCGCCCTAAGCGCTCTACTCCCTGAGAAGGTCAACCGAGAGGAGTCAGAATGGTACGGTCTTTGGGACGGCTGGTCAAATGCGTTGCGCTTGTAGGCGCGACCTTGCTTGGAGCGCAGAATGCGGCGTCTGCTCAAGCCACGGCTTCGGCGACGCAACTCCATTACACGACGGCCATCAAACAGTTCTACGGGGCGCAATACCCGATCACGGGCAGGCTCGACCTGGAGCTCTTTCCCGCAGGAAATATCAGGGGTTATTATCACACATCCTTTTACAAGCTCTACATTCCAGTGGTGGGGGGCCGCGACGGAAGTTACATGTGGCTGGACATCGGACCCTCCAGCATCGATCTCGGGCTGGGCGCCGGTCCGGAGGGAAAACTGCACCTCGTCGGCACGGTGAACAGCGACGATTCTTTCAGCGGTCAGGTCTATCCGGAGACGGCCGCCGTGCTCTCAGGCATGGCGATGCAGAATCAGTTCGCGAATCCGCAGCCGACCTCCAACGACCAGTACATCTTCACCGCGATGCCGACTACCGAGCCGGCCCCAACGCCTCCAACGCCCTAGCTCGAACTCGTCGCTTCGCTCTTGACGGCTTTCCAAACGCGCTCCGGCGCCGGCGGAAGGCCGTCCATGTGTTTAAGGAAGAGCGTCAGCTGCCAGAGCTGTCGATCCTCGAGAGCTTTGCCGAACGAGGGCATGGCCGTAAAGCGAATGCCGTGCGCGACCTTCCAATAGGTCACGCCCTCGGGATCGTCTTCGACTCCGTCTTTGACCAGTTGCGGCGGCTTCTGATAGACGCCCAGCGCAATATTTGAAGGCTTGCCGTCGGACGCACCGTGGCAGCGGCGCAGTTAGCGGCATATAGCTTGATTCCGGCGATAAGGTTGGCATTGTCGAGCGGAAGCGGGTTGGGGCCCTTGGGTGCTTCTCGCCCCAGCGTTGCTCGAAGCGACGTTCGTGCCGCCCAGCGCTCCAGCCGCGACGGCTTGCCGTCGGCGTTGGCCGGCAGCAGCCCGGCCTCGACTCCCAGATATGCTCCCAGTCCTGCGACCACGAGCGTAGCAACAACTCCCAGGACGATCCCGCGTGCCATGCTCGCGGCGTTCGACGCCCAACAGACTGCAACCATTTAAGCCGAGCGGCCGATAGAAAGACGCATGAGCGTTAAGGTCTATGGAATCAATCACATCGCCATCGAGGTCGACGACGTACAGAAGGCTGTCGAGTTCTATCAAGACGTTTTCAATCTCGAGAAACTCGATGAAGGCGAAGGCGACGCCTTCTTCAAGGCCGGCGAGCACCAGTTTCTTGCGATGTTCGAAGTGGCGAAACCTCAGACGAACCGCACGCGGCACTTCGGCTTGATGGTTCGAGATGAAAAGCAACTCGCCGAGGTCCGCGAAAAACTGACGACCAAATACGGAATCAAACTTATTCCGCCATTTCGCTGCGACTTCATCGATCCATTCGGCAATCGGGTGCAAGTCGTCGATCTGCACGATGAGTCACTCGTCTGGTTATTACCGTATCAAGAGGTCCAACAAGCCGGCATCGTGCTGAAGTAGGGGCAAATCATCACGGCCTACGACTAAGGTGTTCGGGGCGGAAACCCAAGCCAACAAGATGCCCGGGAATACGTGGCAAGAACGGCAGCCACCGCAGCAGGCCCGGTAGACGGCCCAACAGCGGCGCGCGTCCATTTGTAAGGACCTTACCGATGACCTTGCTCTGAATGAAGAGTTGCAGCGCCTGCGTCAGTTTAGCCGCCATTTCGCGCCGTCGCTGAACGGCGCGTAGATCGCGAATGGAAAGCGTGCGATCGAGTAGCTTGGGGGCGAGGATGTTCGATGCTGCCACCGCGTCTTGAATCGCGAGGTTGATTCCGACACCGCCGATCGGCGACATCGCGT
>PMUK01000236.1 GCA_003166915.1 Candidatus Cybelea palsarum
GCGCAGGTACTGCGAGTGCATCGCGACCGGCATCCGCGTTGAGTCGGCGTTCCACGCGAGAATGTCGAACGCCGGCGGCTGCTTGCCCTTGAACCAATTGTTGACGACGTAACTCCAAATCAAATCGCTCGAGCGCATCCAGTCGAAGGTTCGCGCCATCTCCGCAGACTCGAGATAGCCGCGCTCGTTCATGCGCTTTTCGAGCCTTGCGATCGTGTCTTCATCGGTGAAGATACCGAGATCGCCCGGCATTCCGAAATCGATCAGCGTGTTGGTGACCGAGGCCGAAGCGACGCGATCGGCTTGACCGTGCGCCGCGAGATAGGCAAGCGCGATCAGCGCCATCGTTCCACCCAGGCAGAGTCCCGAGAGATTGACTTGAGGCGCGCCCGTAATTTCTTGCACGGCATCGAGCGCCGCGAGGATCCCATCTCGCAGATAGTCGTCCATCGTGAGCTGCGATTGCGTCACGTCCGGATTGCGGTNNGTAGTACTTATTGATCCACGGCGGGCTGCAGAGCAGCGGCACGGCGTGAACCGCAGGCGTCTGCGGCTCGTAGGCGATCAGTTCCATCAGCTCGTTGCGCATGACGACGCGCCCCGGCGTCGCCGCGATGTTGACGCCCAGCTCGAAGCCCGAGCGATCGACCTGTCTGGGATAACCGCCGTTGTTGGCGACGTCGTCCAGGAAGTTTTGCAGCCCCTTTACAAGGCTGAGCCCCGCAGTCTCCGTTGCTTCTTTGACGACGCCCGGATTGAGCCACGGGATGTTGCTAGGAGCGAAGGCATCGCACATCAGCTGCATGGCAAAGCGCGCCTTGTGACGCGTCGCCTCGGGTAAGCGCGACGAGGCAACGAGTTGCAACGCCGCGTCGGTGCGCGCGCGATAATCTTCCACGACGCCGGCGAGAATCGGGTTGGCGCTCCACTCCTGGTCGACAAAACGCTTGTCACCGGGGAATGGTGAGGCGGACGGCGCTTCGCCGCTGAGGCGGCGCAGCATGTTGAGGCCGACGTTTTGCTCGGCCAGCGCAAGACCGGTCAGCCACGTGCTCATCCGCATCGGATCCATCATCACGTCGGCGATGACGGCGCGCAGCGCGTCGGTCAACGAGGCGGGATCGAGCCCCGTGATATCGATGCCGTACTTCAACTCTTCGGGAGCGATCTTGTCATCCAGCGACATCACATGTACCAGCCGCCGTTGATGTTGTAGACGGCGCCCGTGATGTAGCCGGCTTTCTCGTCGAGCAGGAAACGTACGAGGCGCGCGACTTCTTCGGGCTGCCCGAGCGCCCGTACGGGCGTCTGCGCGATCGCGTTCTCGATTGCCGCCTCCGGCATCGCTTTGGTCATATCGGTGTCGATGAAGCCGGGCGCGACGGCGTTGACCGTGATGCCCCGCTTGGCGACTTCAAGCGCAACGGTCTTGGTGAGGCCGAGCAAACCGGCCTTGGCCGCCGCATAGTTGGCCTGCCCGAAATTTCCGGCCTCGGCGACTACCGAGCTCACGTTGACGATCCGCCCAAAGCCCTTCTCGACCATCGTATCCAGTACGGCTTTTATCATAAAAAAGGGCCCTGACAGATTGACCTGTAGGACCTTTTCCCATTCCTCGACCGTCATCTTTCGAACGGTGTGGTCGCGGGTGATCCCCGCGTTGTTGACCAGAAAATCGATGCGACCGTGCTCCTGCAGCACGGCAGCGACCGTCTCCCGACATTCGTCGTAGATACTTACGTCGCTTTGATAGAAATGAATTTTCGAGGCCGCCCCGTTGAGCCGCGCCGCCAACGTGTGCGCGCGCTCGCGGTCTTCCGGCAAGCCAAGCACAGCCACGGTGGCGCCGTCCTCCGCAAGAAGCGTGCTGATTGCGCCGCCGATGCCACGAGCTCCGCCGGTCACAATGCCGACGCGTCCACTGAGAGATAAACTACTCACGCGCTAGATTTACCCAACTCTCGCCCGCTTCACCTTCTCACCACCACATTGTCACCGTGAGCGATTAGGGTCTTGGATACGCCAGCACATAGATGTAGGCTTTGCTCTCGACGTCGCCGACGATCGCCATGCGAGCCGTGGGCCCAGCATCGGCCCAGCGCTGCGACGGCGCGTAGCACATTTGAATGTGATCGCTCTGGCGAAGCTTAACGACGAACTCGCTCTGGTCGTTGGCCGGGTGCGGCGTCGTGATCTCAAAGGTGGCGCCGCCGGAAAGCGTGACCCGGCCACTCCCTGCGTGGGTCTGATCGACGGCCGGACGAATCTGAGCGATGGTCGCCGGCGGGTCGCAATACATGAAGGGCACTACATATCCAAGCCGCCGTTGATGGCATAGACCGCTCCGGTAATATACGAGGACTCGTCCTCTAAAAGGAACCGGACGACGCGCGCGACTTCCTCCGGACGTCCCAGCCGGCGCTGCGGAATTTTCTCGACGACCTTCGCCAGTGCAGCCTCGGGGATCGCGGAGACCATTTCGGTGGCGATGAAACCGGGCGCCACGCAGTTGACGGTGATGCCCTTTTGCGCCATCTCGAGCGCCAAGCTTTTCGAAAATCCGAAGAGTCCCGCCTTGGACGCCGCATAGTTCGCTTGACCCACGTTGCCTGTCTCGCCGATCACGGAGCTGATGTTCACGATGCGTCCCGAGCCGCGCT
>PMUK01000031.1 GCA_003166915.1 Candidatus Cybelea palsarum
ATCTTGGGTGGCCACCGAGGACCCGAAACTGCAAGAGCCCAATCGCCGAGCTGGACCCACCGTTCCGTAGCCACGGCCCCGATCGGCGCCCCCTATCCTCGCTCGCCGATCCGCGCGCGTTGGCTGTGCTCGTTCGTAAATGGGTTCACACTGCCAATCGAGCGCGCTTCTGCCATGTCTCGTTATCAATCAGTTTCGAATGCGCTATCTTAAGGCCCCTGCAATCATCATTGATCGAATGGAGAAGGTTCTCAACTGGCTCTAGAAGATCGGGATGCATCTGAGGACTGAGTGTCACTTTGTGAATGCACGATAACGGTATGTCGGCGTCCTTCTTTTGAATTGCAGCGTGAACTGATTTGTAGATTACTCTAAACTCGCCCTCATCTTTAAAGCCGACACGCTTTGCAAAGGGAAGGTCTGCAAGCCTTGGCGTTTCACTTTTCCGCGTCGCAAGCGTAACGTATTTCACTACTCCGGACCTAAAAGAAACCCTTCTAAGGGCTTGAAGAAGTTTGAATCGATGAAACTCCACGCACACTCCATTAGGTCCCGGGCAGAAGGTCTTCCAGTAGTGTACAAGTTTGGATTCGGTCTCTACAGCGGACCAGAGGCGGGCCTGAGCGACGTAAACGGTACGCTTTACGGGACCACATCCGGGGGTGGTGCGAGTAATGATGGGACGGTCTTTCGCATCTCTCCGTGATTCTTTAACCGCGAATCCCGTCAGATGATGTGAGCGAGGGTCGATTCCCCGCTTTACCTCAGCTTCGATGCCCAAGCTTACTTCGGATGGAGGAACCTCTTGCGAGTGATTAGTGCGAACATCGACGGTATCGACAGGGCGCTAAACTATGGATTCTTCGCTTGGCTAACGTGGCAGAACGCCGATGTCATATGCTTACAGGAATTGAACACGCCAACCATTCCTGACTCGTTGAAACAATGGCTTCACAAAGCTGGCTATGAGGTCGCGGCCGCGACGCCGAAAAGCGGGCGGAAAGGTGGGGGAGTCGCGATTCTTTCAAAGAGTGGATTCGACGAGATTAAAACCTACGGTGATACGTTGCTCGCCGAGCGGGGCCAGATGATCTCGGCGAAAATCAGGAACATGCATGTCGCGAGCGTCTACATAACCTACGGAAACTCCGCGCCTGAGCGCGCCGCATTCGGTAGGCATTTCGCTGCCATGAAGAGCGCCGGTGACAGAGCATTGATCTGTGGTGACTTCAACATCATCGGTAGTAGGCGCGATAGCCACTTGTGGTACGCAGCCAATAACAAAGGGTACCGCGACGAGGAGCGGGCGTGGTTAGGTGAACTACTGGCGGAATGGAAAGATACTCTCCGTCTCGGCGTTAACGCTTCTCAGGGCGCGCTGTACACGTGGTGGTCGAACAAGGGACGCTGCTACTTGGAGAATCGCGGCACTCGGCTCGACTATCAGCTTGCTTCGCCGAACCTTGTCGACGCAATCGTACCCGGAACTGCTCGTGTGGTGCGAGAGCTACAAGAAGGCAAGAGAATGACGGACCACGCACCGATAGTTGTCGAGTACGACGTGTAATGGCCCGGCCTGACGTTTGCACCGTGAGAATAGTCAAGTTCATTTTCAGCGGCATCGTCCTCGCGAGTTTCTCGCACGCAAACGTTCCCTCGTCACTTCCCGTGGCCTTGCCGAATGACGCCGCGCCACAGCCCCTTGCTGGCGGCGGCTACAAGTTTCTCTTATAGCTTCAAAGGAGAACCGGATGGCGCAAACCCGGAACGCGCCTAAACCCCGAGAGTGGTCTGCTTTACGGCACCACCTACGGCAGCGGTGCGAGCGGCAAGGGGGCGGTCTTCGCCGTGAGCGTTTCCGGTGGGAACACGTGCTTTACAGCTTCGCAGGCGGAAGCGACGGCGCAGGGCCGGAAGCGGGGCTCCTCGCCGTGAACGGCGTGCTCTATGGGACGACGCAGTTCGCGGGTTTGGAATGCGGTTCCAGCGGTTCTAGTGGGTGCGGGAGCGTCTTTCGTAGCTCTCCGTGATACCCCCCGAATCGGGTAACGGAACGGGTAACAGAACGCTGAGAACGCCAAGAAAACGGAGGGTCTCGGGGAAGCGCGACTGGGCGGAGATGGGCGCGAAAACGCCGCATTCGTGCTCGTTTGCGCGTCCTTACGTGTCTTCCGCGTCTCATAGGCGCGGCATTACGTCGGCGCAACTTGTTGAGGAATCAACTTATCTAGCGACCCTAGGCGCCGCGCTCTAAGATAAACCAGGCATCCTGACTTCCGGTTCGCAGAACGACGCTGCGACCGCGTTCCGGGTTCAAGAGCAGGCCGTCGGTATATGGCTCCGTGCTAAGAATTTTAGCCAAAGCAAGATTGACGTTTTTGCTGCGGCCAATGAAGATCGCGCGCTTATTTGTCACGGTAAACGTTCCCGTATCGTCAACCTGCGTGTACGTCTGACGAACCGGCTTGGACGCAAACGCGCTGGCGCGCCAATAGACTCCTCGCGCGATTCGCAACGACGGTCCGGTGCTTCCGCCGACGCGGCGAGTCGTCGTATGCTCGCCTAGCACGTCAGCCTGAGAAGAATAGTAAGCGCGTTCGCCGTCGCTTAGGAGCAGCCCCACAGGCGCCGCGACTGTTGGAATAGGTTGAAAAGCGAGCGCTTCGAGATGTTCTTTAAGGGTTTCCGGGGCTTCGCCGTCCACGCGGAGCGCGGGCGTAGCATACTTTATCGCCGCGACGATGAGAGACACGACGCCTATGACAATTACTATACCGAAAATGGTGTTCCAATTGAAACTCTCCGAGGGGCTAGAAGCGGCGTGATGAGCGACAGGGTGCGCGCGTACGTGCACCACAGCTAAACAGTAGACGGCGCGAAAAGTCACGGAGCGAAGATAATGCTCTCGGGAAGGCCGTTGAACCAACGTAGGCGTTTCATTTTTCCCGTATAGGGAGGCGCCAACAATTCTAGGTTATAGTCGTAAGAAGAAGACGCTTCGGGTCGCGCAAATACTAAATCGCCGGCTGGGCTTGCGCCGAAAGCCGCGTAACAGCCCCGCGTCTGCGCGAGTTCCTTCCCGGTCTTATAAGGATATGCAAAGACGTAAACCGTTGAAACTCCGCCGTCTCTTTGCGCACAAATAAAAACCGCTTTGGTGGCCGCTACGGCCAAGCCGAGAGCGCCCTCGTCCGTGGCAAGTTTGATCGTTTCGTTTAGCTTTGCGTACGGCTTTTCGATGATGCCCAGGCGGTCTTGGTCTTTAGACCCGCAGGGGTCGCACCACGTAACAAATAGCGATCCCGTTGGGCCAACGGCGATTTCGCGAGGAGCTGATACCCCGGCAATTTCTTTACGCGTATACTTCGTGCCGGATTTTGTGAAAATGTCGAGGCACCTCCGCCGTCTCCGTCTGAGTTGGCAACAGCTATCTGTCCCGTGGGGAGTGCGGCGACGCCTTCCGTTGAGTAGATGTCCACGTTGGTTGCAACCCACGGTCCTGGGTTGTAGTCGGGCGCTGCGTACTCACGAAGACCCGTGGCGCTCCCGTGTGCTTGAGAAAGATAGACGTTGTTTTTTGAATCGATCGCCATAGCGATTGCATCCGCAATTCCGCTATCGAGCACATACGTTCTGATATACGGCTTCGGAATCTCCCAGAGATCGCTGCTGGACGCGTCGCCGGCAGCCATTATATCGTCGTGCGTTGTTAAGCCGATTGGAATGAGGCTCGCATAATACAGATCGCTTTGCTTCCAACTCGTATAAGGAGGCGCCGCGAAGTCCACTCCTCCAGAAGAGCCGCTAACAACGGATACGAACATCGTGCCACTCCCGAATGCGGCTGGCGCCGCAACCGTCACGCCTTGAGCTGCACGCTCCGGTCCGAAAGACGACGGACTAGCGCAGCCGCCAAGAAGCGCGCCGAAGAAAACAGCGCTCCCAACAATTATCCTCATTATCCACATTCGGCTGCTTCTTCGCCGAACGATCAGTTTAGCCCACTTTTAGCCGACTTGGCCCCAGCATTTTAAGCCCGAGGTGAACCGTTGTACCGCGGTTACGCTGCGATCGTTGCCTCGGTGGCGATACGGCTCCGAAGCATTGCCCGTACGCTCGATGCGTGCCAAGCTCTTCCGCGGTGCGGCGCGACGGCGCGAGCGGTGAGCATCGCGCCGATCTCGCGGAATGACGCGCCTTCCCGATCCATCCGCTGCGCTTCCTGAAGCGCGGCTTGCTCCGAAACCTCGGGAAGAAGATCACGCCCTTCGCGGCGGTAGCCGAACGGGGTCGGACCGTAGTCGAAGGCAACCGAGTTATTTTGCTCGTGCCAGCGCGTACAAGTTCCGGTTGGTTCCGGGAAGCCGCGCTGAAGGCGGACGCAATCCTTTTCCTTTCACGGCGACTCGCGTTTAAGGGACCCGAATCCAGGTCGGCGGTCGGGCGCTTCGATAATGCGCTGATAGGGCTAAACCACGACCTCGCGACCCTCTCCAACATCGGCCTGCGAACGATTCTGCTTCCCGCCTCAGCCAACGCGATACGCGCCACCCCTCTCGGTGGAGATCCTCGAGCGTCTCCGCAGCGCGGCCCTCGAAGGTAACGCTGAATTGGTACGGTTCAGCGATCGGCCGGATGTCAAGGTCTACTTTTGCGATCCAAAAAGCCCCTGGCAGCGCGGGACAAACGAAAACACGAACCGCCTTCTGCGACAGTACTTTCCCGATGGAACAGATCTGTCCCAATTCTCTCAAGCCGATCTGAACCGCATTGCGCTACGGCTCAACCGACGGCCGAGGAAAATCTTGCAATACGAAACGCCGGCAGGTAAACTAGACGAAGTGTTGCGTTGATCAGTTGACTTCGTCATTGCTTAAAGTCACAAGTCGCGCCTTTCTAAGAAACAACCCGGGGTCAAGAAAAACCGGACCCTACGTTAGGATCGCTCTTTCTTCCACGGCCGTCTGGGCCGTTAGCAGCAGATCCCAGGATTTAACCCGGTGCGGATTGTCTGCCACAGACCTAGGAGACACGCGACGATCAAAGCTAGGACAATCCACGACACGCGGACGCCGAGCGACCATCTTGCGACCTTAACTAACGGTCTGAAGAAACTAAGCAAGCTCGCGAGGACGATCGCAAGCGCAATGCCCACGAGCGATAAGAAGAATCCGTTGAGAAAGACCGCGACAATAATACCGGGGAGCATGCCGGGACTCTGGAAAAACCATCGATAGGAGGCCACCGCAAACGACTGTCGCTCTGCGCTGTAAAATGCGTATTCTCCGCCCGGTGCGATCATGTACTCGCCGAAGCTGAAGGAAACGCACAACAATACAGCAATTAGCACGATCCGGCCAAAGAGCCGGTAGACTTCAGCTCGTTCCAAACCGCTCTGCACTTCTGCCACCTAGCTGTCTCGCCCCAACTCATTCTCAGATGGCATGATCAAAGTCCCCATTTAGGCTCGCATAAGCTTCCGGACTCTCCCCACAGTGACGGCGGTACGTCAGTAGTTCATCATACAGCTAAAGTCGAAATTGCACGCCAAAGCAACGTTTGGCATCGTGCCACCGAAAATCGCGTAGGTCATGTCACCCGCACCGAGTGAAGCCACGTTCGGATTCAGCGCGCCTGGAACTTCCCTTAGTTTCAGCCTTGGG
>PMUK01000237.1 GCA_003166915.1 Candidatus Cybelea palsarum
CCGGAGCCGATGCGATCATGCATAACGAAGACGTTGTCGCCAGTGCCATACTTGCTACGGCAAACGATCCCGGACGAATTGCCTACAAGGTGGAGCGCATGGCCTAACCAGTGCGTTGGGGCGCCGTCGCGCGAATCGATATGGTCCCACCAGTTCCCGGTAAGTTCTTGATGGCTCGTCTTGAGCTTGCTGCATACCTCATCTTTTCGAAGATCGAGTATCGTCGACACGACGGCTGATAGAACCGCAAGATGCGTTACGGGGCCAGGGACGTCGATAATTTCCGTGGCGGTCTGGATACGACGCCGAGCTTCAAACAGCGGGGTTGTTCTGTCCGTCGACGCGTACAACGCGGAGAACGATCCGGCACGGGTGGTCCCGCGATTGAATCGGTGGTCGATGCTAGGGTTGCTAAACGTGGCATTGGCAATATCGCGTTCGCGGAGCGCCCGATATAATCGACCATCGTACGTGATGAACCAATGGGCCGGCGCAGCTCGCAATACATCGCGCAGCGCCGCGGTCGCAGCATGCGTTACGGTGCGCCCTGTTCAACGCTCGAAAGAAAAGCGGCGAGCACAGCCCACCGGCCATTGACAATATAGTCGATCGGGCGCTTGAAGTCTAATTCTGGATTCGGCGCATTGAGCCAGACGCGCGCATGTTCCTCGTTTCCGGTAAACAGTTGGGCCACGCGCACGAATAGACTATAGAGGGTTCTCATCTGCTCTTGCGCTCGCGGCGAATGCGCGCCTCGCGTAACGGTCGAAGTCGCCACTCCAAGCGCTCGAGATAACTCGCTCGCTCGTAATCCTAAGCAAGTGGCTAAACCTTCAGCGTCGATGGATCCGGTCGGCGAAAGTACACGCTGCGCCGATGCCGGGAACGAAATAGCCATGCCTCAACCTCCACGGACAGGATAGCATTTTATGCACCGGAAACGCAAGTTGTCAGTTGCGATATAGAGGCGATGGCCATGTGGTCAAGGTGATCCTCGGTGCCCAGACCAAGCCGAAACACCGTGCTAAATGATAACGGGCAACTCGTCCCCTTTGAGCTACCCGTTATCACGCCTTGTGGGTGACGCTACTTACTGATCGTCTGACCGTACGACGTGTTCGTTGTCGCCGAACCGTCGATGTAGCGCACCGGGTTGCCGCCCTTCTTGTAGTTCCAATAGTCTATGTGATAGAGGTTGCTGTAAAAGCACATGAAGTTTCCGCCGACGAAGTTGCCTTTGTAGATGATCGGCTGAACGACGATGGTGTAGGTGTTGTAGCACGTGTCGGTGTAATCGGCCTGGCCGACGAGCGTCGCTGTCGAGCCGGCGACCGAGACGCGGTAGAGACCCTCGGTGTTCGCGCTTTTATAGTCCTCGTCGGTGACGCCGACGTACTTGCCGTCCCACGTCGTCCCGCTCGGCGAGTGGATCGCAATCGAGGCCGGCAGCGAGATCGTCGCGACCGTCGAGCCTTCGCTGGGGAGCTCGAGGAAGTACGTCTGCCCCGTAGTGTCGTTCTGCGTCTCGAAGAAAAGATTCGAGTCCTTATCGTAGACCGGCGGCCACGCGAGCGAGGTCGCGCCGATCGAATAGAGCGTTCCGCCTCCCGAAGCGTTCGCATATACCACGAGGCTGCCGTATCCGCTCGGGCCGCCTTCGAAATTCGTAACCGCCAGATCGCCGGTCTTCGGGTTGACGGAGCAGCCGTTGGGCTCTCCATAAGTGTCGTCGAGCGTCTTTATCGGAGACGTGCCGCCGTGCGCGTATTCGAGCACGTTCTGCGCCATCAGGTTCGTGACGTACACGTTCCCTGATTTATCGGCGCACAAGCCGTACGGCTCGTCGAAGCCCGTCAGCTGGCCGAGGAGGTTATTGCTCTTGCCGCTGGCCGCGTAAACGTCGACCTCATTGTTGAGCGTATTCGAGCTGTAGAGCAGCGGCTTGACTCTCTTCGCTTCGGGCGACATCCACGAGCGCTTGTGATTCGGGCGCACCGACGGCGTCATGCCGGCCGGTGCCCAGGGTGCCGGAACGAGCCACCGCGCCTGGGCGCGCGTCGGTGTCGCCCCGAGCCCGTTCGAGGGCGTGCTGGGTGCGGCATTCTGTCCCGGCGAGCAGCCTGCCGTTGAAATGATCACGGCGCACCCGAGCGCGCCGGCAAAGTACAAAAAGTTACGCATACGAGCGATGCTAGCACCCCAGCGCCCGCTCGGGCGGCGGAATGAGAAAAAGCCCGTGTTCTTGCGAAAAGCCGCCCTAGGCGGTGAGCAGCCGCCCGATTTCCCTTGCTTGCCTCTTGAAGCGAGCGTCCGGCACAATCTGCGACGCCAGGCTGTAGGCGTCACGAAGGATCGGCGCGGAACGGTGCGCTTCGGCGACGGCGACGCCCTCTTCGATCAATGAGCGCGCTTCACGTTTGTGTTCCAACGCGTGCGCGGCGGCCGCGGCCACGAGACGCATCCGCACTGCCATGCCGGGAAAACTTCCGCCGCCGTTCGCGAGATTCAACGCCTCGCCGAACGCATGCGAGCGCAGCGCGCGCACCGCAAGACAATACGTAAATGCATCGCGATGGTATGCGTCCATCACCGCGAGCTGCGCCGGTGACGGAAGCAACGCCGTTCCCTCCGACCAATGCTGCGTCGAAAGCAGCGGCAAGACCGCTGAGATCGACGTGTGCGCGGAAACACGCGCACTCGGGTGCCGCTTGGCCAGCGACACGGCCCCACGGGCCGCGCACAACGCCTCGTCGTCGTTTCCGGCAAACGCGTGATGCTCCGTGAGCGCAACGAGCGCGCGAATCGCGCCCGCAAAAGCGCCCGACGAGTAGGCGTTTTCGAAGGCGCGCGTGAGGCCTTGCTCGCGTTGCCACGCCGGCAGCCAATGGCGCGAGCTCATCAAGAGCCGGTTGCGCCCGCGCCACGTCTCGACCATCGCCCAGCTGCGAAGCTGCGCCGACGCAGGTCGCACGCGTTCAAGAAGCGCCTCGGCCTCGACGACGTAATCGAAGCCTTTTTCGAAGCTGCCGAGGTTTGCCACCGTAAGTCCGAGGTTGACAAGGCTCTCGACGTGCAATTCGCGGATCCGCATCGGCGCTCGCGCGAGGAAAGGCTCGAGGCGCCTGGTTGCGCTCGTCGCCGCAGGCAAGATGTTGTTGACGTCGCCGTGCATCGCCAGATCGACAGAGATCAAATCGATGCAGGCTCGCGCGATCGCGCTTGCGCTCGATGATTCCTTGGCGAGATGCTCCGCCCAAAGCGCCTGCGCCATCGCGCGCGCCGCGTTCGCGCGGTCGAACTCTCCGAATTGTACGGAAACCGAAGCGCTGATGCGCAGGGCTTCGATCTTTTCCTGCGCCGATGGTGCGTCGCGGATCAGTTCGTCGCACTGCTGCAAAGCGGCAGCGGCATCGCCCGACTCGGCGCGATGCAGCGCCTGATTTGCAAGAAAGCGAAACTCGTCGATCGCCGGCAGTTGCTCGAGAACCGGGCCTTCGTCGCGTTCGGCGATATACCGTGCCACGCGACGGCAGATCGCGGCGCGCTCGCGATAGCACTGCGCGTACGAGATGCCGAGCGTCGCCGCGACCTCGCGCATCGTATGCCGCTCGATGCACTGCAGCGTGACGATCGCGTGCTGGCGGAAGGCACGCTCGTCGCGCCCCTCGAGCAGATCGGCGTCGCGGCACCGCTCCACGCCACGCCGTACGACATCATGGATACGCGCTAGCGCCGCAGCGTCGCTTCCCTTGCTTAGTCCGCCCGCGCCGTTCCCGAAATAGCTGCGTACGAGCGGATTCTTCCTTAGCGCCTCAGCGTCGTGCAGATGCCGAAATAAATGCTTGGCGGCCGACGCGAAAGACGCCCGCGAATCCATCTGTCTAGGATTCGCCCTACCCCCCAATTGCACCCCGAGTGGAGCATACTAAGCCGAAAAAAGGGTTCACCAGGGCGATCGATGTAGCCAAACGCTCTTCGATCTCGAGCGCGTACTGCACGATTGTGCCGAGCAGCTACAACTAGCCGACCTGTTACGAAAGCTCTTGCTCTCATTGGGAGACGCCGGCGATTGACCGACGCACGAAACGAATCGATTCCGGAAGGCTGGGGTAGCGTCACTCCTCGGCTGGTGGTTTATGACCCAGCCAAACTCGTCGATTTCCTCAAGGAGGCGTTCGGCGCTCGTGGGGAATTCACGGCGGACTCACCGTCCGTAATGAGAATCGGCGACTCGATCGTCATGGTAAGCGGCGTCGGCCCCCGTGATCCGATGCCCGCCTTTCTTTACCTGTACGTTGACGACGTCGATGCGACTTACCAGCGAGCATTAGAAGCGGGCGCGGCGTGCCTCGAGGAGCCGGCCGATATGCCGTACGGAGATCGGCGCGGAATGGTCAGGGATCCGTGCGGTAACGATTGGCAAATCGCTACTCACAAAGTTAGTGGAACCTAGGAATTCGGCGGCGTGTACGGGACTTCCCAAGGCGGCCGCAATAGCTTTTCAAAAACCTGGACCCTATGCTGAGCGTTATCCAGTGGGTCGTTCGTGAAGGTGGCGGCAATCGACGCCTTGACGGAGTTTATGCGAACGTGGAAGTACCATCACCAGCTTGCGCCTGAGCAACTGCGATTTGCGGGAAAGGGACTCAAGGGTTAGGAGCGTCGGATATTATCATGGAGGGGACTGCGTATACCAGCTCGAGGGGGCGGAGGAGTATAGATGGCTGGAACCCTGCCTCCGCCCGGTCCGAGATTAGCGGAAAGCGCCGCCCGCTATTGAGACTGCAGCGTTAAGTTGTCGACGTTGACTGCGTAGCTGCCCGCAGCGACTAGGTTGTTCGGCTCCGCGCAAATGATGCCGAGGTTGGGCCCGTAGATCACGACTAGGCCCGGCGGTCCGCACGGAACCTGCCGCAGACCGTAGTTCGACAACAAGGTTGCGCCCGGACTGCCGGAACTGACCGAATACGACGTGTATTGCTGGTTCGAATAGGAGACGTATCCCATAGTCGCGGCTGTGGCTGCCCCGATTGCGAAAGCTCCCCAAAATCCGCCGCCCCAATACGATCCGTACGGCGCCCAAGCGACGCCGCGATTCCATCCCCAGGCTGGGTAGTATCTGGGGTTCACGACGACGCGGCCGCCGTAATAGTACCCGTTCCTGCCGTTGTTATTGTAATGGTACGTGCTGTAGCTGTTGGTGTTCTTGTTGTACACCCTCATGTTGCCGGTGTTCTTGTTGTAGACTGCGGCGTTACCCGTGTTCTTATTGTACGCCCCCGCGGAGTTCTTGCCGTTGTAGGCGCCGCTGTTGTAGTTGCCGTTATTCTTATTGTACGTGTTCGAGGTGTTCGTGTTCTTATTGTACTGCGTCGTCGTGTTCGTGTTTTTGTTGTACGTCGTTGCGGTTCCGGTGTTCTTGTTGTACGCCGCGGCGTTTCCGGTGTTCTTATTGTAGGCCGCGGATCCGTTCTTGCCGGTTGCGGCGCCCTTGTTTGGCACGTCGTTGCTCATGTTGAAGCCGCGACCTTGGTTCGGCGCCGAACGGGAAGCGCCACCGCCGCCGCCACCGCCGCGGCCGGCGCGCTGCGCCGAGACCGTCAATGGCGCGGCTGCGAGCGCGGCGACGAGGATCATCGATAAAATTCTCATGGTGTCGGCTCCTGGTCGAGTTTGCCGTTTCCGGTCACGTAGGTTCCCTTTGCGGTCTGCAGGGCGAAAAGCACCGAGTGGGCGGCGACCTTCATCGTCGAAAGCGGCAGCGGCTGATCCTGACCCGTAGGATTGAAGTAGAACGTCGCGGTCCGAAACTTGACGAGATGGGCCTCCCCGCCCTGGAAGAGCTTGAACCCTCCGCCCGTACAACGAACGATATCGCCCTCGTGCGTGCAGTCGGCACCGCTGAGGACGACCTTTGAATATTTGTCGTGGGAGATAATCGTCAGCGTTTTGTTCGCGACCTTGAACGTCACGTCGGTATACGTTTGTGTGGAACCGTCTCGCTGCTGGATCCGGACGTTTCCAGTCGCCGACGCGGGCGCGCTCAGGGCGAGCACGAAGACGACGATCAACCCAACTTGCCTCATGCTAGGATCCTTTCGTGGAGCGCAAGAGCCTAAAACATACCACGATTGCGGCTCAGAACCATATCCCAAAAACGCAGGGACTTAAATTCAGCCCGAGTTTGCTGGGATGGAGAAGATGAGCCGTCGAAGCCGCCCGAGGAAGGGGCGGCCCGCATGGCGGCGCATTTGCCTCGATATGCAACAACGTCCTTCCTATGCTGTGCCGGTCGTGATCGGCGTAATCGTAATCATCGTCGGGGTAATGGTCGGGACCGCCTATAACTCGCTCGTGACGCTTAGCCAAGCCGTCGACGCGCAGTGGGGGCAGGTGCAGAACGTCTACCAGCGGCGCGCGGACCTCATTCCCAATCTCGTCGCGACCGTCAAAGGCGCGGCGAACTTTGAATCGAGCACGTACGAGGCGGTCGCGAAGGCGCGCGCGAGCGTCGGGCAGATTTCACCCGAGGTCGCGCAAAACGCGATCAACAACCCCCAGGATTTTGCGAAATACGCCGCCGCTCAAGATCAGCTTGGGTCGGCGCTCTCGCGTCTGCTCGCCGTCGTAGAGAACTACCCGCAGCTCAAAGCAACCGAGAACTTTGCGACGCTGCAAGCGCAACTCGAGGGCACCGAAAACCGCATCGCGTTCGAGCGCCGGAAATACAATGAGGTCGCCCAGACGTTCAACACTCGGCGTGACACGATTCCGACCGTGTTCTTCGCCGGACTCTTCGGCAGCAAGTTCAACGAAAAGCCGTACTTCAAATCGCAACCCGGCGCGGAGCAAGCGCCTGTCGTGAACTTCAGCCCGTGACCAAGGCGCAGCAGGCGACGATCTCGGCGGCGATTGCGGCGGCCGAAGACGGCACGACCGGGCGCATCGCGGTTCGCGAGATTCCCGATCGCAGCGTCGATGCGTTCGACCGCGCAAAGCGGGAGTTTGGACGCATCGGCTTGCAGCGCCACGAACACGGTAACGCAGCGCTGATCTTGGTCGCTCCCGAAGCCCGCAGGTTTGCGATCATCGGCGATCGCGCGCTGCACGAGCAGGTCGGCGACGAGTTCTGGAACGACGTGGTGGAGAAGAGCACGCCGTTTTTCGCGCGCGGCGAGACCGAAGCCGGCATTCTGTATGCCGTCGCGCGTCTGGGCGAGGTGCTGCACGCGCATTTTGCGGAGCCCAACACGAGCTCTGCGTGAGCGCGCAACGGGCGCTCTGCGCGCTCGTGCTGGCGACGCTTCCGGTCGCCGCGTTCGCGCAGGGCTTCGCGATCCCGCCGACGCCCGACCACTTCGTAACCGACAACGCCGGCGCGCTCTCGGCGAACGCGCGCTCGTCGATCGAGAACGAACTACACGCCTACGAGCGGGCGACGGGACATCAGGTGATCGTCTGGATCGACCGGAGCACCGGCGACGTGCCGCTGGAAACCTGGACCGGCGAGACCGCCGACAAATGGAAGGTGGGCCGGCGCGGGCACGATGACGGTGCCGTGCTCTTCCTGTTTATGCACGATCGCAAGGTGCGTATCGAAGTCGGCTACGGCTTGGAGAGCGCGCTGACCGACGCCGATAGTAACCGCATCATCACTAACGTGATACGACCGAAGATGCGCGCGGGCGACGTCGACGGCGCGGTGAGCAGCGGCGTGGCCGCGATGCTGACGACGATCACGCCGAGCTACGCGGGCGTGACGTCGCCGCCGGAGGCCTCGTTGAGCGACGAATCGAGCGGCTATGCCGTGTTCTATATCATCTTCGGCGTAGTGTTGCTCGGTTTCGGGATGTTGATCGTCGTGATGCGAATCGTGCGTGGCATTCGCTATGGCTATCTGGTGATGCGCGAGGGTTCCGCGCAGGCCAAACGCGACATGCGGCGCTCGGCGTTCTGGGCCGGCGGCTTCATCGGCGGTTTGACGAGCGGCGGCGGAGGCGGTTCGGGCGGTGGTGGCGGATTCTCCGCGGGCGGCGGCGGTTTCGGTGGCGGAGGCGCGTCGGGCGGATGGTAGTGCCGGCGGCGACGGGCGCGCGTTTATGTACACCAAAGGCCACGCGAACATTCGTTCGGCTACGGCCCGCTACAGTTCGAGCGCGCTGAGGTCCGATTTGCGACGTGACGGCGGTGGAGGTAGCCATCAAGCACTTCACCCCTGGCGATCACACCCGTCTCATTGCGTGGATTTTGATCACACGGCGCTAAACGGACCGCGCTAGATGTCGTCGAGTATTGGATTGCAAGGGTACCGGGGCGGTAACGGTCGGCTGCAGGGGAAGCAAGACGTTTGTCGCATTGCTGCTTGCTAGGCTGATAAGCCAAGCCTTGCATTCAGGTCTCAATACCGATCCCGTTCGTAGACTGAAGTTGCCCGGCTCTCGTGGATAGTTTGAGATTGGA
>PMUK01000160.1:0-149 GCA_003166915.1 Candidatus Cybelea palsarum
CCCCCCATTCGTACTCGGAGATCCAGCCAGGGATGTTCCAAGGCGCTCCTACAGGCAACAAAGTCGGTATGCCGGTGCCGTCTCCGTAATCTCTACGGCCCTCGATCGCTCGATATTCACAATCTCTTCGCACCGGTACACCCGCGCGA
>PMUK01000160.1:202-6681 GCA_003166915.1 Candidatus Cybelea palsarum
GTTGCGGAAGCACGATTTACATGATATCAGAGAATGCCGTCTCGCGTCATGCCCTTCTTAAAAGGCGGCCAGCCGCTCGAAAGGGATACCTACGCGCCTACGTGCCTACGAGGGAACATGCGTATACGCGTATAGGCGTAAAGGCCATAAAGGGTACCTACGCGCCNNTAAGCATCATGGCCACGGCGATGGTCAGCACGTGTCGGAGTCGGGGCTGGCGGGCTATTGGGAGATGGCGAGCTGCGAGGTGGTCGAGAACGGTATCGAAACCTTCGGCATGAAGAGCAGCATGAACTTATAGTTGTACGTCACGTTCACCGAACGATGCACCCCGGAGCGTTCACTGCGCCGTTGGCCGCAACCGTGCAGTTCGGCCACGTCGGCGTCACCGTCATCTGGCTCGGACTCGTCGCACCTTCTGAAAGGCTTTGCACGTAGCTTTGGATTTGCGCGGCCGACGCGTTGCAATCGCTCAAAGTATTGTTGCTATTCGTGCAAGAGTTCGACCCGCGCACCGCCGCCCAGCGTGTTGCCTCACGCGCAGCCGTCGTAATGAACGAATACGTGTAGAGCGCCCGACCGAAATCGATGATCCCGAGGACGGCAGTTCCGGCCTTCGACGGGAGCGGCCGGGGCTGCGATTCGTGGTTTCGATTCCGGTTGGCAGGCCAGATCAGCCGCGGTTCGTTTCACCATACGCTTCGTTCGTCTTCCTGCAATGTGCTTTGGGTCAGAGGAACGCCTAATCTCCGCGAATCACGCTGCGGGCCGCGCGACCCGACAACTAAAATACGGTCTATTGCGCATGGCAGCCGCTCAAACCCGTGAGGCTACGCAAAAGCCCTCGCTAAGTCCCCGTCCAACTTAATGCCGAGGGCGAACTGCATGATTTGACGTAAAGGAGCCGCACGATGCCACTTGATGGAGCAGAGTCCGCCCGCCTTCCTGAGCGTCTTCGCTTGCAATTACTTACTAACCAGGCGGCAAAGGAACGTCTATTCTCCTGGTTTGACGAGAACCTAGACAGCTTGGGGATTAATGCCGAGCTGGATTGGCTCGCATGCTACTACAACCACCGCAAAAATGACGAACGCAGCCGTCGGCTGACCGTTCTCTCTACGTTCGGCTGGAATGGAGTCCGAATCGTCGAAGATCCCGGCACACTAGAAACCCGTAAAATACGCTACTGTGTGCAATTGTTAGTTGGCGATCTCAGTCGGGCTGAAACGCCGCCCGAAGCCTACGCGCGGCCCAGCCTTTTCGAAGCTATTCACGCGATTGTTCAAGCCATTTATCCCGTGATGGTGGGCAGACCCGACGTGCCAATAGATATACCGATGCCTGTAGCAGGGAACGTGCCACTCGAACTGGTCTCAGAAATTACTCACCGCATGAATAGTTGCGGTAAGGCGTATTTTTGCGGCAACGACTGCCTGCTACGGCTTAGCGATCTTGCTGAGGCCACCGGTCGGCGGTGCCGCGTCTGCGATAGGAGCAGAGTACTCTTACACGTGGGACACATAGTTACGGCAACTGAGCTGCGAGACGGATACGACGGCACGATG
This sequence comes from Candidatus Cybelea palsarum, assembly GCA_003166915.1. Taxonomy (GTDB): domain Bacteria; phylum Vulcanimicrobiota; class Vulcanimicrobiia; order Vulcanimicrobiales; family Vulcanimicrobiaceae; genus Cybelea; species Cybelea palsarum. Next base: position 1,768 of record PMUK01000160.1, read on the forward strand.
CTGGGCAAGCGAAATCTATCAAGTACTATCCCAAGTCATTCACAGTGGATCAGGAGATGGCTGGACCTTCAAAGGAAATTGCAGCCGGTCGCCCCGGTGGATTTGCACTCTAACAGTAACCTGATACTTATGTGCGGCTTGTGCGCGCATCATCACCAACGATTTCACCGGGCTTGCTTTTTAAACGTTCAAGCCTGCGAGATTGCGGCGGAGCGCGGAAATGCAGCTGGAATCTATTCGAGCGAGCAAATAATGGCAAGGGAAGCGATTTCGGAACCGATCATGTTTTCCGATAACCAATTGGATGTGCTCGAACGTCGAGGCCGGGGCCTCGAAAGTCTTTGGGACAGCGCCTACGATCCGGAGATGGCTAACGATCCCGACACTATTACCACAATGCAGTGGCAAGACTTGCTGATAAGGCAACGAGACCGCTGCAATGCCTGTGGAGTCAGGACCGAATTGACCGCCGATCACATTATTCCTAGAGCACAAGGCGGAGGGCATAACGCAGGTAATATTCAAGGCTTGTGTCGGTCATGCAACTCTGCGAAGGGCAAGCGAAGCTGGGCCGAGTTCGTCGAACTGCGACGTCGCAAGGGTCTGCCCATTTACTGCACCTAGGGGGGTCGCCGCACCCTCGTTGCCAATATCTATTCTGTGATCACTGTTTACGGACTCAATGTTCAGAAATTTTTCGAGGAATACTTGCGTCCCCGCTCAGCCCGTGAAGGCGCCGCGCTACGGCGCCAGATGCGCCGAGACGAGTCGCACGGCTTGCTCGAATCGAGTGGGCGACCGGCTTTCCAAAACAAATCCTCCGCATTTTAGATCCGCTCCTTACACTCACAACCGAGGCCGCCGCTTCGAAGCTCTAGGCTCTGCGGTGTTCGTATGTATCCCAAAGGAATGTGACGAGCGCGGATGCCGCACCAGCGACGAGACGGGCGTGTCGTGGTTGCAATCCCTTCGATTTGGCGCCCTTACCGTGGCCGCTGCCGTAGAGCGTGCGCAATTCGCCGATGTTGCCGACGACCGCGGCGAGATTATGGAGCGTACGCTTCACGAGTTCCGATCCTTTGGCTTCGCTCGGAATATCGTCGGGAGCCATGTTGAGGACTTTGGTCGTCGCTTTTACCAGTTCGCTCAGGTCAGCGGTCTTCGCGTACGTTTCACCCTTGGCATCGAGGATCGTTTTACAGACGCTTTCAATCAGTTCTTTTGCAGAGCCAATGGCAAGCGCAGGATCGACGTCGATCGAGGATTCGATACGGCGAATCTGATCGTGGATGCTCACGTTGTCCATGGCGCCCAGCTTGCTCTTCATGTGCTGCATTCCGGAAGGGCCGCGTCGACTTATACGGCCTCCTTCGTAAACGTAGCCATCCTTTTCGAGCCAGGAAACGAGCCCACGAGCCGGCTGCCCATCCGAGTGCGTGGTAGTGGCGAGTACATTTTCGAAAACGCCGAGGAGCTTCGCGGTGTCATCGGGTTTCGTCAAGTCCAAGGAGGCGTAATACAGCTCGATCTGGTACCTTCGAGCACCGCTCTTGACCTCGACGTTCGTAGTTTCTGCGAGGGGTATGCCGGCGGCCGAGAACTCATCGTCGATCTCGCGCAGGACCCAGCCTGTCATGTACTCCCGGAACTCGATCAGCGTCTTACGGCTTATCAGCGGACGTAGCATGGACGTTGCCCTCTCTCCGCTTCGTCAATCCACGAGCGCGCCGATTGCCGCGCCGAGGGCGAGGCCGTGCCCCACGTGGTGGTGAGCCGGCGTCGCGACCCAACGCTTCGCGCCGGGAGCGATGAATGCAACCAAGGGTGGATGAATTCCACACGATGGACGGTTCGGTGGCTACGTCACGCCGAACTGCAGCCGCGCCTTGCATTGATGAGCGCCTAATGGCTTAGGATGCAACGAAAGAACGACGAGCACAGCGGAGGAGGTGGATGGACCGGCTGTAAGCGTAGCCACGGCAGTCGCAGGCGGGTGCGCGTCGAAACCACTCGGATGGCGAACCGTCAACTTACCGACGATGAACGAGAGGCTTTCGTGAAGGCGCTGTTGGCCGAGGTTCGAGCGGCGCTTCTCGATCTTGCCGACCGCGACCAGGCACTTCATGGGGCACTTGAGCGACAAGGTGTACAAGGAACTGGTCTAAGACAAGCGTGGCTCGCCGATGCACCGACGCGCACGTAAGGCGAATAACCGTAGGGAGCATGATGGCTTAGGCAACATCCTCAACCAGCCCTTGCCAGAACGCGCCCCCACCTCGGTCGGTTCGAAGCCATAGAAGGCTACACGATGAACAACACGCAGTTGTTGTGCGCTGCATACGACACTGGCAAGCAAGAGGAGCGGCGCTACGCGTGAACAGAGGCTTCAAGATTGTCACGCCGGAGAACTGGCTCGATCCTGACCCACTCAGCGGGCTGATCGTAAAGCTAGACCGTCGCGACGGCTCGGTGCAACCGGTTGACGGGAGGGACTGGATCGCCTACGTCAACGCCGTTCAGCTATCCGAACAGGTCCCTCGCAAGGTGCGTGACGCTTACGATTTCGCGATAGGAGCGGTCGGCTACGGATACTTCTACTATCCGCTCTTCACGCTTGTGGTTCAGCAGGTTCTACGTGTAGCGGATTTCGCGGTCGCGTGCCTGTTCGGAATACGTCTTGATCTGCCCAAACCACGCAAAAGGACATTCGAAGCGCGACTGGCTGCGCTAGGCACGGCCGGCTATCTCGGCGATGTTGGATTCACGCGCTGGGACGCCATTCGCCGTCTTCGCAACAGCGCTACTCATCCTGAATGGCAGCAGACCTGGGGCCATAGCGCCCTCGATCAGGTAAGGATTATCGGACAAATGATTTCGGAGCTGCCGTTGCCAACGGATCTGCCGCCAGAGTATCGAGAAGCCACGTGATCACGCTCTATTCGGGAAGTGGTGCACAGGACTTTCAAGTCATGGACGAAGCTATGCCCTCCGAATATTGGCGCAAGTTGAAGGACACGGCCATCAGACTGCTGCGAACGCGCGGTCAACGGCGCGCCGCGGAGATCCTCGAACAGGTTCCCTTTCAGCTGCACGAAGGCACCAATGGATTCAACGACGAGTTCTCCGTTCTGTATTGGCTAGCGCCTCTGGATCGGTATGTGAAAGCCGCGGAGTGGAGCGAGAACAAAGGCGACCGGGCGCCATTCGAACAGATCGCCAAGACCGTCGGTGAAGTGGCAACCTCGACATATATCCGGTTCATCGCCGTTGACATCGACACGGACGAGGGCCCTGCCGCCGTCGAGAATCCCAACCTGGCGATCACTAGCGACGTGGTCGAACGCGCGCTAAAGGATGCCGAGAACCTCATCGGGACGTCGGGAGCCGCTAGCGCCATAGATCGGATGCACACGGCGCTGCATGGTTACCTTAATAGCGTCTGCGATAGAGCCGGACTCCCTTACGGAACAAATCCAACTGTAACCCAGTTGTTCAAGATCGTTAGAACGCAGCATCCGGCCTTCACGGGTACGAGTCCGTATGCGGACGAGGTCCGCCGCGTCGCAAACGCCTTCGCGTCCGCGATCGATGCTCTGAATACTATTCGCAACAATGCAACGCCGGCCCACCCTAACGACGCTTTGCTGGCGGCTCCCGAAGCGATGCTGATGATCAACGGCGTGCGGACTCTTCTACAGTACCTGAACGCAAAGATGAGGTAGCTATCAAGGGTGGTGGCCGCTCCCACCGAATGCACCTTCCCTTGCCTCCGCCTGGAGAATCGTGGGCATCCGGCGCGAGGATGATCATCGAAGACGCCGCGCACACACCTGATCGGCGCTAGCAGCGCGCTCGCCGGCTTAATCTGTGATAAGGATGCGCTTCCGCCGATGCCGGGCTTTTCGAGGGCGGATTCGCGCTGGGGGAAAAGCGAACAGGCGTTCGCCGGCAGCCCACTCGGAGAGGGGGCTAAATGGCGATTCGGCGATTCGGCGGTTCGCTGGTAGCCCAAGTCGTTAGATCAATCAGAGATAGCTTGTCATTAGAATAATAAATAATATATATTCTTTTTATGACACGCTCTCACCGCCCTGATCGCATAGCTCTCTTCCAGCGAGCAGCCGACCGCCGGGGAGTTTTCACGCTCGAAGACGCCAGGAAGTCCGGTTACAGCCAACCGCTCGTCCACTATTTTGTCCAGAACGGTCGCTTCCAACGGCTCGGGCCCGGAGTTTATCGGCTTACCGAATACCCTCATGACGAAGACGACCGGCTTGCCGAACTTTCGGCGCTACTTGGGCCTTCAGCAGTCCTGTCGCATGAATCTGCGCTAGCTCTTTATTCCGTCAGCGACCTCGCGCCGAGCAAGTACCACTTTACTGTCCCACGCTCGCAGCGTTACGCGAAGCCGCCAACGAACGACGTTGTGATCCACACTGCTTCAACCTCACTCGATCCGCGTGACATTGTAAACCGCCACGGCTTCAAGATGACGTCACTGGCCCGATCGATCGTCGATTCCGCGCGTTCGGGGACGGCTCCCGAACAGATCCAAGCCTCGATTCGCGCCGGCCTTGCGCGCGGTCTAATTCGCGCTGCCGACCTAGAGCGCGCGCTCACAAAACAGCCGGCGCGCGTGCGCGCACTGATCGAAAATACACAACGCCGCAAAAAAGGGCCGAAGTAATGGCAAGGCAGTACGAAACAATCGCCGCATTTGAATCTGCGCTCCGAGCTAAGCTGCACTCTCTAGCCAGCGAGAGAAGAACGTTCCAGGATCTTCGAAGGCAAGTCGCATTTGGTCGTGTTTTGGCTCGCCTCCAGCTCGTCGCACCTGACGCCTGGCTTCTCAAAGAAGGGGCCGCACTTGAGTACCGTATTGAGCTCGCGCGCGCGACGCTAGATATCGACATT
>PMUK01000171.1 GCA_003166915.1 Candidatus Cybelea palsarum
AGACGGACGATCCGGTGCCGGTCGCGTATCGCAACTACGAGATCTACATCGGCTACGAGGGCGAGTACACTCACGGAGAGAGCGAAACGTCGTTGCCGTTTGCGGAGATCAATTATGGACCACTTCCGAACGTGCAGATTGCCGGTTCATTTCCGCTCACGTTTACGACGACTCCAAACGATCCGGCGCGATTCGGGGCAGGCAACGGCGACTTCGGTATCAAGTACCGCTTCATTCCCGAAAGCGCATCGCGGCCGCAAGTCTCATTTTATCCCTCGATCGGCGTTCCGACCGGGATTGAGTCGCCCGAAGCCGATGGCAGCACGCAGACGCTCTTTTTGCCGCTGTGGGCTCAGAAGACGATCGGACGCGTAACGTTGTTTGGCGGAGGCGGGTGGGAGCGAAACGAAGGCGCCGGCGGCCGAAACTTCTGGTCCGGCGGTCTCGCGGGCACCTACGGATTCTCCGATCAGGTCAATGCAGGCCTGGAGATCTACTCGACCGGTTCCGATCGCAGCGGCGAACGCGGCTCAACGAACATCGGAATCGGCATGAACGACGACTACTCGGCGATCCACTCGGTGCTCTTCTCGTTCGGCACGTCGATTGCAGGCGCGCGAACCTTCCACGCATATCTCGCCTACGAGCTTCGTCTGGGGCCCAGGGCGGTGACGTCCCCCTTAAGCGGGCCCTAGCTCGGAGGCGGCTGCGCGATGCGAATTGCCCGCTCTGCTATGGCGATGGCCGCGACCACGTTGTGCGCCTGTTCGCTCCAGCCGCAGTTCTCCCCGACGAGGCTCACGCCCCAGCAATTGCTCACGCACTATCGCGACGCGGCCGGCAGATGCCTGGCACCGGGAGTCTTTTATTTTAGGTATCGGACGACCACGACTAACGGAGACGTGATCGTTAACGACTACTACGAAACGCGCGGCAGCGGAAAGTTGAGCGATTTTCGAGTCGTCACCACCACGCACGGATTGCGCACCGAGCGAGGGCGCCTCTCGGACCGGTCGTGGATGCAGACGGCAAACGGTCTCGTGCTGCCGGACTCCTCGCGCCAAACGCCGTTCGATCGCGCATTGAGTGCGGCGGCCCGTAAGCCGGATCCACGCGTTCGGATGCTGGGAATCACGAGGGCGCCTACGCGTCAATACGTCCTCGAGATAGCTCCAAATGCGAGCCTGCTTCAGCGAAGATACTTCGACGCCGGCACCTTTTTGCTGCGGGAAACGCAAACGCGCGACTACGACAAAGCCGTCAGAGTCTATCGGCTTTCGCAATACATCCATGTTTGCGGCAAGCCGGTGCCCACCCGAGTCGATCAGTCGGATAGCCTCTCGACGCAGACGTCCCGGACGATTATGGTTCGGCACGATCGCCTCGCCGATCCGCATCTCCTCGCGATCCCTCAGTCTAGAACGCCGTTCGTTCCGCAATATCGCCTGCCCGCGACGCTCAACTCGATGTTCGGACCCTCCGGCGTTCTCATTCGCGTTGACATCCAGGGCGCTCCCTACTGGTTCCAGCTCGACTCGGGCGCATCGAGCGTAACGCTCGACCGCGACTTGGTGCGGCGGCTCGGCGGGCAGGAGTTTGGAAAGTATTCCGGCACCAAAGGGGGCGCGGTCACGTTTGCGAACGCCGTGCTGCCGCGCCTCGACATCGGTCCGGTCTACGCAACGAATTTCGTAGTACTCGTCATCAATCACGACTACATCAAGCAAGGCGTACACGTGGTCGGTCTGCTCGGCTGCGACTTCATCGCGAGCAGGCCGCTGCGCATCGACTTTCGCAGCCAAACCGTCGCCCTCGCAAACGTGCCGTCGGCGACCGATCCGCGCTGGACGAGTGTGCAGACACCGTTAGAGTCCTGCAGACCCGCGATTCACGCCCGCCTCGAAAACGAGCCGGCGACCCTCCTGCTCGATTTGGGTGCGCCCTATACGGTCATTAACGAAGATATCTACGACCGCATCGCGGCGTCGGTCCACGAGCTCGACACGACGCGCCTGAGCTTTATCGGAGGCCAAATTCTCGACGCGACGCAGTATGTCGTGCCGAACGCGTCCGCTGGAGGCCTCTGGCTTGGGCCGCTCCTGGCAAGCGTCATTGCCGGGGGCCGCGGGCAAGATCTCGATAACGATGGCTTTGTCGGGCTTAACGTGCTCGACAACTATCGCATCGTCTTGGATTATCAGCACGAGCGAACGTACTTTCAAAAGTACGGTGCGGTACAATAACGAAAAGGAGGGTCATGTGGGGAATCCCCGCTTAACTCAATCCAGCCTTAAAGGTGGTGGTATGCGAACCGCTCGTTGCTTATGCGGAAGCGTAGAAATCGAAGCTTTTGGTACTCCCATTACGAGTGTCGTCTGCTATTGCGACTCTTGCCAAAAAGGCTCCCGGCAGATTGAGGCATTGACTAACGCTGTTCCAATTCTAGGTCCAGATGGTGGAACCGACTATATTCTTTATCGTAAAGATCGCATAAAATACTCAAAGGGTGCCGAGCTTCTAAAAGGCTATAAGATCGAGGAGAAATCGACTACGAGCCGAGTTGTTGCTACCTGCTGCAGTTCGGCCATGGTAATGCGATTTGATGATGCAAAGCACTGGGTACCCATGTATCGAGCGCGATTTCAGGGCGACATGCCTCCCTTACAATGGCGTATTTGTACGAAATTTAAGCCCGAGAATGCCGGGGTCCCGACGGATATTCCAAGTTCCACGATGTACCCCGCCGGATTTATGTGGAAGCTCCTGACCTCAAAAATCTCAATGCTGTTTAGCAGATAAGTGAAGCGCGTGAGATCGAGCCGATCCGTTCATGCAAGGAAGAGCACGGTCCCGGTTAAGCGGACCTTAGAAAGGCTCAGCGGCGGCATGGTTCCAATTCACTCAAGCGAACCCTAGTTTCACAAGAATCGCGAGCATCGCAGGGTGCGAAAGGAAGTATCATGGCTTGCATAGTTCGTCGCCTGGGGATCATCAGTTTGCTTGCTGCACTTGCGGCATGCAGCTCAGGATCGTCGACCCCGTCAACAAGCAACGCGCCGAACCCGAGTTCGACGACGGTGACGGTGACGTTAAAGGGAGGCGGCCTTTACAACCAGGCCGTGACGCTTTCCCGGTCAATCGCCAACGGCGGACCCACCGGCGTCATCAGTACGTTGAGAACGAACCACGCCGGCCAGGTGCTCTTTGCTAGCCTGCCGTCTTCGGGGCAACTGTGCGTCTACTCATCGATGCTTGTCGGCGGCACCTTGTATAAAACCAGCCACTGCGCGCAACCATTTCCAGCGAATTATGCGCTCAAGTATGGCTCGCACGTACCGTAAGCACGAAGGGAAGATTCGCGTCGGCCGTCATTGAGAGCGGATCGGCGCGCGTTGCGTCGCGCTGGTAGAAGGCCGCCGCGGCGATCATCGCCGCGTTGTCGGTGCAGTACTTCGGCGGAGGAATGAAAGCCGACACGCTGTCGCGCTTGCTCCAGGCCGTCACCGCGGACGCGAGCGCCGAGTTTGCGGCGACGCCGCCGGAGACAACGACGGCATTGTAGCGCGCCCGTTCGAAAGCCGATTGCAGTTGCGTCATCAAGGCATCGACCACCGCGGCTTGAAACGACGCGGCGACGTCGGCAGGCGCGGCCTCGCGACCGGCTTGCGATTCGAGAAAATAGCGCACCGACGTTTTCAAACCGGAGAACGAGAAATCGAGCGCGTCGCCTGCGGGGCGATAGCGAGGAAACGCATAGGCCTTTGGATTTCCCGTGCGAGCGAGACGGTCGAGCTCGGGGCCGCCGGGATAGGGTAAGCCGAGCAGGCGCGCCGTTTTGTCGTAGGCTTCGCCCGCAGCGTCGTCGTGCGTGCGTCCGAGGACGCGCATGCGCAGCGGCGAGTCGACGGCGACGAGTTGCGAGTGGCCGCCGGAGACGAGCAACGCGAGAAACGGATAGGGCGGGCTCTCCGGGCGATCGAGGAACGGCGCAAAGACGTGTCCATGCAAATGGTTTACTGCGTACAGTGGTTTGTTCGATGCAAAGGCTAACGCTTTGGCGCCTGCGACGCCCACGACGAGGCTTCCGATCAGCCCCGGTCCGGCAGTGACGGCGATACCGTCGATTTCTTCGAGCGTCGTGCCTGCGCGCTCGAGCGCGTCTTCGACGGCCGCGGAGAGCAGCGCGACGTGTCGCCGGCTCGCGATCTCGGGGACGATACCGCCATATTTGGCGTGGAACTCGTCCTGATTCGTCACGACACTCGACAAGACGTCTCGCCCGTCGCGTACGACGGCCGTCGCGGTATCGTCGCACGACGTTTCGATCCCGAGCAAAAGCATCGCGCTTGTAGTACGACGGCGGCCGCATCCTTACCCTGAGCGGTCCGGCCCGGGCGGACATCCAAACTGCGCGGTGGGGCGTTTAGTAAGTATGGCCCTTTGGGATTCGAAGCGACCGTGGCGTGGATTCGATTTTACGCCGGTGTTGTTCGCAATCGTTCTGGTGTTCGTCGTCGTGGGCTCGCTTCAATTTTCGCGCAGTCTGGCCGGCGGTGAACGGGGCTTGCTTTTATTTGAAAGGGCATGCCCGATTCATAGCAGCGCACTCTAGCTTAGAAGCGGGTGGTGCGGATTTGACTCCGCGGGTAAAGAAACGTACCATGGTTAGCGTGAACGTCAACTCGGAGCAACGGGGGCTCGAGCACCTGGTCCAGTTCTACGGCGGCGACGACGCTCGGCTCGCGCGCAACGCGGCCCGTTTTTTGAACGAATCGCTGCGGCACGGCGGCGCTGCGGTCGTCATCGCGGGCCCCGAGCGGCGCGAGGCCATTAGCTGCGGGCTGCTTTCCGGTCACGTTGTCTGCCTCGACGCCAAGGAAACGCTTGCTGCGTTGCTCGATAGCGACGGACGGCCCAACCTCGAACGCTTCGACGCGAGCTGCGGCGCAGTCGCCAGGGAGCTGCACGCAAAGTACGGCCGTTTGCGCGGTTACGGCGAGATGGTCGGCGTCCTCTGGTCGCAGAAATCGTTTGCTGCGGCAATCGCTCTAGAAGCTTTGTGGAACACTTTGATCCATTCGGTTGACTTCGATATTTTCTGCGGCTACCCGATCGACGTCCTCAGCGAAGATTTTCAGCTTGCGTGCGTGCACCCGTTGCTGGGTTCTCACACGCGCGTCGTCCCCGCCGTCGCGCATAATTTCGAAAACGCGATGCGGTGCGCGATGGACGACGTGCTGGGCAACCGCAACGACGGATTGCGCTCGTTGATGCTTGCAAGATTCGCTTCGCTCGACACGTTCGTGCCGACGGCCGAACAGATGATTCTCCATTTGCGCAGCACGCTGCCGCGCTATGCCGACGACATCCTCGCCAAAGCGCAGGAATACGCTCAGGCCTGAGCAGCTGGGAGAACGGCGCGCACGTGCGTGCCGAAACCCGGAAGTATCTCGACGCTCAACTGCGCGCCCAGGCGTCCAACCAACCAGAGTCCGCGGCCGCGCTCGGTCAGTAGATCGCCCGGTTCTCTTCGTTCGCTGGCCGCGTAGCCTTCGCCGCGATCGATGACGTGCAGCACGGCGTTCGTCGCGGCCCAATCGAGTGCGATATCGATCCGCCCTGCGGCATGTTGTGCGACGTAGGCGGTAAGTTCGCCGAAGATGAGCTCGGCAGCTTTAATGTCGCTCTGCGCGGAGCCTGCTGCCTCGAGACTGCCGACGAACTCGCGGCGGGCGCGTCGGGCTGCGTGCCAATCTCCGGGCTCAAACGTCCACCGCTGCGATCGAATGAAGTTCAGAACCAAAATTGCAACGTCATCGGGCGCCCGATGGCGTAGGCAGTACGTTTCGACAAACTCCGCGGGGCTTTCAACGAAGAAGACGGCATCGCTCGCGATCGCTTCGCGCAGCAATATCTCGCCGGCGAGCGCGTCGCGCGTCGCTTCGATCAAGCCGTCGGTGTAGAGGGTCAACAGCGCGGCATCGTCCAGGCGTTCCGTCACCGGCGTGGCCGGGAGCCCGAAGGTGCGCAATCCGAGGGGAAGGCCTTCAGCTTCCAGCTCGGCGATCGTTCCATCGCGACGGCGCAGCAGCGGATAGGGATGACCGGCGTTGGCGTACGAGATCGTGCGGGTGCGAGTATCGAAAATGGCGGCGAAGGCCGTCGCGACCGAACCTGGATAGCGCCGCGAGAGAATTCCGTCGGCTGCATCGAGAATGCGCGCGGGATTGTTTTCGTACAACGCAACGACGTTGATGGCGTGACGCAGTTTACCCATCACGATCGATGATTCGAGGCCATGGCCGGTAACGTCGCCGACGGTAAGCAAGATGCGATGATCGTCGATATCGAACGCATCGTACCAGTCGCCTCCGACCTGCACTTCCGAGGCGGCGGGACGGTAGATTGCGCTGAGGGTCGCGCCATCGACGCGGGCAAGATGCGCGGGGAGCGTCGCTTCCTGGATCGTTTGAATGAGGCGCCGTTCGCGGACTAAACCGTCGGCATGCGCGACGGCAAGCGACGCGCGCCGCCCGATCTCTTCGAGCATTTCGAGGTCGCTGGAATCGTACTGACGTGTGTTCGAACAACAGACGATCGCGCCGTAGATTGAATCGCCCGAGAAGAGCGGAACCATTATCCACGAACGCGGTCGAGTCGTTTCGTCGAGCGGGCCGGATTTGAACCGCGGGCCGTGCACGACCTCGAACGTTGCGCCGCTCAGGATCGAGCGCCGATCGAGGAGGGACGCAACCATTTCCTCCTCGCTCTCGGCGCGCAAGCCCGCCTTCGTTCCGGTTTCCGCAATCGTGCGGAGGTGGCCGTCGGTCAGCTTAGCGGCGAGCGCGTAATCGGCAAACTGCTCGGTAAGTCCATCGAGCAGCAGCGCGAGCGTCTTCTTGGAATCAAGCGTCGCAAAGAGCCGTTCGGTGATTCGCGCCAAGAACCGGAACCGCTCGGTGATCTTCTGCTCTCGCTCGAACGTTCTGATGTTCTCCAGGGCCATCGCCAGTTGACGAGCGACCACGAGAGCTACGTCCAGCTCGCGCGCTGCAAAGCTCGAACGACGCTCCGATTCCAAGAAGCTCAACGTGCCGATGCAGGTCGTGCCGACGAACAGGGGCACGATGATCCCCGACCGCATCTTGGAGATGCGGACGAACTCTCGAAGGTTCTCGTCGGTTGGCTCGCCCAACGTTCCGGAGAGTAACAGGACCGGTTGACGCGCACGCAACGCGTCGCCTACGGGTTGGTCGAGCGCTTCGTGCGCGAGCTTGACGCCTTGTCGCCGATCCGCAAAGCCGTCCAAGGTAACCGAACCGTCGTTCTCGACCGTGTGGACGGCGCAAATATCGCAAAATTCCTCGATCGACGCCGCAATGAGCCGGTTGACGATCGTGGATCGGCTGAGCGATGAAGAGAGCACGGCCGTCGCTTCGGAGATGAACCGCGTCCCGGCATCGGCAAACCGATCGACCTCGGAAGCGTGACCAGTCCAATGGAGTACTTCGTCGTCGCTGGAAAAGATCGGTATCGCCTGGATGAGGAAGTTGCGTAGCGTAGGGTTCCCCGGGGTGCGAACGTGATAGACGGCGCTGAACCGCTTCGCGCAGAGGACCGCCTTGCGCCAAAGAATCTCGATTTGAGCGACTTCCGCTTCGTCGAGCTCGCCGGCACGCTCGGGCAGGGCGGGCCTGCAAACGGTGATTCCGGTGACCGCTCCCGAGGAATCCGCTTGCCAGAGGACGTCGGCCGTCCGCGCGATTACGACACGAACGGACTGCAGGTCGCGTTCCGTAGCAGCCGCGGTGGGTCCGAGCTCAGCTTTGGTTAGTCGTTTCAATGTTGCGTCGAAACCGCCGGCTTAACAGCGTCACGTCATCTTTAGCCGGGTCGTCCAAGAAAGCCCCCGCAGCGTTTTCCCAGGCTTCGAACGTGTAAGCGCGCTTTAACGAAGGGAGGCATTGGTTGGCCAGGATTGGGGAAAGAGAGTCCCAACGCTCACACCCATGAAGGAGAATACATGATAGGTTTGCTCTGGACAATCATCGTCGTTTTGTTCTTCCTCTGGCTTATTGGATTCGTGCTGCACGTCGGGGGCGGTTTGATTCACATCCTCTTGCTCGTCGTCCTGATCCTGATCGTGTATAACCTAATCACGGGCCGAGGAGCGCGGGTTTAGATCCATGGCGGTCCGCAAGAAGAAGACGACCGGGACTCGGAAAAAGGCGTCCGCTCGCAAACAGGCGTCCACCCGGAAAAAAACCGGACCGAGAAAGAAGTCGACCCGCAAATACGGGGCCAAGGCCGGCAAGAAGGTTAAGCGCGCGATGCACGAGATGAAGCGTGGCGAGCTCAAATCCGGTCGCTCGGGGAAGAAGGTGACCAGCCGCAAGCAAGCCATCGCGATCGGGCTCAGTGAGGCTCGCGCTGCCGGCGGAAAGGTGCCTTCACCCAAAAAGTAGAGCCGAGCTGGGCGCGGGGTGACA